>NZ_PVBL01000025.1:0-106145 GCF_002968555.1 Neorhizobium sp. T6_25
CCTCCGCCCCCCTTGCCGGTCGTTCTCGCACGGCTTCGCCCCGCTCGCCCGGACCGGCAGGGCCGCTCGGGCGCAGTTGCGCGGGCCCGCCCGCCCTGCGCTCCGGAAGATGTCTTCGGAAAGACCTGAAGGCAGGAAGTGACCGCTGATGTGCCGGTTCCGAAACCCGGGGAGGAGTGAATCACATGCAGATCCTCAAACTCGATCCCCGCGCGCTGAAGGACAATCCCGACAATTCGCGCCGATCCACATCGTCGCCGCAGGCTGACGCACTGCTTTTGGCGACGGTGAAGGCGGTTGGCATCATCCAGTTAGAGATTTTTTCCGCACACCCTTGCGATCCCTGCCCAGCGGGAATCGCACTGACACCAGGGAGTGCAGTTGAGACGGCCAGCCTGTTATTCCTTCTTGCCTGGAAGGATCGGACTTAGGACCTGTCGCAGCGTACCGCGAATGACTTTGCCGCCTTCCGGATCACCCTTTGTGAGGCTGCTGGCCATGTTCTTCATCTGTTTGAAGGTAAAATGCGGTGGAAGCGGAGGAATTTCCGGATCTGTTTTCACTTCAAGAATAACCGGTCGCTCTGAAGCGAGAGCCTCGTCCCATGCTGCTCCGAGATCTTCCGGCCGCTCGACGAACAACCCTCTCAAGCCGATCAGTTCGGCGAAGCGATGGTAAGGAACGTCCGGGATGCGTTGGGATGCTTCAAACTTGGGATCACCCTCCATGACCCTTTGCTCCCAGGTCACCTGATTGAGATCCTCATTGTTGAAGACGCAGATGATGAAGCGGTGATCGTTCCATTCGTGCCAGTATTTCGACACGGTGATCATCTCGGCCATATTGTTCATCTGCATCGCGCCATCTCCAACCAGGCCAACAACCGGCCGATCCGGATGGGCGAACTTGGCGGCGATGGCGTATGGAACGGCTGCTCCCATCGATGCTAGCCCGCCTGAAAGCGACCCCATCATGCCTGCCTTCATCTTGATGTCGCGGGCATACCAGTTGGCGCAAGAACCGGAATCGCTTGTGAGTATGACGTTGTCTGGCAATCGTGTAGAAAGTTCCCACGCGACCAGTTGCGGATTGACAGGATCGGCCTTCCCGTAAGCCCGTTCTTCAAGCAGCTTCCACCAATCAGCGACCTTGTTTTCGATCTTGGTCCGCCAAATGTTGTCTTTTTGACGGAGCAAGGGGAGAAGCGCGTCAAGCGTGGCTGCTGCATCTCCGACCAGATTGACCTCCATCGGATAACGCAGTGACAACATTCCTGGTTTTAGATCGATCTGCACGCCCCGTGCCTGACCTTCTTTCGGCAGGAACTCAGAGTACGGGAAGCCCGAGCCGATCATCAGCAGCGTGTCGCAATCGCGCATAAGATCCCAGGATGGCTCAGTCCCCAACAGCCCGATTGATCCGGTTACCCAATGCAAAGTATCTGGCAATGCTGCCTTTCCGAGCAAAGCCTTTGCGGCGCCGGCGCCGAGGCGATCGGCGACTGCAATGACGGATTCAGTGGCGTCCAACGCACCGGCACCGACCAGGATGGCAACCCGCTCCCCGGCATTCAGGAGATTTGCCGCGGCTTGAATGTCTTCTTGATGCGGCACGACCTTCGGCGCCCGATATCCAACGCCGGAGTGAACAGTCCCATGCGCACGCGCCGGCTCCTCATACGGCATCTCCTGTAGGTCGTTCGGAAGGATGAGTGCAGTGACGGTGCGGTTGGCGAGCGCGACGCGGATGGCGCGATCAACCAGGTGTCGCACTTGAGAAGGCGTCGTCGCCTGATGAACGAAGTCTCCCGCCACATCTTTGAAGAGTGCCGCGAGATCGGCTTCCTGCTGATAATGCCCCCCGATGGCGGCTCGCGCCTGTTGACCGACAATCGCAAGAACGGGCTGATGATCGAGACGCGCGTCGTAAAGGCCGGTTACAAGGTGGCTGGCGCCCGGTCCGGACGTCGCGATGCAGACACCCAGTTCGCCGGAAAACTTCGCGTAAGCAGCCGCCATGAAAGCCGCCATTTCCTCGTGCCGCGCTTGAACGAACTCGATCGCGTTGTCCGCTCTGTTCAGGGCGCCGAAAACGCCATTGATGCCGTCACCAGGATAACCGAACATTCGTCTGACGCCCCAGGCATGCAAGCGACACAATGAAATCACCTACGGTCTGGGACATAGACAGCCTCCTGGAAGATATCGCAAAGGATCGGGCAAGGCGAACCGTGAGCACGTCCTATTGTTCCTCGCAAGACGCTGTTTCGAGTCAGTGATCACGCAGGATGTGAAACCACAAGTCTCCTACTAGCTGCTCAGCGATATAAGCTCCGTTGTGGCCCTGCCAAAGCCGACACCAAGCCACCGGCCGAAGTCGTACTCATCTCAACCGGCTTAGACTTCGCTAGGCTCTCACACGAGCCTCTGCCGCTGCGGCGAGAAACGCCTCACGCGCTATTTCGCATGAAGCGGTGCCTTCCGAGGCCGCCTTGCAGGTGCGAAGGCGCCGCTTCATACGCATCACCTCGTTCCGCCGGCCATGCCGCCAAGCTGAAGAATGCGGTCGCTGTCGCCGAATCTGGCCGGGACGGAGAGGTACGCTATTTCGGCGAAGTTGATGCATCCGATGCCAGTATGCGCCGCATAATTCAGCAAATAGCCGCGAAGTTGATTGCGTGCATCTCTGCTATGAAGCCGGCCCGACCGGTTATGGCCTCTATCGGCTGATCCAGTCCCTTGGCCATGAATGCGTGGTTGTCGCCCCGTCATTGATTCCAAGGAAGCCTGGCGACCGGGTGAAGACGAACCGTCGAGACGCAGTCACGCTCGCCCGGCTGTTGAGGGCCGGCGAGCTCACGGCAGTGTGGGTTCCCGACGAGGGCCATGAGGCTATGCGCGATCTTATTCGACACGGTAGTCGTAATGGGGGTCGAAGCGGAGACCTTCTGGGGGAACCCAGTCGACGAGAGATCCGCCTACTTCGTGGCGATCTCAACGGCGAAAGAGCGTCTTATCCTTTCTGTCACCTCGAACCGCGAGCGCCCTGAGGGCTGGCCGTCGCACCGTCGTTGGGACGTCGCCCGCGCGCCTCATGCCGAATTCCTGGATTATGCCTTGCTTTATCAATGAGCCTAGTCGGTTTCAGGGTTGTTCAGAAATGAGATGTGAAACGGCACCGAAGGTTGACCCTGTTCGAAAATGCGGTAAGCGCCTGATTGTTTTTGCCAACTCGCAACGAGCTGGGGTTATCACCGGCGCCGATCGTGACCCCACCCGAACTCCATTTTATCGCGGTAAAGCAACGGCTTATGGAGAACATGGTAGGGTCAACCTTCGGTGCTGTTTCACAGCCCGGCACTCGCTCCAGCGACTGGCCCCAACTCGTTAAGCAAGAGTCGACGGGACAAAGCGCACATCTCCCTCCCCGTTGAGATCCATGCCCGCAGCCGGCTCAAGAAACCCGAAGAAGATTTCGCCCTTCGGCGTGAACAGGATGGCCTTGTCGTCGCCGATATCCCGACCGATATCCACGACGACCGACATCCCGAGAAAGATCGAGAGGCGAGATAATTTTGCGGTCACGTCCTCCTCTTCGTAGAGGTAGATGTTCAGTTTCGTGGCAAAGGTTTTGCGTTCGAGCAGCCAGCATTCGGCCACCGAATATTTGTCGAGATAGTCAACGAAGGAGGTGGCAGCGTCCGCACCGTCGAACACGGCCGGGCTCGGCACACCGAAGGCCTCACAAAACCCCGCCTCCAGGCGCTTCAGATCAGGCGCTCCGTCGACGTAGATATCCGCCATAGGTCCGTCGTAAACTAGACTTACTTTCTGCATTTGCGCCAAAGCTCCATGACGGTGTCGATTGCCTGCTGATCCAGGATACCCTTCTTCTTCATGGCCTCGCTGAATTTCTTGGCATTTTCCAGCGAGTTTCCGTTCAGCTGCTGGATAAGCTGGTGCTGGGGACGCGATAGGTCGACGATACCTGGGCCGCTTACGGGATGCAGCGATCCGTTGTGCATGCCGTAGGTGCGGCCGTTGGCGGTCCAGGTCTCGCCCGCCTTCTGCACCTTGCCGGCAATGATGTCGTCAAGATCGCGGTTGATGGCATCCTTGTGATCGGGATCGATCATTGAATTGCGTTGCTTCGTCGGATCTCCACCTTTGGTCTTGCACGGATCATGCCGTCGAACCGGTTTCTTGAGAGCCGAGCAATTACCGCTGCAGTTGTTTCTCTGCCGCGAGGCATTCCCCTGCTGGTCCGCTTTTTGCTGTGCCTGCCGGGGTTGTGCGGGCGGTTTCGACGGGGGCGGGCGTGGTGCGGGTGGACGCGGTACAGTCGGACGGCGCACGCCCCCTTCAGCAGTAGCAGAATTAGTCTGAGAAGGCCCCCCATCAGCCAGTCCGGTGCCAGATGGCGTCCCAGCCATTACCGACGGTGCGTTCAAGCTCCTGCAATAGGTCATCGATCGCATCGTCCGGGTGCTTCGACTGAAGTTGAAAATAGTCACGCGCTTCACCGCTGTCCCGAATGCCGCCACGCGTGATCGACATCAGATAGGCCCATTCCATACGCGCCCGCTCCGAAGCAAGTCCCAGCCGTGTGCCCGACGCCTCATAGGACAGGACCCGATCCATCAATTCATGACCGGAGAGATCCGCCGTCCCCGGATCGACACCGCAGATAGGCCATCACCTTGCGGCGGGATGCCTGCATGCGGACATCCTCGATCATCTCGATCATGTCCCGATCTAGACTTAATGGGCCGCGACCCACAAGCCCTCCGCCAGCCGGCCTGCGCCCGCGCTTGACGCCGCCGCCCCAGACGGCATCGGGGGTGAAGAAAATCTGGTCGGCCGGCCCGAACAGCCGCAAGGCACGCTCCTCGTCGAGAACCGGAAAGACCTGCATCATCACATTGGGATCTGCATGGCGAAACACCACCATCTCGCCCGTATGGTTATTGGGGCTCTCAGGAGCGTCCTCTTGCGCAGCTGCGGCTTCGATCTCGACCCTGTCACCGTCGAACACATCAGATGCAGGGCCGCGCGGAATGATGATGCGGTCTATGCCGCGCAAATGGCGGAAGAGGCCTTCCTCCGTCATCGTTTCGTCGCCGATCCAGAACACGATGGCGGAGCGCCGATCGGCAATCTTCAGGAGCGCTTCAAGTCGGGCAATCACCGTAGCGGTCCGTGGCGTATCGGAAACCGGCAGCATACCGGAGCCGGACGGATCTCCGGCACTAAGGCCGGCCAGCATGATCTCAGATAGCCTTGCCGCCCGCGCCTGCAGCAATTCGTCCGAAAGGTCTCCATCGCCGACCTGGTCATCGTCCGACGTAACCACACCCTCGCCCAATTCCATCACCGCCGGCCTTGAAGGATCGACGAACCAGGGGCCGCCGGCCACGATCGCGTAGTCCCCGCCAGCATGGCGATAAAGCGGGCGATGTGAAACGTCCGCCTCCCGCAGCAGAGACGGGAGGTTGTCGAACCGCGCACCGTCCATAACCGCGAAGATGCGCCGCCCCAATTCCGATGCAATGTCGCTCAAACGCGCCAGCAGCGCTTGGCTGGCATTCGACAGATCCTGTGCCTTCGGCTGCGAATCGATCATGCTCACCCTCTGACCGTCGGCATGGATTGGGCAGCCATGCTGGCTTGGCAGGATGTGCCACCGCTTGCGCCGTTGCCGCCGGCGGCGCCGAGACCCTTGTCGCCGATAAAGACATTGGAGGATCCGGTTTGGGCCTGGCCGCCGCAATCGATGGCATCACTGATGCGTCCCGCCGGCTTGCCATTGATGAAGACCGACGCAGAGCCGGCAGCTAGTTTTCGAGAATGAGCCGGCTGCGGACAGGCTGGGCAGCCGTGTGGCACGTAAGCATCCCCGATCCGCATCAAGGGACGGTCGTTGACATACACGTCCGGGCTGCCGCCGGTCGCCGGCGTTGGTGGGAAGTGGCACGAATGGGCAGAGCCGATATCTGCTCTACGATGGGCTTCAGGCATTCTCTTTTCCTTCACCTAGCCGTCAGCGACCTCATCCGGATGACAGGGCAATTTCATCCGACTATCTGAAACACCTTCGCAACCAGGACGCGGAGCACGACGAAAATGATGGCCACAGAAATGAAAGCTCCAAGGGAATAAGGTCCGAAGTACAACCAGGCAGCGGTGAACGTAAAGATGCCGGCCGGAATGAACAATAAATAGGCGCTCTTTTTGCTGATGATTATCCGCTTCATGGTAGCTTACATTTCCCAGTATTTTTTGACGAGAGTGGGATCGACTTGATCGCCGAAGACGCGCCTGAATTGCTCGTCAGTCATTTGGCCGCTATGAAAACGATCGATCAAAATATTCCGGATCTCTTCCATTTGCTGCAATGCGCTGTGATAGGCGATTGTGCCGCCGACGATGACGATAACACCAGCGACGCCGGCCGCCGCCCCCAATCTGCTTCATCATCGGGCATGAAATCGACCTTGAGCCTGCCGAGGCGCATCCGGCAGATCACATCATCGTCAGCAGGCTCTACGAAACCTTTTGTGCGCAGGTCTTCCAGCAGCATTGCCCATTCATGCAATCCGGCAAGATCGACGATCAGATCGATATCGTCCGTCGATCTGACGTCTTCCAGCGTCACCGGGTCTGTGATGAGCAGCGCCGTTGTGCACCCTCCGACGAAGACGAGACGGTTGCGGAGGTCATCGCCAAGAGCGGTAGCGACGGCCTTCAGCATCTCCAACAGCTGCTCGCGGATCTCAGTCATTTCGCGAGCATCCTTGATTTGAGGTGATCGCTTGCCAGTCCAACTTCGCGCTGGTTGCCAAGTCTGATGGCATCGACCAGAGCCAGATATTCGTAGAGGTGCTGGTCTTTCAAGGCTGCTTCCGGCACGCTCTTGAACAAAGGTTCCACCGATTGCCCCATCTCTCGCCCTTCGGCGGATGGCCACACATAGTTGTAGCTTCCGCCGCTGACGAGCAATCCTTCGAGCATCGGGGCCGCGAACGCCGTCGGGATGCCGCGTTGCATTGAGCCCGGGTTTGCGGGGAACACGAACCTCAAACCGTGAATGATGAAGTTGAACAGGTTTCGTCGGTGTGGGCGTGGTTCATTTTTCGCGTTGTCCTTCCGCGCGATACCGGATGCTACGCTTCGCTTGATGGATTGGGCAATTTCTGTTTTGCTGATGCCCGTGAGATTTTCCAGATTTCGGACAGCATAGGGATCCCCGCCAATCGATTCCGATCGCAGTCGCTCTGAGCCCTTCTCGAGCTCTTGATCCTGCAAGCTGATCAATTTCAGCAGGACGACAATATCCTGACTTTTCATTATGTCTGTCCTTTGTCCTAGGACTGAGGACATTAGGAGGTATCCAATTGTTTTGTCAAATATAACAAATGTAAGTGCCGTGGGGCGGGCATAATGAGCTGGTGTCTCATACATAGATCGGAGTGGCACGCATGTTAGCCGGATGGGAATGTTGACTCCTTGTTGAAGTGAACCCGTCGAGCCACAGACCGCTCGATGACCTGCCATTTTTGGAAGCAAGTAGCTGCCACGATTCCGGAACTGGATCGGGATCGTCTACGCGTGGCCGAACTCGAAAAGGAACTGCGCGATGCTCTGGCGTCGGGAGAGGTGCAGCCGGTGTTCCAGCCGCTGGTCTCAGCGACGATGGGGAGGATCACGGGTGTCGAGGCTCTCGCGCGTTGGCGCGGCAAAAATGGTCCTGTCAGCCCCGAAGTCTTCATCCCGCTGGCTGAAAAATCGGGCCTTATCGACGCGTTGGGCGCAGCGATACTCAGGGCTTCCCTTCGTGAGGCGCGTGCCTGGCCGGGCTTTAGCCTTTCGGTCGACGTGTCTCCGATTCAATGTGCAACCCTGATTTTGCACCGTTTGTCATCTCAACCTTGAACGAGACTGGCTTCGATCCAAGGCGACTTACTCTCGAAATCACCGAGGGTGTTTTGATGTCGAATCCAGACCAGGCTCGCCGCGCTATGGACGCGTTGAAGGCTATCGGCGTTGGGTTCGCTCTGGATGATTTTGGTTGTGGTTACACGAGTATCGGAGCGCTGCGGCAGTTCGGCTTTGACCGGATGAAAGTCGATCGTTCGTTGGTCTGGGCGCTCGAGGAGGGTCAGGGGGAAGGCATACTCCATGCCACGATCGCGCTCGCGACAGCGCTCGGGATCCCGGTGACGGCGGAAGGTGTCGAAAACCCTCACCAGGCAGGAGTGCTTAGGCGTGCCGGCTGTGATTTGCTGCAGGGCTACCTGTCCGTAAGCCGGTATCCGGTGATGAGATAACCGGAGCTCTAATGGAGAAGGCCGCTACTACTGCCTGAGGTGCTCGCAAGGGCAGCCACTAACCTGGGGTCTATTCCGTTTTGGCCGCCCGCGCAGTCAACACCTTCTTGGACGCGGATGTTGCCGCGACCGTGACCTAGCTAGCGATCTCGAACAGCGTGCGACCGTCCTCTATGAAACGAACTGGGAGCGCCACGAGGACGGGCACTAGTCGGAGTCTCGGCCTCGATTGTCATGCCGCCACTTGCTCGCATAGGCATACCGTACCAATGCCTGGTTACGGCCTGTTAAGCATAACTTCTCTGGACACCTCGCTCCGGGAACAGCGGCATACGAACGGCGTTTGGCCTCGCAAAGTCGGAGGCGCATATGGACGTGTGGTTTTTTTGGGGAGCTGCCGCGTTGCAGCTTTGGTTTGGCTTTTATCTCATTCGCAGCAATTTCTGCGGCAAATATTCCCACGAACTGCTGGCGGCTTGGAACGTCTACTCTACCTCCCCAGCGACATGGGAGCATGAGATCGTGCCAGAGTCAAATTTGGACTCCCCACACGTAAGAAAAGGCTAGGGAGCAGATGACGCTTGCACCGTCTTGATCGTTTTTCGCTTCAAGTTTGAATCTGATGAAGATCGGACAAAGCCCGGTGCTTAGCTGCGGCGGCCTTCAGTGCTTCGACGGTTCGGTTTCCCTCTCGAAAAAGGTTGAAAATCACTGCAGCTGCTAACTCTTGTCAAGCGAAGTGAAGATTTGACCCCGCCTATTGCCTCACCCACGAGCGGAGGTAAGGGCTGGTCGAGGTTACGGCGCTTGGGTAAGCAACTTAAGTGCTCATATCGGGGTTTGCGGCGAATACAGGCTTAATCCCCGCAGAACATGCGGCGATTAAGCCTGTGTCACGCGGCGAATATGAAGTACTATCTCCGCAGGAGGGGCGGAGAATGTCAACATATATCCATGAGCGAGAGGACTGGCCGCAGTTCCGTTGGGACGATGCGCGCATTACGAGGCTGCTCGGCGAGGTCAGGCACCGGCAGGGCCGGTTCATCGGGCGCATGGAAGCGCTCGGGTTCGATCTGCGAGCTGAGGCGGTCCTTGCGACGCTCACGCAGGATGTTCTCAAATCCAGCGAGATCGAAGGTGAAATCCTCGACAAAGAGCAGGTTCGATCATCCATCGCGCGCCGCCTTGGGATCGACATCGGCGCGCTCGCACCTACCGACCGCGACGTTGAAGGTGTGATCGAGTTGAGGCTTGATGCCACGCAAAACTTTGCGAAACCCTTGACCGATGATCGGATATTGGCGTGGCATGCAGCGCTCTTCCCGACAGGCCGGAGCGGCATGACAAGGATCGTTGTCGGCGCGTGGAGGGACGAGCGCGCTGGCGCTATGCACGTGATCTCAGGCCCGATCGGGCGCGAGCGCGTTCACTTCGAAGCGCCCGGTGCGGGGAGGCTCGATGCAGAGATGGCAGGGTTTCTTAAATGGTTCGAGAAAGAAACGCCGCTCGATCCCGTCGTGAAAGCAGCACTCGCCCACCTCTGGCTTGTCACGATCCACCCGTTTGAAGACGGCAGCGGCCGAATCGCACGTGCGATCGCGGACTTGGCGCTAGCGCGCTCCGAGCGAAGTCCTCAGCGCTTCTACAAGCATGTCCGCGCAAATTCGCGTCGAACGCAAAACGTACTACGACATTCTGGAGGCGACCCAGAAAGGCGATCTCGACATCACACCTTGGCTTAGAATGGTTCCTGGCTTGTCTGGGCCGCGCGATCGGCGCCGCGGAAGACGTGCTCGCAATTATTCTAGGAAAGGGGCCAGACAGTAAAACGTGTCGTAGGCCATGAGGACCTCACGCGGCAGGCGTTGCCAATCGGGCGCTTACGGCGGCTTCGTTCGCAATATTCTCTGCAAGCGGAGCAGCCAACGTCAGCTACCGTACTCAGGCTCGAGAACCAGAACTTAGGAAAGAAGCCAATGTTAGATAGGCCCAATGTTGACGCCCCGTTGCCGTTTCTTAGGGGATGAAGATTCAGCAATGACCAGGCTTCGTCAAATAAAAAAAGGCTCGCTGCGAACGAGCCTGTTTTGAGTTGGGCATCTCGGCTAGGGGTAGAACCGTTATTGATGCTCTAGCAATCCAAAGCGACAACTGAAGAGAATGTTCCTTCTCTTTCAGGAACGTTCCCATTTGTCCCGAAGCTGCCCGACGGTGCGACCCTTTGAGATGTAGTATTGCGTACGTCGGATGCTCAAACCGACTTCATCAGCAGCGGCAGCCGTCCCGGTAGCGAGCGCCGAGCAGCAGGCTTCCGATGGCTCCGGGCAGCGCTGTTGACGGCTCATTGGCAATGATCGCGCAGCTATCGCTGTGTATACACTTGATCCTCAGCCAGTCGCCCGTCCGGCCGGACCGGTATGGCCGTTCGCTATGCTTGGCGATGATGCCTTTCAAGCCGAGCCGGCATGCGTGGGGGCGAAAATCATTCGGATCGGCGCCCAGCTCTTCCGAAATCCTGATGGCTCCGGTCTGCTCGTCGAGTACATCCTCAAGAAGATGTCTGCGCGCGTCATATTCGAGGCCGCGCAGATCGTGCCCGTCGAGATAAAGAAGATCGAACGCTGAACTCGACGCACTGCTGGAGGCGATGAAGCGGAAGCTGGACTAGACCTTCATGGACTTAAACGGGCACTGACGTTACCCCAATAGATCCTTCAACCGTGGATGCTTTTTGATGTCCTCGACGGAGTTAAAAGTCACCGCATCCCAGCCCGCCCCCTTAGCGAGATCAACGATTTCCGGCTGATCGTCAAAGAATAGCGGTCGCTCTTCGGGATGTATGTCTAGCGCCCGGTTTATCGCTTCGAAAAAGCCAGTGTCTTTCTTCAGTAGGCCAATCTCAGCACTGTAAAATAATCGTTCGAAGTAATCAGAGAACCTCAGCTCGTGCCAGAGATAGTGTGCCCTGTGGTGTTCCTGCCCTGTCGCAACGAAGGTTCGCAGGTTCTGCGACTTCAGGATTGCAGCCAGGGCGACGACCTCCGTCTGCACATTCGAGTCCTTCTCGAACCAATAGCGCACAAAGTCGTCAACGTTCCCCTTGTAGCCAGTCTGAGGCAGGACTTCCGCTAGCGATAATTTCAGATCGGCGCGGCCCTTGACGCATTCAGCCATTCGCGACGAGGCTCTTGTTCCAGCGGCCCCGAAGAAGAGCGTTTGAAAGGCTTGCCGGTCCACACCAAGGTCGGCCTCTATTGTGGCATCCCATGGTTTCCGGCGGGACACATCGGCGTGCCATCCATCTATGAGCACTCCATCCACATCAAAGAAGACCTTCATCCCCACTCCTCGATATCGTAGCTCGCGCAGTGGCAACGGTGTCGCTGCCCTTGCAACCTTTCCGGCATCGTTCCAAGGCTAAGCGAATACCACGGACTGAGCCGCACTGGCCTCAAAAAAAGCCCGCCGAAGCGGGCCGAGTTGAGGGACATTTCTGGAGTAGTCTGGAACGCAGCGGGACTCGGTAAAGTGCTGATGGATGGAAAGGGCCACTGCATCTGTTGCCCGAACTGCGACTGATCACGAACGTTCCCGCGCCGTATGGCGATATCCTCTCCGCCCCTCATTTTTGCGAGGTTTCCTCGTACCGGATAGGGATATACCTCTGCGGGTGATTCTCCGAGGGAGACGGAATGGAATTGGTTGTATTCGGGTATCAGATCGTACCGGGCCGTGACGAGCCACTGGCATTCGCAGCGTCTCTTGAGGAATGCCAGCGAGAAGCCCTATCCGAGCGGGACGAGCTTCGGCGGAATGACCCGGATATCGAACCGCTGGGGCCATGGCGATCTATCGGCTTACCCTGGCATGGCCACATACCGATGGGCTGCGGTCTTGAACGAGAAGACCTCGCTGCTCGACGCCATCGTCTCGACCGCAAGCTTGTGGGTCTGGTGGCCGACAGAACGCCGGAAGTTCGTTCTCGTCCCGACATGGTCATCTTCACTCAAAAAGAAGCCCGCCGAAGCGGGCCGAGTTAGTTGAACGAAGGAGGACGACGGGGAACAGGCATTGGGAGACGCGCTGCAATCAACCTCCGCGTTCGGTGCATAAACTAGAGCATTTCATAGAAGTTGCGAGTGGCGGGAAATATTTCCACACTTACCGGTAGGCGGCAGAGCGGCCGCCCCCTAGCGAACGAGTGACCACGGATCAACGCCGATTCGTCACTCCGGTGCAGGTCGGCAACATGGGCGAAGCCCGCGTCAATCCCCCGAACTGCGGGCTTTCGCAGCCGGGGCTCTTCTTTGCCCGACCCATTCCCGAAGTTAAGCCTATGGCGCTGAAGTGATCAATTCATACAGGGGCATATTGAGGTGGGTAAGCTAAAGTCGCGACGCCAAGGAGATTTCCCGTCAGTTCAGCGAATAGTACAGCATTCAAAACCTTCCACCCACGCTAAAAAATGCTCGGGGTCAGAAACTGCGCTGTAGGGACAGGAACTAGCATCTCCTCGATGCTTCGCGACTTGGGTTCCTTGCTCGAACGCCAGCAAGAGAGCTTCCTCAATGTCCAGCGGCGAGCCGCCAAATTCCCGGTCGATGTATGCGGTGAAAATCTCTTTGCAGCGAGCATCCAATTTGCCCCCTCCAATCTCACAACAGAGAAGCCATTTGATCAACGGATGCCATTGTCCCGAATGGACCTGTACTGCGTATGAACGCTGGACCGGCCAATGAAAAAGCCCCGCAGCCGGTTAAGGCTACGGGGCAGTAAGTACAGAGGGAACGCAAGACAGCCCTAACAGGACAAGCGGCTTTGAACTAGACCTTGCAGGTCAGCTTTTCCACAAAGCCGTCAGTCCCGGCTTGGCATATGTCAAGTCTCCAATGAGTGTGGCCAATCGAACACAGCTTTTACAGGTAAATCTGTTACTCTGCCCGCGAAGGTTCATGGAGATCCCGAATGAAAAAGATGTTGCTTATTTCTGCTGCCCTGCTGGCATGTGCCGGTGTTGCCAACGCTGCAGACGCAGTTTCGGAAGTTCCCGCGGCACCGGCTGCCGAAGAGGTTGCACCCGTTTTCACGTGGTCGGGACCGTATTTCGGTATCCAGGGCGGCGGCGCCTGGATGGATGCTGACGTTTCGGCCGGCGGCGGAAGCATCACTGAAAGCCTCGACGGCGGCATTCTCGGCGCCTTTGTCGGCTATAACTGGCAGTTCTCGAACGGTTTCGTAGCCGGCCTCGAAGGAGATGTGGACTACAACTGGAATGAGGAGAATCTCGTTGGCCCAGTTGAAATGAAGACTGATTGGGCCGGTTCGGTTCGCGGTCGTGTTGGTTACGCGTTTGACCGCGCCCTGGTGTACGGTGCTGCTGGCTGGACCGGAACGAACTTCAATCTCAGTGGCGGAGGCGTCGATGAAAACGAGACTTTTCACGGCTGGACCGTCGGGGCTGGTGTGGACTACGCCTTCACCGAGAAGATGTTCGGTCGCGTCGAGTACCGCTACAATGATTTCGGCGACCAGGACATTCTGGGTCTGAATTTCGATCTCAAGCAGCATGTCGTCAAAGTCGGTCTCGGCGTAAAGTTCTAAGCAAACAGATCCCTCCCAAGGATATTGAGCCTCGCGAAAGCGGGGCTCTTTTCGTCGTGGCCGGTTCTTGACTCCTTGCAACTTCCTGTCAGTTTCCGGACATGAGCACACGCGGCCGCTTCTTCAACGTCGTTGATCTGGTCAATCGGCTGGAAAACGGAAACGCGCAACGGCAAGCAGGGTCGGATGGCCGATTACCTCACACGCCTCGACTTCATCATCCTCGATGAGCTTGGCTATCTGCCGTTCGCTCAGGCCGGTGGTCAGCTCCTGTTCCACCTGATCAGCAGGCTCTACGAGCGCACCTCGATCATCGTCACGACGAACCTGGCCTTCGGTGAATGGCCGTCGGTCAGCCGGTTAAGGCTACGGGGCTCTAGGTCCGCCATGAAATGCGCGGATCGAATATGCTCTCGAAACGATGGATGAGGTCAGCCAGGCGGCTGGGAAAGCCTCTGGCGCTCTACCCTGTCCAGCCTCTCCCTCATGTCCATGATCACGTCGCGGGCGCCGTATATCGCGCCCTGGGCTTGCTTCAGTTCATCCAACTGGCGCTGCTGATCAACGATCCTCTGATCATAAGCGGTCCAGACGCGATCGAGCTCCTTTCGAGGAACCTGTTCCTCCCTGAGCTCTTTGATCATCGAATCGCTTCGCTGCCGATCTTCGGCGCCGCGCTGGGTTCGCCATTCCATTTCCTTCTGCGTCACCATCTTCTCGGAGATAGTTCCAACCGCTGATTTGAGGTCGGTCGTCGCCGCGTTGATAGGCCCATAGGCCAGGCCGCCGGAAATGGTGCAGAAGGTCAGAGCCACGCCGAGCGCCTGCCACTGCGGCTTGTTGCGTTCCGCCATGTTGGTCGAGAGAGCCGCTACCGAGGAGCGCATCTCGGACGACATCGCCGACATGGACGATTCGATCTGCTTGAAGCCACATCGCATTTCGTTCTCAAGATCCGACTGCCGCCGATTGGGATTGGTTACCCGCTCGCCAAGCTTGGCGGTCAAGGCATCCGTATAAACTACTCGGTGTTCTGCGCCATTGGGCATCTCGTCATTCCCTGCCATTGGTCCTGCTGCCCTTTCGTGTGCTCATGCGTTGAATGCTCTCCAGTAGTGTCGAAGGGCGATCTGCCGCGCACTTCGCCGGCGAGAAGGTGAGTTTCGCGGGGGCTTCACGGTCGCGGAGGAATGCGTTTCCAATTTGGCGCTTATCTCGGAACGAAATTCTCTGACTGACGTTGGGAGCATTGGCAGAGTCGCCAACCATCAGGAGGAAATTCATGCTAAAGATTATTTCGGTATCGCTCGTGTCTTTTGGTCTCGCTACCGGTATCGCTTTTGCCCAATCGGCATCGAACCCAAGTTCGAGCAATCAGCAAAACCAGTCCACCGATTCTGGAAAGCCCGATCCTGGTCCGATGCACCCGCCGCAGAAGATGGACAATACTGTCACCAATTCGACCCGCACTAATTGCGCTCCCAATCTGGCAACAAAGGGCTCCGCAACGACGCCGAACAAGGAGGGCCAGGCTTCGACAGCTGTTGAAGGCGCCGCTGGCACCAACACCAATGGTCAGTCTTCAGACTGCTGAACCTCCATCGGTTGAATCAAAAGGCCGGCCATGTGTCGGCCTTTTTGTTGGAACGAATTCAGCGCCACACAGCGATGGAGCCGGCCGTCAAGGCTAGTCTGCTTATCGGTGGGGTCTGCCTGGCCTAGTGGCAAGCCGGCCAGGGTCCGGGACTGGAAAGACGCAAAACGACTTGCATAGCCAACATAGGCGATCTGACCCTATTAATGCTCAGTCGCATGAATGGTCCCGAACCAGAATGACCAGTCTGTTCCATCCTAGCGGCCCGAATCCATCATGTGCATGTCGAGGAACGCCATGGCGTCAGGCATCTCGTCCGGATCGGGGCCATGGTCAGCCAAAAGCGCCATGACGTTGTCTAGCGTCATTTCCTCTTTTACCACGAGCGTCGGTGACTGAAACCTATTGAGAGCATGCGCTGGGTCATGCCAGCATTCTAAGGCGGCCGGCTCTGATGAGGAAGCAGCCTCCAAGGCGGTGGCCAGGCTCATCTTCGATCCCTCCATCGTCTCGAAGATGGCGAAGTCCCGAGTTGGAACCCATTAGGGGACCGGACCTCTTTACTCCGAACGCACTCGTCGGCATGAGCTCGATCGCCTACGATTGCTTCAACCTTCGCGGTCGGTGTCGCCGTTTTGAAACATCTTACGTTCCTCCGTATTCAAAGGAGGGTCGAACGATTCGACTGGATTTACCGGGTTCTGCCCGGACGCTTGTTCTTCATCGGACGGAGGCTCAATCGATGCCTCGTGAAGTTCAGCGTCGGAAATATTCCCCGTCACATGCTCCTCTTTGACGTTGAGCGGTCCGCCCTTGGTGCTTTGCGGGTGATTAGCCATTTTGATCTCCACCTATTTGAGCTGGTAACCATCGGCAACTGCCAAGGTTCCACGAAGATAAAAAGGCCCGGAAAATTGCTGTTTCCGAAAGAAGCTCGCGATTTGGGTTGCACTGCTTTCGGGAGGCATAAACAACAGGTCACAACGTATGGTTGCGCAGGCCTGATTGGCTTCAGAATACGGTGTTGCCTCAGCCATCGGCGACATGAGAGGCGGCGTCCGTCCGTCGCGACTGATTACGGGTCCCGCCTTAAGCAAGACGCCAACCAGTTGGGGCCGAACCGAGTAGCCCATAAAAATAACGGACGCGATGCCATAGCAAACGTCACGGCAAAAAAATCGCTCTCCAATAGCAGAAGAGTCTAAAACGGGCTTGGTCTGGCTTCAGCGCCACAGCCCGTCCGAGGGCCGCCGAAGGTGTCAAGCCGTGCCATAGTTCCGCTGATGATTGAGGCGAGGTTGGTGGTGAGAAGACTGAGAGGGCTGCAATGTTCGTCCGATCCTCACCTGAGGCAAAGTCGGTGGTGACGCTGGAAGGTCGCTACAGCGCCGAAATAGACTGTCTTCGCCGCTGTTTTACCTAGGCCCACCCGCCGACCGTGCCCGCCTGATCGCCCATGACGTGCCGGTTGACTGTTGCAGACGTACAAGCGTTATCTTAGGACTTCGTCCATGATCTGGTTCGATGCATCATTGGACAAGCCGGTGGACGACGAGGCGCTGCAGCGTGGAATAGCAGCGACGCTCGCAGTCGCCCTTGAGAGCGTCGTCGTCATTCATAGCACAGCGGAGATAGGAACGCTTCCGGTGACCTGTGTGGTCGAGCCGTCAACCGCGGACGCCTATTCTCAGGTGATCACCATCTACCTGTCTGAGCCCTCGGCATCCCCCGATATCTTGGAGAGCGCGTCTCGTCTCGCGATAGCTCTCGACCGTTCCATGATGGTAGCGAACGATGAGACGGCAAACCCTTACTCCTTCGTACATATATCGAACGGTGGGCAACAATCCGTCGTCTTGGTCGATCCTGACGAACTCGATGAAAATGATCGTTACCTGATCCTATAAACTGCGGGGCCCTGCCAATCGAGCCTCGCTTACGCTTTTGCTGATAACGTGAATGTGGGGGTCCTGGTGTTTACCGAAAAGCGGATCTTGTGAACCGCCGGCAGCGTGAATGCCGCTACCATCGTAGACAAGAAGCTCGCCCACCTTTATAGGCAGCTTGGTGCCGGTTCCTTCACTCATGAAGCACTAACTCCGCCGTCGGTGAAAGGCTGCTCGTGTTCCTGACCGGAAGCGTCGGCCAAGAGATGGGCTAGCAAGGAACGCTCTCGTCAAACGACGGATTTGGATGACAGTCCGGGCTTTCACAAGGAATGACAATAGCACTTCAATAATAGCGCGTTACGGAGCAAAGGCGGGCTTTTTCAGCAACTTGAGAAATAGCGGTAGGTCGACGGTTCGATTCTCTTCAAGACTTAGGACATTCACTCAACATGCGGCGCGGTCTTGGAGCTTAAGGCGCTTGTCAGCGTCACCCTTGTCGTTGACTTTCTGATGCCGATTGAATCTGGAATCCACGCCGACAATAGGCAAAGCATTCACACTGCCCTGTTCGCTCGAAGCGCTTTCTTGAATAGTTCGAAAGCCATGGTGCCACGCCTATCAGGATAATAGAGGTAGTAGCCGGCGAACGGCTCGCACCACGGCTCCAGCAGTCGGGTAAGACGGCCATCGGCGATCGGCGCCGCCACCAGATCCTCCAGGATGTAGAGGACTCCGAACCCCTCAAGAGCGGCAGCTACGAGCAAGTCGCCGTCGTTGAAGACTGGCCCGCGGCCTGGCTTGACCGTCACCGCATGGCCGTCGCGCTCGAACGACCAGGGAGACAGGTCGCGATGTGCGTCACCGTAGGCGATACAGCGATGGGCCGTGAGATCGGCCGGCTCCATCGGCGCCGCATGGCCGCTGAGGTATCCCGGAGCGGCCACCACCGCGATGCGAAGCGGAGGGCCGACCGCAAGCGCGATCATGTCCTTCTCTAATCGCTCGCCGAGCCGGATGCCCGCGTCGTAGCGGCCCGCCACGACATCGGTCATCCCATCCTCCACGCGCACCTCCACCTCAATGCCGGGGTGGCGGCGCATGAAGGAAGGGAGCATCGGCCACAACACTGTGTCCGCGGCATCTTTGCCGGCAGTGATGCGGACCGTGCCGATCGCTGCACCGCGCGCTTGCGACAGCGCCTCGATCTCGTCGTCCAACCCGGCCAGTGCCGGTGACAGGGTTGCAAGCAGGCGCTCCCCGGCGGCGGTCGGGGCGACGCTGCGCGTTGTGCGGACGAGTAGGGTAAAACCGAGTTGGGCCTCCAGCCGCTTCAAGGTCTGGCTCAACGCCGACTGCGTGACCCCCAGCCGCCTAGCAGCACGGGTGAAGCTGCGGTCGGAGGCGATCGCCGCGAAGACCGCGAGGTCGCTGAGTTGATCCGGGCGCATTGATGATCCCCGCTAATGAGGCCTATTACTCATTAGGCCATTATCGCGATCAATTAGCATAGCTACATAGTAAGCAACAATGGAAGAACGATGAGCCGGCGATGGGCAAGATTTGGTTGGTAACGGGCGTAAGCCGCGGACTTGGGCGCGAGATCACGCGGGCAGCGCTCGATGCGGGCGAAACGGTCGTTGCAACGGCTAGGTCCGCCGACGCGGTGCGCGATGCCTTCTCCGGCCAGCACGATCGCCTGCACCCCCTCTCGCTCGATATCACCGACGCCGAAGCTGCGAATAGGGTCGCCGCCGAGACCGTCGAGCGGTTTGGTGCGATCGACGTGCTGGTCAACAATGCAGGATATGCGGAACTGGGCTTCTTCGAAACCTTCACCGATGCCGCGGTGCGGCGGCAGTTCGAGGTCAACCTGTTCGGCGCGATGAACGTCGCGCGCGCGGTCGCGCCCCACATGCGTGCGCGTCGCTCAGGCCTCATTGTCACCATCTCATCGGTGAGCGGGCTGGTCTCCAATGGCGGCGGGTCGGTCTACTCCGCGTCGAAGTTCGCCGTCGAGGGATGGATGGAGGGCTTTGCGCAGGAGCTGGCGCCGTTGGGCATCCGCTCGCTCCTGGTTGAGCCGGGGATGCTTCGCACTGACTTCATGGACCGGAAGTCGGCGAGCTTCGGCACAATCGGGATTGCAGACTATGCCGAGGCAGTCGCGCAGTATCGCGCGTTCGTGGCCGGGGCCAACGGCAAACAGCCGGGCGACCCGAAGCTGCTCGCCGCACGGATCGTGGCGCTTGCGTTGCAGAGCGAGGCTCCATCGCGGCTCGTGTTTGGTGACGACGCCCGGCAGTGGGCAGGCGCGAAGATCGACCAATTAAGGCAGGAGATCGCCCGGTCGGCCGATCGCGGCTGACGCGACATGCGGCCAGCAGCCGTGGGGGACTGATGTATCTCCGAACGAGGATCGAAGGATGAGACGATTTAAAGGTAAGACCGAGCTGATCACGGGAGCGCACGAGGCCAAGGATCCTCTCCCGCGAGCGGGCATGCAATGCAGGGCGCCAATGTAGTCCTCGCCGACGTCAGGGAGGAGAGCGGGAGTGTCCGTGCTGCTGACCTTGGCGCGCCTGCTATGAGGCGTGAAGAGCCGCTTCGCAGGTCAACCTGATTGGGTGGCGGTAACGCGATCCATTGGCTACGATTGCCGGAAACGAACGGCAAGCTACGTCACAAGATAAAGCGGATCTAGTCAATGACACAGGTCGAATCCATGCGCTTTACCCTCCAGCAATCAAAGCTCCTGCGAGCTCGCGCGGTGGCGAGCGGGTTCGATGCGCATTTGCACGCCACCTATTCTATCGTGGCCCTGAGGCGAGGTGTGGCTGAGATCAAGTCGAACAGGTGGTCCGGCACCGCTCGAGCGGGAGACGTCTTCTTCTTCAATCCCTTCGAAGTTCACTCAGCCAGCTGTCATCAGCATGATGTTGAGTATGAAACGCTATATCCGACCGAGGAATTTATGACCTCAAGCTTGGACCCGGAGCGCCATACGGGGTCTCGCTGCATCCAGACCGGAATTTTGAGACGAACCTCAAAGAGCAGCGAGCTCGCTGAGGCCTTGTTCACGCCGGGGGTAGCACCAGAGCCCATCGAACGAATGCTGCAGGACGTTCTGGCGGAGTGCGTCTTCTCTGCCGATCCGGTTTCGTGGGAGAAGGTGCGATTGGTCCGAAGGGCCTGTGAATTAATAGAAAAGAGCTCCCCGTCTGCAATCGAGACGGCGGAGCTCGCGCGTCAGCTTGGTGTACATAAGAGCCACCTCGTCAGGACCTTCGGCGAGGCGGTGGGAATGGCACCTCAGAAGTATATCCGTCAGGTGCGTGTGGCGAAGGCCAAGGAACTGATATGTGAGGGACTGGAACTAGCCGATGTCGCCGCGATGCTAGACTTTTGCGATCAAGCCCACCTATCCCGCGAATTCAAGAAAGTCTTTGGGGTGCCACCCGGGGCGCTTTCAAGAGATGTGAAGAGTTATGGCCGCACGAGCCGTAGGGGTAGCTCTACTTGAAAGGGCTTACTTTCCTATGCGGAGAAGTGAGAAGCCCGGCTACTTCACTTCCAGCAAATACACGTCACCCACCAGGTGCCGCACTATGCAAATCATATTCAATACCCGGGCTAAGGTGTCACATAACCTCAGAGGCGGAAAACCGAGGGGTGCAAATGGCGGACCAACAGCGAGAATATTCCAAGAGATTTCCCGACGCTAACGGGTATTATGGGCAGTTTGGCGGCAATCACTATCCCTCCGATGTATGGCCCGCGCTGGAGGAGCTTGCTTCAAGCTATCACGCGTTGCGGGACTTGCCGGAGTTCCTGGACGCCCTGGAAACAGCTCGAATTGGCCTACAAGGGCGCCCAACTCCGGTTCACTTCCTCAAGAACATCACAGATGAAATCGGTGGTGCTCGCATTTACGTCAAGCGCGAGGATCTCAATCATACGGGCGCGCACAAGATCAATCACTGCGTTGGCTTCGCGCTGCTCGCCAAGAAAATGGGTAAGCGCAGGTTGATCGCGGAGACGGGGGCAGGTCAGCACGGTGTTGCGCTCGCCTCCGCAGCCGCGTTCTTTGGTCTTGAATGCGAAATTCATATGGGCGCAATTGATATCGAGAAGCAGAGTTCGAACGTTGGTCGCATGCGCCTGCTCGGGGCTCATGTGGTTGCGGCGAGCGCCGGCCAGTCAGCCTTGAAAGAGGCAAGCGATTCAGCTTTCAGCGCATTTGTCGAGCAGCGCGAGCATGCACTTTTTGCGATCGGTTCGGCCATTGGGCCGCACCCTTTTCCGATGATTGTCAGAGATTTCCAATCGGTGGTTGGCCGAGAAGCTCGCCAGCAGTTCTTATCCTTGGCCGCAGCCGCGTTGCCCGATCACGTTGTGGCTTGCGTCGCCGGAGGATCGAACGCGATTGGGATATATTCGGGCTTTCTTGATGATGCAGGCGTTGCTCTTCATGCCGTGGAACCGCGTGGCACGTCGGATGAACTCGGACAGCATGCGGCGACACTATCCTTTGGTTCTCCGGGAACGCTGCATGGCGCACAGTCCCTTGTGTTGCAGCATGAAGACGGCTCGCCCGCGCCTGTGTCGTCGATCGCGTCGGGATTGGTCTACCCGGGGATTGGGCCTGAAATCGCAATGCTACACCAGGAAGGTCGCCTTCATGTCACAACCGTTTCTGACGAGGAGGTAATCCGCACCTTCTTTCGTATAGCAAAGTCCGAGGGAATTATTCCGGCGCTCGAAAGTGCCCATGCGCTGGCGTTTGCCATTCAGCTGGCGAAGCGGCGCCCATCTTCAGAATGCATATTGGTCAATCTCTCCGGCCGAGGCGACAAGGATGTTGATTACATCCTTGCCAATTACGGCACTGAGGGCCAACGCGTCGTGGATTGACATTTAAGCAGCCAACGCATGGTCTGGACCGAACTTTGGTCAGCGCCATGACTGGCTCAGCCGCTCACTGGATGTGAGCTGCTAGTAACCGTTTGCTGTGTCGTTACTCCCTTTCGCCAAATGTCCGGCAAAGCTGGCGCGCAGGAACTCGGCAGCCGTTACAGGCTTGCGACCGAGGAGCCTCTCCAGGTCAGCGGTCTGGCCGTCCCACTCGCCGGCCTGGACGCCATGCACCCATGCCAGCACAAAGCCGGCGGCCGGCTCGGACAGCCCTTGAGCCATGAGGTGGGCGATGTATTCCTGATCCGAAACGACATTGTAGGTCACCGGCTTGTCGCCGATTTGCGATAGGATCTTCGCGATATCCGCGAAGGACACGGCCGGACCGCCGTACAACGAATAGGCCTTATTCTCGTGGCCGGATTCGCTAAGTACAACGGCATGAGCTTCGGCAAGATCGTCACGGCTGGCATAGGCCGCCTTGCCCATACCGGCCGGCGCCTGAACACCCGTCTCCAACGCATTGCCACCGACGTAGAATTCAACATTGTCGAGAAATGGCGGATGCCGGACCAGCGTGTATTTCAGACCAGAGGCCTGGAGCCTTCCCTCGACGAAGAGATCTTCCTCGGTGACTTGCGGGAGTATGAAGGCAGAGTCAGGCTTGCGAATGATCGGCATGAACACGATGTGCTGGACGCCCGCCTGCTTGGCTGCATCCACGACATTCTGATGCTGGGTGTTGCGATCGGTAAATGCGGTGGCGGACACCAGCATGACCTTCTCGATGCCGTCGAACGCGCGCGCCAGCCCCTCATAATCGAAGTAGTCGCCCTGGCGGATCTCGATCCCGTTCGCGGTAAGGTCTGCGGCCTTGGCCGGATCGCGGGCAAGGCCGACGAGCTCGCTGCCGGGCCGGCGCTTCAGAAGATGTTTCAGGGTCAGCCGGCCGATATTGCCGGTTGCACCGGTGACGAGGATCTTTGTCATAGATTTTCCTTTCGGTTCATGGGTTGGTGCAGCGCCGTTGCACAGCGCCCCAAGTTGATTGCGGGCGGAGGATGAAGGATCAGGCGACGATCACTATCTTTCCGATCATTCGCCTGCTTTCGAGCAGTTCATGCGCGATCTTCATATTCTGGGCGGTAAGACCGTCGAGCCGCCTCGTCACGATAGGGCGCAGTCCGCCCGAGCCGACGCGATCTGCGATCTCAGCGAGGACGTCGCCCTGGCTGCCCAGATTGAAGCCACTGATCACCTTGGCGAACACCATCTCGGTGTGGAGCGAAACGGACTTCGACACGACTGGACTGGCGTCGAACGGCGGCGCGATATCGACGGCCGACAAGTGTCCGAAGGGCCGCAACAGCCTGGCGATCCAGCTCAAGTTTTTTGCGGTTCCAGCGGTTGAAAACACCATATCACCACGCCTGCTCCGATAAACCCGAACTTCATGGCTGGCTCCCTTGAATCTGCATCCCGCAGCCTTGGACGGCGTTCTTCGATCGTTTTGCACGTCGACCTCGTCGTGCAATCCAGTTAGGACAAAGCAGACTTGCGTTCCAGTACCCACTTTTTTGTAAGTATCAGATTTGGGAGAACAAGATGATCGCCACGAATTTCCAATGTGGCTTGGAAGCGGTTCTGGCCATACTTGGGGGCAAGTGGAAGCCGCTTATTCTTTATCATCTAGCCAGCGGGTCGAAGCGAACGAGCCAACTCCGCAGGCTCGTTACCAATGTGAGTGAAAAAATGCTGATCCAGCATCTCAAGGAACTGACGGATGATGGCGTCATCCGCCGCATTGATTTCCAGACAGTGCCTCCGCATGTCGAGTACGAACTGACCAAGTTTGGTCGAAGTCTAGCCATGCTGCTCGCGCCGTTATGCGAATGGGGTATGCATCACAGCGATGAGGTAGCGACGATCGTGAAAAACCGGGAACACGCGGCGAAATTGGCTTAGTGGCGTTTGTGGCGACTAACTCACTTAGATGCAAGTTGCCCAGAAAGCGGCCTTGCAGACTAACTGCCAGGACTACTGCGCGGGTCTTGCAAATCCCTTCGCGATGATCGGGCCTGTGGGACGCCCGGTCGGCGACCCACCCCGCAGCTCAAGGGTGATCTCGTATAGCTGATTGTTGCGTGGTGCAGGTGGTGAGGGCCCTGTAGCCGCACCGAGCGGGCCCTGTCGATCAGGCCGAGCGAGACGGGTCCCATCTCTTGCGAAGGCAGGGTCCAGACCTAAAACGTCTTGCCCTCCGGCACGTCAAAGTCGCGAAGCAGCCGCACGGTCACCTTCTCGCTCCCGAAATCCTCCACCACAGCTTGCGCCTCACCAGCCTCGTTGATCAGCACGGCAATGACCACCGGCTCCACCACACGCGTCAGGCTCCACCCGAGCCCGACGGCCATCAGTAGCGCCGCGGCCAGCGCCGAAAGGGCGGTTGCTCGCAAGCCGTTTCGTCGATTGTCGTTGGCTGGCGGCGTGGAGACCACGGCTTGGCGAGCCGGCAACGCGGCTTCGATCTTCCGCCAAAGCTTCTCCTCCACGGTGGCCGGCTCCACACCCGTGCCGAGTGGCAGGAAGCGTTCCCGGAAAAGACCGCGATGTATAATATCGATGCGACGATCGGCGCGCTGATCCAGCAAACCAAGCCGAACGACGGCACGCTGAAGGCAATCGGAAAGCTTGGTCTCAAAGACAAGCCCACGACCTATGCCTTTGATATCCAGGGCATGGCGGACGGAAAGAACATGGCATATCTCGCTGCGGGCAAGACTCTCTACACGGTCAATCTGGAAACGGGTGGTGCGACCGAAGTCGGCACGATCACAGGCGTCGATGACGACGTGCGCGATATCGCGATACTGCCAGCGATGTAAACGGTATCCGCTCCCCAACAAAAACCAAGGCTGGTCCCGACCAGCCTTTTGATCACTTGGCGGCTTCGGCCTTTGGTCAACAAGACCTTAGTCCGCATTGACTAGGTGTGCCTGCTCCGTAATCTCGCGCTACTCGATCTCAGCGATAAGCGTGGGCGAGCCGGCGGCCGGGGGAGTGTGGACTCTTCGGTCGCCGATCAACGGCTAGTCGCGGATGGCTAGCGTTGACCTTTCTTGCTTGGCGAGACTGCAACTGCACCCTCCCGCTCCAATTTCTTCCTCATCAGCTTGCGGGCGCGGCGGACAGCGTCTGCCTTCTCGCGTGTCCGCTTCTCTGACGGTTTCTCGAAGTGCTCGCGCAGGCGCATCTCCCGAAAAACACCTTCGCGCTGCAGTTTCTTTTTCAGAACCCGCAGCGCCTGCTCGACATTGTTGTCTCTCACCAGCACCTGCACAGAACGCTCCTGACTTCCTGTTCGGAGGGACGGCCCCTTGAGCCGCTAGAAAACACCTGAGAGACAATGTGGTTCCGAGGCTGGGCAGCGCCTGATAACACCGTGCCGCGTCGTCGGACGTCTGCGCCAGGTTCCGGCTTCCACCGAGCTGGCGCGAATTTGGTTCGGCCCATCAGGGACCAGCATCTGTCCGATACGCGAAGCTTGTTGAGCTACTCGGGAAGTGCCCAGGCCGAAGGCATGTCGGCATGCCGTAGAGATGAAAGCCCCACAGGAAACCAGAACATCTGCGCCAGCGTGAGGGAATGGCGCCAGAGCGCGAAGGGAAGTAATGCCGCAGAACTTTGCAGGTATCCTTAGCCATTGAAGTGGCGGGCCTTGCGCTCTTGTGCCGCGATCTCTCGGGCCAAATGGGCGCCGGTGGACCGGGCGCACAAGAGCGGCTCCGCATGCAGCCAGATCAGGCTTCGTCGGGTTTTCGTCAACGGTGGCTGCCGCCGGTGAAACCGAAGCCGGAACTGGTTGGGCAGATCTTGGTTATCCATCGCCGAATAGGAGGACCGAACATGGAAGACAGAGAGCAGAAGCTGCGCGAGCGCGCGTACAAGATCTGGGAAGACGGAGGCAGGATCGACGGGTCTCATGAAGATGATTGGAGGCGCGCCGAGGAACAACATCAAGAGACCGAGCGGGAGGCGGCGGAGGTGACGGAGGCAAACAAGCAGGCTTCCGAGAAATTCCGCGACGGTGGTAACGAGGATCGGTCGGCTGCCGACATACGCCCACCGTCGACGGTTGCTCCTGACTGAGCGTAGGCACCGTCTCACTCTCGGCCATGCGGATCATGATAGCGAACCTATTGCCCCGAGATGAGGCGCCGAAATGGAGACATCCAGGCGCTGGACCTGGAAGAACCTGATCCTGTTGTAAGGTCGCGGCGTAGTTTCACGGGGCAAGCGGTTTGAGCATATCTTTCAACTGATCCGGGTGCTTCACACCAAAAAGGTACCAGTCCACGAGTTCCCGGGCAATTTGGCGAGCTTCATCCCCGCCAAGCTGGACGCCCTTCTCGAGGCAAACATCTTCCAGCACCTGACGCAGCAATGTCAGATCATCGTTGTCCAGGGTATCGTAGGAAGAAAACATGTCGACGCCGCCCAACCTTCGCTGAAGGTTGGACAGGAGACCAACGACCTGTCAAGAAAACCACGCAAGGCTTGACCCGGTAGAGCCTTATCCTACCTAGATGTTGCCGGTATAACACGCAAATGGCAGTCACGCCCGCGCAGAGGCGGCCGGGCGCCGTCGACAAGGCTGACCAGGGTGCCGCGGCGCCGAACCCCTCGGCATAGACGCGGGCGCGTTACGGGGCGCTCCCTCTTGTCTCGTCGCTTCGATCCATCGACCTGCGGCTCGCTCGCCAAGGAACCCGTCACCGCACCAAGCGGGGTCGTAGCGAGCCAACCAGCGCGGCAACCACGCTGGAATCGCCATGATGCCGAGCCCGTCAGCAGACCGCCTGCAGCACCTACGGCTGAATCAACCAAATCCTGGCTGCTTGGCCCAGTGGGGCTCGACGCAAGGCTCGCTGGGCATGAAAATTGGAGTAGCATGTAGAGAAACGACGACCTGCATGGACGAGTATAGTAAATCGCCTATCACGATGGTACGCCCGATATAGGATAACTGGACGCTCCCCTGAACGAGGTTAGGACATGAACGAGAACGATCGGATCGCCGCCGAATTAAAGGAGCTCGAATATAACATAGCGCACCTGGAGAACGAGAAGCAGAAGGGCTGGCTATCAACGAGCAAGCAGAACCAGCTCGCGGAGGATCGTGCACGGCGCGACGAAATCATGGCAAGGGTGGCCACCGACGTCGTGACTGTGATCGGAATGTGCAGTGCAGGGGGCAGCCGAGCAGTTGGCAACAAGAATCGAGCGCCAAGCTGATCGAACTAAAGCTTAACGCGGCCGCCTCAGCATCGGAACGAGGGTCGGCGACGAACCGACCTGGATCGCGCCGAGCGTTTCGAAGCCGTGGCGTCGGTAGAATGGAATGTTGCGCGGGTTCGACGATTCCAAATAGGCTGGCGCGTGGTCTTGATCGCACCGTGCGAGCGCGTACGCCATCAAGGCGTCGCCGTGACCTTCGCCTTGATGCGCCGGGTCGACCCCGATCAGGGGCAGGTACCAATGTGGGTCGGTTGGGTGGTACGCGGCCATCTGTTCGAATATGGCCGTGGTTTCGGCGGCAAGAGAGCGCGCAACCGTGCTCTCGAGCACCGCGCCAAGCCCTTCCTCGTCGGAATGGACCCCGGGCGATAGCCACAGCGCCGCCCCGGCGTAGTCGTCGGTGCAAAAGGCGCTTCCGTTAGAGAATGCGCTGCTCCCGAACGCCCGGATCATTCGCGGCATGGCTCCAAGGTACTGGTGTGCACGCGGCCAGGTCCATCGCGCCATAGGATCCGCTGCAAACGCCAGAATGACCGTTTCGACCGCCAGATCTTCCTCGGCCGCGGCCATAACTCTCACTGTTGGAGATTTCATCCTGCCCTCCTGTCGTAGGTGGACGCTGCGACCCGCATCCGTTCTCAGCCACGCATCGTAACGCGGATCTCGTGGGAGCGATACTGGTTGCTGCGGGCTCAGCAGCTGGCTGCTTTTGGCGGCCCTAAAGAGCGGACGTCGGGCTGGCGATTGAGCTCGATTACATCTCCGTGACCACATTGTCTGGCGCGCCCGAAGCAACGATCATGTCGGCTTACAAGATTGTTGATGGCGCGGATGCGCCTTGGAACCTCCGCGAGGCTTTACCATTTACGGTGGACAAATGGTTATGGGAGGTCTCCATGTCCCTCACCCGCCGCCAATTCGCAGCACGTAGCCTCAGCCTGTACTTTGCCTCCCTGTTCCCCTTTCGGGATGCTCAAGCCGCCGAATATGACGGTGCGCTGTTCTGGCGGGCCAGGTTTGCTACATCGGAGGCGGTCCTGTTCGGTTACGTCAGGGCGCGCGGTGATGCTTTTCCAGATGTTGTCGCTGACGGGAAGAAGTTCATCGACGAGACCAGTAGCTTTCTGGTCGATGTCGATCCGGGTATCAAATTTACCCCCACAACCTTCGACAATGATGATCTAAAGCCGATTTTCCTCGAACTCGCGAAGGCGGACCAGGAGGAGCTTGCGACGATCTTTGCTGGGTCAAGGTCCATACGGTCATTTTCCAAGCTGACGGCACTGGAACTGAATATCCTGTTGATGGGAGAAGGTCAGCAAGGTTTTCGCCCAGATGCCCCGAGCCTGGGCCATACCCTGTTCATGTACGCCCAGTCCCTGAAGCGCCCTATGGCAGCATTGATATCGCAGGACGAAGTCAAGGCGCTGTCGAAGCCATTGACGCTGGAAAGCGCGAACGCGGTCGGCTCGGAAAGTGTGGTCTATCTCCTGAACCTGAGGCGCCGCGTAGGCCCGATCGGAGCACATTTCGATCGCCTCTATGGAACACGCAAGAGCGGCGAGATCGCAAAGCTCGGCGAGGAGATGGCATCCAAGGATGTGTTCGATCTGACAGAATTCATCGATAGCGGAACAATGCGATCACTTCTTATCGAGCGTCTTTCAACCCTGTCCGCGGGCACCGATGCCTTCGTCACCCTGCCGATCGGCTTGCTATCCGGCCCCGACAGCATCTGCGAGGCGTTGCGCTCCCGCGGCGCTGAGGTGACGGCGATCGGGTGAGGGGGCACATCTGTACCAAGATTTCAAAGTACAGTGCGGAGCAGGCCGGAATGATATCGCCGCTGTCCTGAAGGCGGGCCTCGCGCTCAGCGAGATCATGACAGTTCACGAATGGCGCGGATTTCTCAGGCCCATGGAAGGAGCGAGAGAGTGTTTGGATGGCGAACTTCGTATGTCGACCACCATCAAGGACCTCGACACCGATCAACTTGTACGTCTGCGCGTTACGGTTCTGCGCGACGGTTCCGTCAGAAACGTCACCGTTGAGCGATCTTCCGGTCATAGGCAAGTCGATCAGGCGGCCATCGCTATGGTGAACGGGACCGGCGGCTCCCCGCGTTCAGGGCCGGCATGAAAGGTTCTGAAATCGAGATCGTGCTGCCGGTCACGATCGGCGTGGTAAAGCATACCGCATCGAAGGTCGCACCCGCAGAACCGTCAGGCCGCTAATACAGTCATATGGGCACCGGTTTCACCCACGACGTTCCAGTGCTGTTAGAAATCGTCCGGCCATGCAAGGATTCGAACTATGACATCCTTGTCGATGTCGTCAGCCTGCTGAAAGCAGCTATGGCACGGGCACGGATATGGCTTGACCTATATTGCAATGCCAGTTTCCTCACCGAGGCGAATACAGAGCGGGGCGAGGTAACGCGGAACGAGGCACCCGGGCACAGTCCGGCAAGCAGGGGAGCCTACCGGCTCCCTTTGGACAACAGTTCCATCATCGTTGCTTCATCGGCCTTGGCTCCCGCCTCGTCGCCTGCCCGGCGGCGGGCAGCGGAACGAAAGCCGTAGAGGCCGGAATCGTTGGGCGCAAGTTTAAGGGCAGCGTCGAAATCGGCGAGCGCGCGAGATATGTCGCCGTCGTTGAAATAGGCGAGGCCACGATTGGTCAACGCATGCTCGCTGCGAGGATCGACGGTCAGCGCATGGTTAAGGTCGGCCATGGCCAGTTCCGGTCGCCCGTCCCAGCTTAGGATCGAAGCGCGGGTGACGTAGAATTCCGCCTGCGAGGGGTCAAGGCGGATTGCCCAGTCAAGATCGCGGAGCGCCGCCGCAAGGTTGCGGCCGTAGAGCAGATTCGCCTTGCCGCGCCGCCAATAGGCGGCGGCAAGGTCCGGCGCCAGGGCGATTGCGACGTCATAGTCGGCCAGGGCACGCGCGTAAGCGTCCGCCTGGCCGGGCGCCTCAAGGTCCGCTCGGTCCAGCAGTACTTCTGCGAGGTCGCGGCCGCCGAGTTCGGCAGCATCAATTAGCTTGTCGCAGGCTGCCCGCGCCTGGCCATGGCGTTGCAGGATCACATTTGCGTCTGCGCCGAAGCTCATCGGTGTTTCGGCGCTGCCGTTGCTGCAGAGCTCTCGAAGACCAGTTATCGACACCGGCGCGTCGGGCAGCGTTCGCCGCTGGTCCTCGTTTCCGGCCGCGGCTGCTGGAATGGCGACGGCCGCCAGCAGGCCCACGGCAATCAGTGCGAGCGCGACACGCAGATGAGATGGCATGCTCAATTCCTTCGCTGCGGGAGAGCCCCGCTTAACCCAAGAGAAGAACACAGCGGTCAAAGCGCCTGCCTGCAACGTCGGCGGCGGGAGCCATGATTACAACGTCGTTGGCATCCCAGAAGACGCGGCCGGTCGCTGAGCCGGCGCGCAGCCGGACGAGAACAATCCATTGGGGCGGGTCACTTAGCTCCGGATAGCCTCTGGATGCTGCGGCTGTTGCCGCCTCATTCCTACAGTCGGAGCCACCCTGGACCGTCGCATGCCCAAGCATCTGATGGCGCTGAGACGTTCCCGAACCGGCAAGTGGGCCGGTCAAAGCACGCTCGAATGCCTCATGAGTATCAGCCAGATCATCAAGCGAACCGGCCTCCGTCTCTTCGATCCTCGTTTCGGCAGTCGCGACATCGAACGATCGGGTTCGCCGGGGTCTTAGGCGCGCATACGCCGTCGTTGCCCATCGCTCGTCCGACAGCGCCTCGAAGATGGATCCCGGTTCGCCGACCGCCCACACCGGATCAGGCGTATGCGCAAAGCTGAGCATTCCGTTGGCCATCAACTCCGCCGTGACAAGGTCTCCTTCCGTATGCGGCAGGACACTAGGCTCTCCAGCAGGATCGAGAGCTGCGGCGACCGCGACCGCGGCGGCAGAGGCTTCGATGATCGCTTCCGTCATTGGGTGACGTACAAGGAGGGCGCCAGGTGGTGTGTAGACAAGGTCTAATAGCAGGGCATCGCCGTGAGCGAAGAACGACAAAAGGCCCTCGTCCGGGAGAGGCTGCATCGGCCCGCACGCCGCTTTGATCTCGGCGAGATTGATCTGCATCAGAAACGGATGGCGCATTCCGCGGGCATTGCTCGGCCACATATCCGGCGGCAGGTCAGGCCCGCCGCCGATGCGGCTGGCCCCCAAGGGCGCCTCTTCGCCAAAAGGCTCCTCTACCAGAGCAACCGCGTCCGTCCAGAGCTGGGACACCGCCAATGGGTCGCTTTCTCCCAGGGCTACGGCGAACCGCTCGTCCCAGACAATATCCGCAGGATCGGGATCGCGATTTTCAGTGCCTTGCCCCGTATCGATGGCCGCTATGGTCGCTTGGCGGGCCTTTTCCTGGTTTTGCAATTGCGACCGAAGCGTTTTTTCCCCGACGTGATCAGTGCGCGCCTGCAGTCCTTGCATAAGCGCATTGAAACCCGTCTCGACGGCGTCCCGTTCCTTCGCTGTAGAGCGCCAGCCGAATGCCCACAGGCGATCATCCCGACCCCGAAAGACAGCCACACCTGCCGTCACGGACGGTCCGGTGCCCGTGCCGTAGCGTCCTTCGCGTCCTAGCACTTGAACGGGAGCGAGAGACCATTCGTGCGGACCGCTCGGGCCGATGAGATCCGCTGCGACTTGCGCGAATATCGCATCGGGTTCCCACGGCTTGTCGGCGTCTCGTGCGAGCACGAAGAGCGACGGTGGCTCCGATCCGCCCGGATGAGGGCGCAGATCGAAGCGCTCGAGTTCACGTGCAAAGACGTCCGGAAATTCGAGGAGGGGTGTAAAAACGAAGTCGCGTGTCATCCATCTTTTGGGTCGATAGGCCATGGCACGTCCTTCTGCTTGCAACATTCCAAGGTTAACATACCGACGTTTCGTCGGTCCACGCCCGATCGGCACCAATTGCCCATGCGGAGGCGGTCCGACAGGCCAGCTCGACTGGACGGGCGGGGAAGACCACTCAGTCACGGCGCCTGCAGGGAGCTTTGGAAAGATCGTCTGGGCCCATTGAACCTTCCTCTAAGATTGGGCGGATAATGAGGGTCAGTGATGGCGCGGTCGCCGCAGGCCGTCGGCTAATGATCGGGTATGTTCAAGTTCCCAGACCCTTCCAGTAGTGATCGATGATGTGCCTACAGTTTCTGACGATGCGTTCGCCGATTTCGGGGTCGCCGCCTTCGAGGGTGTCAGGATTGCCGCCGCTCAGGCGCACGAAGGTCACCTGCTGGACGGTGAAGGTGAAGTAGTCGGAGATCGTAGGCTCGAATTCCAGCCCGGCTTCTCGAAACCTGTCGGCCACTTCGGTCGCCGCTTCCTCTATGGCTTTGAACACTTTTTCTAGCATCGTGCGCTCGGCCGCTTCTCTGATCGCGAGGTACTGCCGCTGTTGCGGTGTTGGAACGGAGCAAGTCTTGGTCATGCGTGTCTCCATATTCGATCGCTCTTGGCGGCTTCGGGTTCGCTCTACTTCCGCGACTGAATTCCCTATTAGTCAAGGCTCCTGAGTATTTGGCTGGTGATGTGCCGAGCGCTTTCTTGAACATACGCCGGCTCGACGTCGGACACGCCTTCCACGCCCAGTCCGCGGATTTCCGTCTCCGTCTCCCCAAAAAATTCCTCATCTCTGGTTAGGTTGGGAGCCTCGAATGCCGAGACGCCCGCAGCTCATCGGGACAAGAACCTCAAAGCTAAGCGGGGAGATAGCCTCTTGAGGTCAAATCGGCGGCCATACGAACAGCAGCGCGGGAACGCTGACCAGGACGATTAGCGCCGATAGGGGCAGGCCGAGACGCGGGTAATCGGAGAATTTATACCCGCCAGGACCGAAGACGAGCGTGTTGCATTGATGGCCGACGGGAGTGAGGAAGTCGCAACCGGCTCCGACTGCGACCGCCAACAGAAAGGCCTCGGGCCGGAACCCCAGATTGGTTGCGAAGCTGGCAGCAATAGGCGCCATGACCAGCACGGTGGCCGCGTTATTGAGAAACGGCGTCACAGCCATTGCGGTGACGAGAATCATACCAAGGGCTCCCCAAGCCGGGAGGTCGGTCGCAACATTACCGAGCCAATTGGCGATCAGGTCGCTGCCGCCTGTGGTACGAAGTGAGTCCGAGACCGGTATGAGAGCGGCAAGCATGATCAGGATTGGCCCATCGACCGACTTATAGACATCGGCAAGCGGGATCGCCCTGAAGACGACCATGCCAAGCGCCGCTGCGAAGAAGGCCACCGGAATCGGGGCAAGGCCGACTGCCGTGGTTGCCATTGCAAGCGCCAGGATGATCAGTGGAATGAAAGCGCGGCGGCGGGTCCCGAGCAGCACCTCTCGCTGGGCGAGCGGCAACAGGGCGAAGTCCTGCAGCAGCGCGGTCAGGCTGGCGCGGCTCCCTTGTAGAACGAGTACATCACCCATACTGATGCTCAAGCTGCCTAAGCGATCCTTCAGGCGTTCGCCGCGACGGCTAATTGCCAGCAGGTTCACTCCACGTGTGTACGAGAGCGCAAGTTCTTTGGCCGACAGACCAGCGAGTGCCGACTCCTGGCTGACGATCGCTTCAAGAGAAATGATATCCGCCTCCGGCAGCCCGTTTTCCTTCAGCGGCTTACCCGAGAGTTGCAGTTTCCCGCTGGAAACAATTCGATCGATCGCGGACGAGGGCCCCTCCAGCAGCACGACATCCCCGAAGCGAAGCAGGAGATCCGGGAAAGGAGCCATGCGTGTGGCGCGGCGCAACACGGCGGTGGCGATGACTTCCCCGTCCGCCGGTTTCAGCAGATCGCTCAGCGCCCGATCGAGCAGAACCGACTCGGCGGTCAGCGCAACTTCGCTCGTGTAATTCTTGATCTCGACGGCGTCCTCAATCGAGCTGTTCTGCTTGGTGCGGCTTGGAACTAGCCAATGGAAGAACAACAAGAAGGTGACGCCGACGATAGTCAGGATTCCACCTATCGGTGTAAAGTCGAACATCCTGAACGAGGTTCCGGTCATCTCTTCCCGTAAGCGCGACACGACTATGTTCGGAGAGGTGCCGATCTGCGTCATCAGGCCGCCGAGCAGGGCGGCAAACGACATTGGCATGAGGTATTTGGAGGGAGAGGCCCCGGACTTCTTTGCAAACTGAAAGGCGACGGGCATCATGATCGCCAATGCGCCGATATTCTTGATGAAGGCCGAAAGCAATGCAACGACGATCATCAGGAGCGCAAGCTGTGTATGAAGCGTGTTCAGATTGGGGAAGAACTTCTTGATCGCCGTATCGACGATACCCGACCGCGCTACGCCCGCGCTAACAACCAATGCGCTGCCGACAATGATGACGATGTCGTCCGAAAAGCCGGAAAACGCCTTGTCAGGCGGGACGATCCCGACCGCGACCGCAAGAATAAGAGCGCAACAGGCGACGACGTCGTACCGAAAGCGGTCCCAGATGAATACCGCCATCATGAGTGCGATGACGGAGAAGGCGAGTATCTGCTGTGTCGTCATGCGAAACCAGAGTAAGAGACCGGAATGTCACCGACAACCAGGCGATGGATGATGCGCCGCTTGCAAACGAAGCTGGCTTCTCCAAGTTCCGCAGCGGGGCAACCTTAATCAAGAAGCGGCCATCGCCATCGCTAGTCTTGTGGTGCAGGCCGGATATCGACCGGCGTCTTCATGATGATTTCCCGGTGCGGGAATGGAATTGAAATGCCCGCCTCCTTAAATGCGTCCCAAAGCGCCATCAGGACCTGACCCCGGACGTTCGTCAGACCGTTGGCGGGGTCGGAGATCCAGAAGCGCAACCTGAAATCGAGAGAAGAAGCGCCAAACCCGGTAAGCCAGCAGACGGGAGCCTTGAAATCGCTCGCAACGCGCTCGACCGTCGAGGCGGTAGCCATCGCAAGACTGACAACCTCGTGGGGGTCGCTATCGTAAGAAGTGCCAAAATCCACATCGATCCGAACAAAGTCGCTGGAGAACGACCAGTTAACGACCTGTTGCGAAATGAAGTCCTCATTCGGGATGAGATATTCCTTGCCGTCGCGGGTGATGACCGAGACGAATCGTGAACGCAGATCACGGATAGAGCCGAACGTGTCGCCGAGTGTGATCGTGTCGCCTGGCTTGATAGACTTGTCGAGCAGGATGATGATGCCGGAGATGAAGTTCGACACCACCTTCTGCAAGCCGAAGCCAATCCCCACGCCAACAGCGCCGGAGAAAACAGTCAGCGCGGTTAAATCGATACCCGTCGCCGATAGCGCGATCGCGCCGGCAATGATAATCAGGCCAATCTTGATGAATTTGCTGATTAGGACCTTGATAGAAGGCGACAGATCACCCGACTTCTGGACCCAGTGCGAAAGGACGTTCCCGAGGAGCACCGCAACCCAGATGAGCGCCACTGCCAAGACTACTGCTTTGATGACAAGCAAGAGCGAAAGCCGAACGGCACCAAGGTTCAACGCAAGTCCGTCGAGTGCGGAGAGCACGGGCTCGTCGAGCCTCAGAGCGTAAAGCGCAAGATAGCCCCAGCTCAAGAACGCGACGGTCCTTGCGAGGGTCGGATTGCGAATGATCTTGGTGAGGACCGAGATTATGAACCAGGCGGCGGTCAAAGTGAGGGCCGTCGAAACAAGCCAGCGCTGTGAGCTCGAAGTCATTCGCATCAGAATAACGTCTGCGAGCCACAGCCACATCGTGAGGAAGAGCCAATTCAGTCGGCGCATGAAAGCGATTATCACGCGTAGCAGGTCCGGATTTCCCTTGATTTGCCGAGCTCTCGCGTCCAGGGCAGCCTCAGCACGTGAAGCCGCAAAAGCCGCCAAGAGATACCCTGCGGCGATTATAACGACTTGGTAGAGCGTCCATTCTGAAAAGACGTAGGCTCTGATCCACGCTTCGAACCCGTTTACGAGCTGTCTGATATCCATAATCGCGGCCTCGCGGAGCTTCACGCGATAAAGGCGCTAGAGAGCGTTTTGTTCAACTTTCTTCCGTGGCGCGATAAGGCTCAGTGGCTTCGCCCGCGTCCATGCTTGCTTCACAGCATGCTAAAATGGCCGCTCCCGGAACCGCGAAAGAATAGTGAAATAGATCTTTTGAAGTGTCGGAGTGTTCGAACTGGCTGCTGGATTGTCGAGGTGAAAGACCCTTATCGAGACACTCGTTGATACCGAAATCTCTCCAGCAGCGGTGCGATCATCGAGCCAGAGACTGGGCGGCTGAGGAGGTAGCCCTGACACTGATCACATCCTTCATCCGCCAATACACTGAACTGCGCCGCGTCCTCCACGCCCTCTGCTGTCACGACCGCCGAAAAGCTTTTTCCCAAGCCAATGACGGCGCGAACGATAGCGAGGTTTTCCTGGGATGATGTCAGATCGGCGACGAAAGAACGATCGATCTTGAGCTTGTCGAACGAGAAGCGGCGCAGATATGACAAGCTGGAATAGCCAGTGCCGAAATCATCCAAAGCAATTCCAACGCCGAGGGTCTTCAACTGATTGAGGAGACGCACGTTCTCCTCACTGGCGGTAAGAAACACCGACTCGGTTATTTCAAGCTCTAACCGGTTGGGAGATAAGCCCGATTGGGAAAGGACAGTCGCGACTGTCGCAGCGAGCTCAAAGCCGCTAAACTGTTTTGGTGAAAGATTGACCGCGACCTTGATGTTCTCCGGCCAATTGGCCGCCTCACGGCAGGCTTGCTGCAGAACCCATTTCCCGATCGCCTCTATCAGCCCGGAAGCCTCTGCAACTGGAATGAATTCCGCAGGTGAAATCCGACCTCGTTCAGGATGCCTCCATCTCAGTAGCGCTTCGCAGCAGACTATTTTTCCGGAGGTCGTGTCAACGATCGGCTGATATTCCAGACTGAGCTGAGCTTTGCTCAACGCCGATGACAGCTCTTCACGAAGCTGTCGCTCGCGATCGGCCTTTTCCTCCATCGAGGCTTCGAAAATAATGTGGCCGCTGCTACCGGCTGCTTTCGCGGCATACAAGGCCAGGTCGCCTCGCTTCATAAGTTGGTCGGCAGTTGTTCCATGCTCAGGTTTGATGACAATACCGATGCTGCAACCGACGGAGACATCGCGGTTCTCAATTTTGAACGGCTGGCCGACGACGGAAACAAGGGTTTCTGCAAGTTGCCTTACACTGTCTCTGCCGATATCGCCTCTGTGTATCAGGCCGAATTCATCGCCGCCAAGTCGCGCCAGGATATCGTCGACGCCTTTGATCATCAGCATCCGTTTGGACAGCTGACGAAGAAGTTCGTCGCCGGCATGATGGCCGAGACTGTCATTAATTGCCTTGAACTTGTCGAGATCGAGAAGAAGCAAAGCGAAGCCCTCAGGGCGGGACAAGTGCTGGTCAAGGCAGGTTTGGAACGAAAGCCGGTTGGGCAAATCAGTCAGAATGTCATGCAAAGACAGATGTCGATTGCGATCCTCGACCTTCAGACGCTCAGTGACATCTTCAGAGATTCCAAGGAGGAACCTTTGATTGCCGTCGGCGTCCGGAACGCCGATCTTCTGGGTGCGAAGCGAACGGATGCCATCCGCTGTCGATAGGGGTTCGTTCTCGATCGTCACGAGTTTTCCCAAGGCGACAACCTCACGGTCCGCCTGGCGAAAGCGTTCTGCCTCGTCCTTGTCAAAAAGGTCAAAGTCGGTTTTGCCAACGAGTTCCTCGCGGCTAATCCCCAGCAGCCTTTCCCCGGCTTTATTCAGCAGTATAAAGCGACCGTCGAGCGCGTCCTTGACGAACACCATCGATGGAATACTTTCCACCACTGCATCGAGAAAAATTTGCGTGCTGGCCAGTTCGCTCAACGCGCGTTCTCTTTCCGTCACGTCAATGTTGGCAACCACGACACAGTCCCTGTCGGCATGGCGCGTGCGCCGTGCAAACGTCATGACACGGATTTTTTGGCCCGTTGCTGTCCGGTGGATCCCAGGACGCTCGGACTGATAAAAATCTCCAAACGACATAATAGTGGAGCGGAGCATATCCCGCTCTTCCTCCAACCGAACATCGAGAGCATTTCGTCGAAGAGCCTCCTCTCGCGAATAGCCATACAGCGTGCAAGCTGCGTCATTGAAGGAGAGGAAATCGAGTGTCTCGGCGTCGAATATCCACATGGGGATCGGGTTGCGGTCGAACAGCATTTCGAACGATGCCTCCCGCCGCTTTCGCTCGGTGACGTCGCGGATGATGACGCCCATGCTGAAGCTTCCGGCGTTAGCCCAAATCCCGGCGGAGAATTCGATTGGAAATTCGCCGCCTGTTTTGTGCACTCCAGTCGACTCGATCGGCGTGAAGGATAGAAATTCTGTTCCGGCGGATCGGAACTTTCGCACGACAGCCGCCATCTTTCGCTGTAATCTGGGCGGCAGAAGTATGCTAATCGAAGCGCCGATTAGCTCGTTTTTCTCAAATCCGAATATCGTCCGGGCTGCACGGTTGGCGTAGGTAATCGTGCCGGCCGAACTGATGTGCAGAATAGCGTCGGGAGATGTGCGATTGAGGCAGAGCGCTGCTCTTCGGGTTTCGGACAGGCGCTTCGTCTCAAGCTGGTCAGTGACGAGCCGTGCCAGCGATTTCAAGTTCTCTTGGTCTCTCTTTGGGAAGTTCAGCCTCGGGCGGGTATCGAAGATGCAGAGGCTACCGATTACCTGACTGCGGGCGGAGACAATCGGAACGCTGACATAGAAGCGGATGGACGGCTCCCCGATCACGAGCGGGTCGTCTTTGAGCTGCAGGTCGACGCTAGCATCGGGAACCACGAGGCATTGTCCGGCGACTAGCCGTTCGGTGCAGGACATCAGGTCTCGCGTCATTTTTGATGCCGCTAATCCCGCTCGTGCCGAAATATGTTGCGTCGTGCCGTCGTTAAGTAAGATCATGGACGAAGCAACGTCAAAGATCCCCGTCGATAATTCAGCAATTCGGGCGAGGGCTGGATCGATTTCAGCTCCCAGGAAGCGGAAATTGTGCACTTCGCGGAACCTCAACTGCTCGCGGCTGCGACGATATTGGATGTCTCCCAAGTATTCCATCTGGGCAGTCTCTCGGCTCCCGTTGCCTGCGTGTTCGAGAGATTTAGGCATGTTAAGATTAGAGAGCCTTTAACGCACCGTCTAGACATTCGCACTTCTGCAAGTTAAAGGGCGCCCGTCTTTTGGATAAGAGGAAGGAATCATTCACCTTGGGAAAGGCGGCTACGGACTAAAGATGCCTATCGTGCTTCAGACCGTGCCAGGGTAAGAACGCCCACAGAGCGAGCAACAGCGGCCCAAATGCCGAGAAGAAGGCCGTAGGCCAGCCGAACCAGCGCTGGAAGTACATCGCGTTGATGAACGGCGTCCACAGCGATACCGCACGGATCGGCACCCAGAAGTCCAACGCTGAGAGGGCGCGCGAGATGTGGCACGGGATTGAATGTCGCCTGTGTCTTCAGGTAATCGCAGGCATGATGATCGCATACGCCAACGGGAACCCGGCCATGAGGCCGCCGCAAAGCGCCAGCGATGTCTCGTCGTCACAGACAGGCGCTATGGAGTTCGTCATCATATCCCGATCGCGCCTCTTGCGAAAGAACGGGAAGACAAGGTCAAACCCGTCGAACGCGACATAAGCAGGGACTGCAGAGGCAATGACGCCTGCCCAGATGATCGAGAGGTCAACGGTTATGGTGTCTTCCATGCGGATGGTCCTGCGCCGCACCCGGCGTATTTCCCGCCGTCGGTTCGGTCCTCCATTCAGTTCGAGATCCCCATCGAGTGGACTCGCGGCCGCCGCATCAGAGCCTTGATCTCGCCGTTCAGCTCAGGCGTCAGGCTCAGCGAGCCGAGTCTCGGAACCTCGATCGCCTAACGGGTGGTCTGCGCGTCGTCATCCGGTATGACGAAGAGGATGAGGGGCGCCCCGTCCGCATGTATGCCGTATTGTCCTTCAATGGCGGCGATCTTCGCGGGCTGATGTTCGAGGGTGTTCAGACCGTGCAGGTCGCCCACGAAGATCTGTATCGGCGTGAACGACCAAACAGGCGAAGAATTTCGCTCCGGAGGCGTTGAGTCATGGTGGGCACCCGATCATCCGGGCCTGGCGCGGAACTATTTGAAGTCATCCTGGTTTTCCGGAAGCTGCAACATTGATAGGCCCCGTCGCAGCCCTGATAAGTCGGAGTACATAAACCAGGAGCGACATGAAGCAGAACTGGCCGAAACAAATCTGGATCGTGCGCCACGGCGAAAGTGCTGGAAACGTTGCCCGTGATGCCGCCGATCTCGCAGGCCATGCCCGCATAGACATTGCAGAACGGGATGTCGACGTCCCCTTGAGTGCGCTTGGCCAACAGCAGTCTGACGCTTTGGCAGCATGGTTCGGCGACCTGCCCTCATCGGAACAACCCGATGTCATTTTGGCATCGCCGTACAAGCGGGCTGTTCGAACCGCAGAAACCATTGCCCAGCAGCTGTCGGCGCCGAAGGGGCTTCTCGTCAGCGTCGACGAGCGGCTGCGGGAAAAAGAGTTTGGCGTTCTTGATCGGCTCACGCGCCGGGGCATTGAGGAACTGCATCCCGATCAGGCGGAGTTCCGGCGAATACTAGGAAAGTTCTACCATCGGCCGCCTGCCGGAGAGAGCTGGTGCGACGTCATCCTGCGGCTGCGAAGCATGCTCGATACGATCAGCCTGCACTACGCTGATCATCGCGTCCTGATCGTTGCTCATCAGGTTGTCGTCTTGTGCATGCGCTACATCATCGAGGATTTGTCCGAGGAGCAGATCCTGGAGATCGATCGGCAGGGCGACGTGTCGAATTGTGGTGTCACTGAATACGTTGCTAGCTCGGACAAGGAGGTCGGAGGCGGCCTCGTCATGACGCGGTATAATTTTGTCGCGCCGCTTATCGAAGCCGGAGCGCCATTGACGGCTCAAAAAGATGCCAACGTGGCTGCGCGATGATGGACGTGCAGATCATCGACGCACAGTTTCTTAAAGCTCTGCCACTGCCGCAACCTGCGGAAGGCAGCAAGGAAGAACGAGGCCGTGTGTGCATTATCGGCGGCAGCAGAGAGGTTCCCGGAGCCGTCCTCCTGGCAGCGTTGGGCGCCATGCGGGCCGGTGCTGGAAAGCTCCAGATTGTCACTGTCGAAAGCCGTGCCGGAGCTTTGGCCGTGGCGATGCCCGAGGCATTGGTCATCGGTCTGCCGGAGACGCCAACAGGCGGACTGCAAACTGAGCCATTGACGTGCGCGGCCTCAAGGTGGGCTAACACGCACGCTTTGCTTGTCGGACCGGGAATGGTGGAAGAGCAAGACTGCCATGAGATTTTGAAATTTCTTCTCGATAACAGCGGCGAAGCAGTTATTGTCGTCGACGCCGGTGCCCTTCCGCGGATTACCGAGCTCGGCGTGGGCTTGCGCCAACGTACCGGCGGGGTCATCATCACCCCTCATGCGGGAGAGATGGCGAACCTGCTGGGTGTAGACAAAGAGGTGGTCGAGGCCGACCCTACGTCAGCGGCTTCACGCCTGACCGAAGAGTTCGGTGTGATCGTGATCATGAAGGGCAGCCAGACGGTCATAACCGCACCGGACGGGATGTGGCGCTACGAAGGCGGTGGTGTCGGACTGGCGACCTCCGGCTCTGGTGATGTTCTCGGCGGGATAGTGGCCGGACTAGCAGCGCGTGGAACCAAGCCGGTGGCCGCCGCCATGTGGGGCGTTTTTCTCCACGGCGAGGCGGGGTTGCAACTGGCAAACACGGTGGGTTCGCTTGGATTTCTAGCGCGCGAAATCCCGGACCTGATACCGAAGCTGATGAGCGAAACGACGTAATCAGCGCCGCGCCTGTGGGCTTTAGTCAGCCCTGCCGAGCACAGCCGGCACGTCATCACTTCTGACCGACCGGATCAGCCTGGTCGAAACGTGCCCGCGCCGCTTCAATTGTGCAGCAATTTCCGACGTTGGATTTCAGGGTTTCATCGCGGAATAAACAGACAGACTCAGTAGGCATCGAGAGCATGCCAGCGACGACGACAGGTTTATCCCAATTTTCGGTAACGCTGTCAAAAGTCGCATAGGAGAGCCGAACATGGAGAGAACAACACAAACGGCGGATATCACCAATCATGGATTTCCAGTCACGGAGCCAATGGTGCTGGCGCGCGCGTGTGCCGCCGCAGAGCCTTCGCATTTGACTTCTGTTGCTCGACATCCCCAACTCCGATTAGTTGCGATGGTACGTGTTCGGGCGAAGATCAATCTTACGGTTGCACCGCCTCATCCGGATGTCAGACACCGGCAAGAATGAGGTCACCTCTTGCTGCGGTGTGCTTGGGCGGACCGGCGCGGCTGCCACAATCTGATTATCGGACGCGAGTTCCTCTGAGGTTGCGTCGCGGGTGGGTTGGACCCGCCCTTCGCGCGACTTGCTTGCGCAGCCGGCCCATTTGGCGAGGAGACATTCCGAACGGAGAATTGCGAGCATCCGGGCAATACTACTTTTCCCGTGATGTTTTGGCCATCCTGAGAGAGCCGTCCGTTTAAGCCATCGTTTGCAGCTTCACCGAGGTTCTTCGGATCCATCGCGCTGGATTGAGAGATATTGAGCCACTGGAAGAGATCCGAACGACGATTTCGAACTCGCCGTTCGTTCCGTCGCCATAGTCAAAATTCAACCGGCCATGGTGACTAAGTGTTTAGTCCCGGGAATTGATGGATCGGATCGAGCCTGAATCTTTCGGGCTCTTTTGTCCAGATGCTGCAGATATATTCATACGGCGTTAGGCCTCTAAGGATCTTGAGCCGGCGGGCGAAATCGTATGCCGAGACGAAATCACCGATATTTCTGCGGAGCTGGTCGTGGCTGTCGTAGTGATAGCGTTTGACGGTTGCCTCCTTGATCGTCCGGTTCATCCGCTCGACCTGGCCATTTGTCCAGGGATGCTTGGGTTTGGTCAGCCGATGCTCGATGCTGTGTCGCCAGCATGCTCGGTCGAACGGAGCCCCCGGAACCGCGCGGTTGGTCCGTTGCGGTTCTTCGGGATGTCGGCGAACTGGATGCCGTTGTCGGTCAGCACCGTGTGGATCTTGTAGGGCACAGCTGCAACCAGCGCTTCCAGGAAGTCTGACGCTGTTCGGGTGGTAGCCCGATCGACCAGTTGGACGAAGGCGAACTTGGAGGTCCTGTCGATCGCGACGTAGAGGTAGAGCTTGCCTTCGGCGGTCTGGACCTGGGCTAGGTCGATGTGAAAATAGCCGATTGCGTAGGCCTTGAACTTCTTCCTCGACGGTTTGTCGCCCTCCACATGCGGCAGTCTCGAAATCCCATGGCGTTGCAGGCATCGATGCAATGACGATCTCGTCAGATGCGGGATTGTCGGCTGAAGAGCATAGAGGCAATCATCCAGCGCCAGCAGCGTGTGCCGCCGGAACGCGATGATGATTGCCTCCTCTTCTTCGCTGAGAACAGTTGACCGCGGCGCCTTCGGTCCGGTCTTGAGATCCTCGACCGTTGCCCGCTTGCGCCACTTCAGAACCGTCTTTGGATTGATCCCGTAGCTCCGGCTCTCTCCGCAGCCGAAGCTTGCGATCGCTGTAATGCTGCTCGGACTGCGTGCGTGGTCGTGGCGCTGCCGTGACGTATTTGGCCCATAGAGCTTCCTTCCATTCCGGGAAAAGATTGCACCATTAAATGCCGGGACTAAACAGTCTCGCTCGTTGCGGCGGCCGTTCACGTTGGTTGCCCTGGCGCAAGGGAACTGCCGCGGAATTCAGCAGTTGGAGATGCACTCAACCTCAAAAGAGTATTGGGTGCGCGCACATCGTGGCGGCGATCTTCGGGGGTCAAAACACCACCCCTTCTCGTATATATCCTGGTTGGCCTCTCGGGGCTCTACCAGATCATTCCGTTCTTCAAAGCCGTGTCGGTCGGCGAGCCGGCCGCCGAAGGCTCTCTCGGCCATCGGCACTGACCCAGAAAGCCGCAGCATGGAGGCCGCGGGCTCATAGCCTACGGCTTTTGCGATTGGGGCGGTGCTGGTCTATGGGGCACGAAATGGAACCTTTGTTAACAATTGTTATTATGTCGGGAGAATCCACTGTTGCTTGAAGGTGAGGTTTATGATCGCCGTTGTCTCCGTCGCCGTCGTTATGATCGTGCTCGCCGCAGTGCTCGTCTTTACCTCCTGCCGCAAGCAGCTTTACGACTGAGACCGTCTGAGGCGGAACATTCTGATGACCTGGGACGCAGACAAATTCTATGAGATGAACGAAGAGGCCCCGGTCCGCTTTGTTATCGGCATTGGCACTGGCTTGGCGAAGCCTGTCGAGATCGATGGAATAAATCTCTCCGGTGCGCTCGCCCTAATTCGAGAACAGGGACTTTCGGTCCAATCGTTCCTTGGAGTGGTTCATACCACAGCCCTCGATGAACCGATCGACACTGAGAAGCTGGGCGATCTGCTCCGCGTTCACGATCGTCGTACGGCCCAGCGATGAGAAGCCTAACAGGCTGTTGCTCATCGGCCGTTCTCCGTCGCGGCGGCGGCAAGGGCGGCTAGGATGCGATCAAACTTCCTGAAAGCTAACTCCTGTCCCTGCTTGACCATATCGGCAACCAGATCGTCGCCGCTTTGTCCGGCAGGAAAGAATGGGGATCGATGATCCGTGCGACTGGTGTCCGCGACCACGGAATTCCCGCAGCACTCAAGCGTAAACCCTTAGGGCGTCGTAAAACAATCAAGATGAACGTGGGCACTGGCGGTGGATCGGTCACCCTGTCCAGCAGCGGCAAGGGCCAGATGTCCTACCGGTACTCGTTCAAGGGCAATAACGCGTCAGCCACACTGGCAAAACACTAAGCAGCTCATGCGATGCTAGCGGCCCGGCTGTGCCCGGCCTTTTTTTGGCGCCCTTTGATGATCGAGCGCGGGCATTAGACTGTCGCAAGGTTTGCCGCCGCCATTTATATAGAACTCTCGGCGCTTGAAGAATGTCCCGAAGCTTGCATTGTCAGCCCGGGACGATCTGAACCTATTTAATGCTCGGTGGGATGAATGGTCACAAACCAGATTGACCAGCCTGTTCCATTGTAGCGGGCCCGAATCCATCATGTGCATGTCGAGGAACGCTATGGCGTCGGGCATCTCGTCCGGATCGGGAACATGGTCAGCCAAAGGCGCCATGACGCCGTCTAGCGTCATTTCCTCTTTTACCACGAGCGTCGGTGACTGAAACCTATTGGGAGCATGCGCTGGGTCATGCCAGCATTCTAAGGCGGCCGGCTCTGATGAGGAAGAGCCTCGGGGAATTCCCCGACCAAGCCGTCTCAGTGCGGGAGTTGGCGCAGCCACAATGGAACTACGGCAGTGGTGCGGCAGTTCGGCGCCTTCGATGGTCACAGCATTGGAAACGGCATGGCAACTCGGAAAAATAGAAGGGACCGGCAGAAACCAAAGTTTGGAGCCGGCACCATGATCCTCATCGGATCCTGCGTCGCGTTGGCGATAGGAGGCATCTTCATAGGAGCAATCGTCATCTATGGCGGTCTCCACGCTGGGTGACATTTAGTGGGCTGGAAACCGCAAGCGACGCTTCTAGTCTGCCTGATGATTCTGACCGAAGAGCAGCAAAACAGATATTCGAGGAAGGGACGCAGGCGGCGGTGCTCGCACAGAGTAGGCGAACTTGCCCGTATCTCGACGACGAGACGCCGGAGTGCACTTACATCTGGATCGGTCGCTGCCTAAACTCTGTGCTGGACTACAGTCGTTGGAACAGGTTGCACGTTCACTTGTTCTGATATCGAGGCTGGCGGATCAAGTGCCCTTGACGAGCCGGCCTCCCGTTGATGAGAAAGGTCCGCTCCGGCGGGCCTTTTTTTGTCGTTCTTCTCTGCCTTACTTCTTCGCAATCTTCTGGTCATGCCCCAGGCACTCGCCCTGCGTCCAGACACCCGCCCTGCGTCCAGACACCCGCCCCACAAACCCCAGCCACCGTGTTGTCGATCGCCTCCTGATCATCAGGCGTCGCGCCACGCGCGCCGATCAGCGACGTTCCAACAAGTGCCCTAGCCATGCGGGATAGTTGTCCCTTCGAGGCACTGACCTGCTGAGTTGAGGTACACGCCACCGCGCTCACGGCACATGCGACGGCTAAAGCGAGCCTTGTCAGCTTGATTGCTCAGTTCTCCTACGGCTTTGTCGGTTGCTGCCTGCATGGTGGGCGCTCGACGGCGTGCGCCTCCTCCTTGGCGTCCGGTAGCCACCAAACGGAATTGATGGTGGTGAAGACTGCGAAGCGGAGCGCAAAGCCCGCCGACCGCGCCGATCGTACGGCCGAGTTCGCGGAGCGCCCTGGCGAGATGGCTTTGATTCGGAGATGCGGACAGTTTCTTGAGGATGGTAGACGGCACCACGGACCGCGTCGTGATCGACGCCGCAAGATGGAGCAGATCGTCCCAATGATCGAGGATCAGATTGGCATTGATCGGCGCCCCGATGTGGTTCGACAGCGCCGGATATGCATCGCTCTTTTCGAACATGTGGAACTTCCGGTCTTTGAGATTGCGCAGTCGCGGTGAGAACCGCTTTCCGATCAAGGCGAACAGCCCGAAGATATGATCACTGGCACCCCCTGTGTCGGTAAAGCGTTCATGGATGTCGAGGACCGGTCCTGATCGAAGAGCCCATCTAGCACATAGGCCGCCTCGCTTTCGGTCGGACTGATGGGTAAATGCTGAAGTAGCCGTATTGATCTGACAGATGGCTATAGAATTTCGATCCGGGTTCACTGCCGTAATGCAAATGATGTCGCCGCGCTTTGCGGCTCGGTCTGTTGAGTTGCAGCAGGATTTGACCCATTTGTCAGTTCGCGCTGACCCGCAGAATGTAGGGTATCGGATTGATCGCAAACACGTTTCAGTCTGTGATCTCGGCGAAATGAAAAAATGGCTCAAACTTACGCGATAATCAACAGCGGCCGTCAAATGGAACGGCTTCAGGCTTTGTAGGTCAATATTTTCGCCGTTTCCAATCAGCGGCTACGTGGTGCGCGACCGCAAGCCCAAGGATTTCGTCGAATTCGACCGGTTGGACCGTCAGCGTGAGCGGTTCCGCCGAAGATCTCGATCGAGCCGTCGATGCGGCTTTCAGGGTCTCCAAGTAATGGCGCCACAAACCAGCCTATGATCGCGAAGATCATTCGCAAGGCAGCCGATATTTTGCGTGAAGGCGCCGTAGAGATCGGAATGCGTCGTTCTCGCCTACAAGCACGACGAGGACAGTAGACGCTCGGGCTCCGATCAGCTTCCTCGTCGTGCGCCGCCTCGAACTGGCGCAACGGGCGTTCAACATCGCGTGCCAAACCTCGGCAACACTGACGGGGAACCGCAGGACCGCACCTGACATGCGGCAGACATCTTGACACACTAGTATGAGCGTCACTAATTCCTGCTCCAGAGGGCACAATTGTTACAAGATGAGATGTACGCGATGATCAAGGGCCTTTTTGACGAACCGGTCTACGCCGGAAGCGGTCGTTATCTGGTCCAGGAAGTCGGGTGCGTCCACGACGCGCTCGACTATATAGAAGCTAGCTCCTTCCATGAGAACGATTTAATCGCCAAGGTGACTTGGCAGGCGTTGAGCAGATGCCTGGAAGGCCAACTGCCAGTCAGCGCGGCGCGCGAAACATTCTACCGGATGCTGAAAAAGAAGGGCCTGCTGATCGAACCCGAACGGCGCCAAACAACGGGCGGTATTCAGAGAGGGATGTCGCCTTGCCAGAGCTGGGGGCCCGGCTCTGGTGACCCGCAGCAGGCGCAAACAGCGCCTTCAAACGTGCGCGAGACGCAGTACAAGATCGCGCAGCAAGACTTTTGGCACAGAGTCGTAAACAGCGACTGAACGTCTGGAGCAGCAGCGGTCATGATTGTCACCTGAGTGTTGGTTCAAGGCCAGCAATGTCGAGCGTCCCGCAGAGCTGCATCAAGATTATCACCGATATATGATGAGGACATCATATACAGACAGAATGGCAATGCGCCGGCGTGCAAACGGCCTACGGCCTCTGCTCAGCCCGCGGCAACTGGCCAACAAACCTGTCGAACGGCGTTAGATCATGACGTCATCTCGATCGGCAAAAGCGTTGGCGGCAGTTCCCACACTAGCCTCTCGGGCATCACCTTTGCGATCGTCTTATACCATAGCACCAGCGAGCTGTGCAGGCGACGATGCACCCCGAAATTCGGCCACGGTCTGGCGGTGTCGCGATCCCGCTGCTGTTGGGCGACCTGAGAATCTATCGTCTTGAACAGGTAGCGATCGGCGAAACCCAGCCGTCGGTTGCGGATAGCCTCCCGGGTAAACTCCAACTGGGCAAGCCACTCGCCCTCGGGTGTCTTACCGATTTGCCACAAAGCCCAGGAGAAATGCAATTTTAAAGGATCCGTGTCGCAACGGCGACACCTTTAGCCTGCTCCACAGCAACAGCGTCGGTGGCATCGTCAACTTAACAGAATGTGGAGTACGATGCGCGATGACGGGCCACGAAAGACCGTGATCCCCTCTATCGCCGCCATCGCTTTCCCGCTGAAATCATTGCCCACGCTGTGTAGCTCTATTTCCGTTTCCCTCTCAGCCTGCGAATGGTCGAGGCCCACATCGTGCTTGAACCCAGTTCCCACACTGCCGACGTATTTGTAGCCGTCTCGGTCCCGGGCACCGAGAAGCCGACTGGCGATGCCGCCGGGAAGAGCCGTCGAAGGCTCATAGCCGATGATCGCGAAGCTGTCGTTCTGGACGCACTTTATCTTCAGCCAGTCGCCTGACCTGCTCCTTCTGATTTGAAGGCAGGTTAGGTGCGATGGGCTTTTAGTCGACTCCCACCGGCCGGATTGCTTACTTCGCAATTAACATCCACAGCCAATGTCCCAATTTGGTCCCGCGGTGGCGCGTCTTCGCCAATTGGCTTGCGATTGGCGAAGAGAGGAGCCAAATGAGCACGCGGCGCGGCTTCGACGACCCCCGTCGGAGCAGCCCGCAGGCCCGACGCAGTGCACACGAGGCATGCGTCGGGCTTCTTGGGGCAACCTGCACCACGACGCCTTTGGCTTGCCGCTGCGCTTCATATCTCTATTTCCTCTCTATGGGCGACATTTCCCCACCCACCGTCCCAGCCGGCAATGAGAAGCGACACCTGTTCTGCCAGCTGGCGATCGAGATTCCGATGCAGGATCTGATCCAGGCTGCAGTGAAGGCCGGATAAGACGAGCCCGAGGTGCAGACGGCTACGATAGAGATTGCTGACAAGCTCATGCTGGCGCATTGCTCGAATGCCGACTAGACGCGCTCCTGAAGGCTCTGAAACGGAATTTGAATAAGGCGAAGCCTTACGCCCTACGCATCGACCCTATCGTATTTACCAGCCAATCGATACCGGGGTCCGACAGAGCGGCTTTCGGCACCACCAGACTCATCTTGAACCTGCCGAATTCGACCGGTGCGTCTACGCACTCGATGCCGAAAGTCGTCTCGAACATCTGGACGAAGTGGCGCGGCAATGCGCAGACCAGTTCGGTGTCTGCCAGCACCGCTATTGCCTGCATGAAGCTCGGCACCGTTAGTGCGATCTGTCGTGTAAGCGCGTGCTGCTCCAGAACGGAATCAACGAAACCGAATGGATCGGCCGAATGGGAAACCACGACGTGCTTCATCTCGCAGTATCTGGCTAGGCTGGGGTCAAATTTGAAAGGATGCCCGGCGCGCATCGCCACCACGAAATCCTCCTCATAGAGAAGTTCATGCCGGAAACGAGCCGGAACGTCATCGTGGGGTATGATCGCGATGTCGATCGCCCGCTTTTCGAGGTCAACCAGGGCGTCTGCCCACGCTGATGCAATGGACGTTTCTCTGGGCCGGGGCAACAATTGGCGCAATCCCAGGGAAACCCGTGGAGCGTCGGAAGCGAGTTCGTGCAGAAGAGGGTGTAGAAACACCGACGACGCTCCATCAGGTGCCCCGATCGTGAAGCGGCGCGACGAGCGTTTGGGGTCGAAGGCCTCGGAGCTAATGATGATCCGGCGCACCCGGTCGAGAACCTCGCGAACCGCTTCTGCAATTTCCAGGGCACGATCCGTCGGGACTACGCCTCTCGGTGTTCGCATGAACAGAGGGTCACCCAAAAGGACACGAAGCCTCCCTAGCCCGTGACTGACAGCGGAGGGCGAGAGGTTGAGGCGTTGAGCGGACCGTCCAACATGGCGTTCTTCCATGACGACTTCGAACAGCACGAGGAGGTTGAGATCGGCTCTAGAAAGATCAATCTTATTCAGCATATCGCTGAAATCATATCATTGGATTCAGTACCGGACAAATGAGATTCCTTCCCCGCGCCAGCAACGCAGATCACTGGAAGGAAAAGTTATGTGCAACATATTCTCAATCTTCAGGAACGCTTCAACCAAATCGACGGCTCCAAAGGGCGCTGCGTCGCCCTGCACCCTCGCCGCGGACGCATTCTCGGAGCTCTTGCTCCTCAATGACCCCAGCTTGGCCGCCTCGTCAGAGACAGTCGCCGCTCTCATCCAGCGCACAGAGGAACAGGCTCAAGCGTTCAACTCGGGCGACATGGTGAGGTGGCATAAGATGACGCGGCTATCGGACGACTTCACCTTGATACAGCCGTTTGGAGGCCCCCCAACCCAAGGCTTCGATGGCAGTGCGGCGCATCTGGCCGAACTGGCACGTTCCTTCCGAAACGGCGACGCGAAGCTAGAGATGGTGACCAGCTATGCCTCCGAGGATCTGGTAGTCCTAGTGTTTGTGGAGCGCCAGCACGGCGAAGTCTACGGTCTGCCGGATCAGGACTGGTCGCTGCGCGTCACCCAGGTCTATCGCCGCGTGGACTCGTCATGGCAGCTAGTCCACCGCCACGCCGATCCCCTCGCGAGGCCAATTGGCCTTGCTAGAGCCGCGGCGCTGGCGCGCGGCGAATAACCGGCGGCGTGACTCTAGCGGAGATCTAAAAATGAACTCATGGATCGAAATCATCGGCTTTGCTGGCAGCTTCCTGACCGTAATAACCTACCTGACGCAGCGCATGGTTCGGCTTCGCGTATTGGCGATAGCGAGTAGCCTGTGCTTCGCGGTCTATGGCACCATGATCGGCAGCCCGCCGTTGATACTCATGGAGGCTGCTCTCCTACCCATCAACGCGTGGCGGCTCTACCAAATCGCAACGGAGGAGGCTTAACCCGCAGACTGGCAGCGGGATCCGAAGTCGGCAGTCAATTGCAAGGTTGGACACACGGCAAATCCCATGACGTTGGACGTACCGGCAGCGGCAATGCAACGCTTTCAGCCATTGCCGCCCTTGCAGCTGTCCCCAAGTGTGATTTCGTCCGCCACCGGCGCGATCTTGCTGGAGCGTTCGGACGTTGATGCGTCGAAAAATCCCGCTGAACGGATATGTTTCAAAAAGAAGCCCGCCAAAGCGGGCCGAGTTGAGGGACTGTCTGGAGTAGTCTGGAACGCTGCGGAGTGCGGTGAAGTGCTGATGGATGGAAGGGCCGCTGCGTCTGTTATTCCAACTGCGACTAAAGGCGAACGTTCCGTCTCCTAAGCCGATATCCTTGTCGCCCCCTCATTTTTGAAAGTTACCCTTTACCCCTACGTGGCTATACCTATGCGGGTGATGGTCCGAGGGAGACGGAATGGAATTGGCTGTCTTTGGATATCAGATCGTGCCTGGCTCGTGACGAGCCCTTGGCCTTCGCGGCTTCCCTTGAGGAATGCCAGCGCGAAGCCCTGTACGAGCGTGAAGAGCTCCGGCGAAATGACCCGGATCTAGAGCCTTTGGGGGCCATGGCCATATATCGCTTCACTTTGGCTTGGCCCGATAGCGAAGGGCTGCTTGCGGTCTTGAACGAGAAGACTTCGCTGCTCGACGCCAATGTTGTCGATCGCAAGCGTGTAGGTGTTGTGGCCGACTGAAATTTGCGTCCACTACGACGCGCCTCCCTTGCTGACCCACCACCGGCTCGCGGCGGCGAATTAACCGGACGAGCCGCAAGAACATTTGGTAGACTCACCCTACTAAAGTCTATAGGTTTTTGCTGTCGCTGTGGGCCTGAAATCTCATGCGCCTGTTTAAAGGGTGAGATTATGAATGAACCGGCCGTAGAGTTATTCCAGTCAGAAGATAAGTGGGTCGTGAGGATATCTGAGGCCGGAGAGACGGAAGATCGTGTCTTTCAAATCGAGAGCCATGCAGCTTCCTACGCCGCAGGACAATCGATCAGGCTCGGAATCCAACCGCCCGCGGTCGATGACTCGGTAGCCGCTTAGGGGTTGCTCCCGGCTGTGGCGAACGCGGACGCTGACGGGAAACAGGCATCGGGAGACGCGCTGAATTCGACATCCGCGTTCGTTGCATACACTAGAGCAATCCGCGGGGTTCCGATTGAGCCCAATTTTATTTCTATACCTAATCGGGCACCTTTCGCGGGCGTTCGTCCCCGCATCCCATAAGCCTTAAAAAGAATCCCTGTTGACTCATCGTCCTACTAGAACATAACTAGAACATCTGATCGCGACAGAAGGCGGCTATCCACGATTCGTCCACATCCTGATCGACATGCTTAGGCGTGAAGGAGAAGTCGTGTCTAAAGGCGGCAATGGCCTGAGGCATCTTGGGGAGCCCATCTGCGCCAAATGCGGCGGCGGGCTGGTCTATGAAGGCGACGCGCCGGCGCCAGACCACATCATCGAGTGCGAGAACGCGAAGTGCGGGCGCAAAGGCAACTATGCCGAGGTGACGGCCGACTGCGAAGCGATCTACGCACAGTTCCAGGATTGGTATCTTCAGCAGTCCGCTCTGGGCGGGCCGACAATGAAGGAGATCCGAAGATGGAAGCCCAAGGGCAAGCGCAAATTCACGATGAAAATCGTGGGCGCTGGTAAGGCCGGTGACCTCAAGCGGGATTTCAAAGCGATCGAGCTGTGACATCTGCTTGGAACAGGAAATACCGGTGGGTGCGGGCGTGGCCTGGCAAAACGGGCCTGAATGGTAAGCTCCACGAGGACTACGTTGGCCACGACGGGAAAGCGTATATCGGGAGGATTTTTCTCGACCAGCAGACCCTGAAGGTCGGCAAGTGGCGCTGGGTAGGTGGAATGCCGGCGCAGTGCCGCACGATGACGATGCCTAATAGCGGATGGCTTCCGACGGCTGCCGAGGCGGCGAAACAGGTCGAGGACTATTGGGATGCTATGCTTGCAAACGCTGGGATACATAAGAAATGAGCGGTGAACGCACTGCCTCTCACCCAGCCGCCCCGGTGCATTTCGAGCATTGGTGCGAGCATCCTGGCTGCAGGGAAGGGGAGGCTTCTGGTTCGAGCGCGACAAGTCCAAACCGGACTGTTTCTGTATGGAGCATCGACCGGAGACCTATCGCGGCGTGCAGGTGCGACAAAGCCTGGAAGAAATCCGGAAAAACGGCCCGCGGAAGCGAGCCTAGATCTCAGGACAGGTTGGGTGGTGAACGCGGAAGTTTTATGGGAGACGAAGCTTCCGGGGAGAAGCACCTCCGCGTTCGGGCATGTAACTTGGCGGCGGACCAATAGTTTCGGAGGCCGTGAGAAATGGCGACTATGTGCGGAAACGTGCCAACCGCGGGCCAGCCCCGAAAGGTTCTGAACTATTCGCAAGGCGAATGCCTTGGCTCATCCTTAGAGAGGAAGGTGCAATAGCCAATCAGGCCACCCTTCCTCGCCTTATTGGCGCCGGCAGCTTCAGCTGCCTTGATGACGGCATCCTTCAGCAGGGCAGCGTTTTCTTCGGTGTGCCCTTGACGCGACCCTTGCCCGCGGCGGGAGGCTTTCTACTAGGTCACTACTTTGCTGGACTCTTCTAACGTTCAGATGCAAGTTAGTTTGTGTTCAGGAAGAATCGAATGACCCGCCCAAAATTGTTGGCAGTAAGCGCCGGTACGGTTCTCGCTTCCCTCGTGTGCGCTGTGGAAGCGGCCGCTTATTGCTCAGAGCTCAGCGCCCCATCATGCGCTAACCGTTACGGCGCGTTTGATGATGAGTGGGAATTTGATCGCTGCAACAGAGGCCGAGAGCTTCAAAGATGATGTTGAGACCTTCGTGCGCTGCAACAACAACGAGGCTGAAGCTGCCGTTAGCGCGGCTCGCAGAGCGAACGAGAGCGCCGCGTCCGAATACCGCGACGCAGTCGATTCATTCAACCGCCGGGCACGTTCAAACTGAAGCCGGCAGCGCTACGGTAATCTTGGAGATCAGATGGACGATCAATCACGACGTATCCAGCACCTCAGCAGTTCCCACGATGGAGCGGTAGCAGTTGCTGAAGAGGCTCTTTCTGCCCTGATCCAATGCCTTGGAGTAAAGGCTATTCCCATCCTGGACGGTATTGAAACCCGGCTGAATGACCGTTTCAATAATTCAGAAATGCCCCCCGAACCTGAAATGCGGCACGCCGAACTAGTGAAGCCGGTTCTGGATGAGGTCACGCGATTGATCTCAAGCGCAAGAGATCAACTCATATAGCGTCGGGCAGAAGGATCTAACGGCTAGCCAAATCCACTACTGGTGGAGATACTTCAAGCATAATCGACCTCAGCGGGCGAAGAGTGCGGAACTTTGCAGCTCTGCACAGGTTAGCGCTCGATGAAACACCGAACCCCTAGCCGACTCAGGTAGGATCAGGTTTGTCCTGACAATATCCTTGGCGTCTATCTCGTCCTGCTCATCCCTAGAGAACCTGAGCAGGGTCAGACGCCGCCGAGCCGGACAAAAGATCGCACTGACACGCGGGCGCGAGATCGGCCAGATCCTGCTGAAAGAGGGCACCGCGCGTGAGTGGCGGCCGGGTAACAGGAACGACTGGTGCAAATAGAAAAAAGCCCCGCAGCCAGTGAAGGCTACGGGGCTCAGGTCCGCCTGGAGGGTTGTGGCTGCAGCATAGCATAGGTGGTAAAAGTTGCTAGCCTCCAGGGAAAATAGTCCGCCAGTAAGGCGCGGTCGCGCCGCCGGAGGGGCCGCTGAGCTTATAGTAGTCTGATCGGCAGCCCGTTATGCCGTTCGTATTCCTGCTCTGGTATGTATATGTCCGGCGGCATATCCTCCAGCCGTGGCGTGTCGAGGATTTTGATGTTGCCGCGCGTTGCCTTTATCGCGTGAACACCTTCCAGGACTGGAGTTTGGTCTGTGACGCCGGAGCGGCGGACCCCAGCATGGGCGACAGGAACTCGAGCGTGAGCAGCAGGTCGTCATATCAAAGCCGGTTCTGGCACATCAGGATCCACCGCGCCAAACGCTCAGACATTTTCTAGCGTGCATTGGCAAGAGCCGATTGCGAAAGTTGAGTTGAATTCGCAGCAATGAGATTAAGTCCTTCGCGCGGAACGATCGGTTCCATCAAAAGGGTATTGACAGTGAGCAAGCTGAAGACGCCACATTGGACGGCTTTTTGCCGTTATTGGGGCGCGGCCGCCAGCATCGCCAAAACGTCGTTCAGCTGTTTCTGGCTGAAGGGTTTAGCCAACCGCGCCAAGCCGGCGCCCTCGCCGCCCGGTAGTTCGGCATATCCCGTAGCAAGGACCACTGGGATTTCTGGATATTGCTCAGCAATTCGTTTTGCGAGTTCCGCTCCCGTCATCTGGGGCATGGCATGATCCGTGATGACCACATCAGGACGCGGTCCCTCTCGCAGAAGCCGGAGCGCCTCTTCTCCCGAACTCGCCTCGAGCACCGTGTGTCCTAGATCTTCGAGCATAATGCGGCCTGTCCCGGACTCGGTTCTCAGAACATTGCAAGCGGCTGACCAACATGACGCCGCGCCAATATCTGCAGGATCTGCGACTGGAAGAGGCCTCGCGCCTGCTGAAATCACCGGACCACAACAGCGTCACGGAAATCGCTTTTTCCTGCGGCTTTAACTCTAGCCAATACTTCTCCAACTCTTTTCGCAAACGATACGGCCGTGCGCCGAACGCTTCGCGGGGGCTGGCGTGAAGCTGGACATCGCTTATCCCTCCCTTTTGCAGCTTCGCAGTTCCATCAACTGCTCCTGCTTCCTCGATCGGCTCTAGCATCAAGGGGGCAGAACAAGATTTGTGCGAAATCGTACGCTAACCGAATTCGTGTTTATTTCCGTAGTTTGCCGCCTGTCCTCAATATGAAGTTTAGGGTGAAATGCTATATAGGCCCCGGTCTTGGGAACGAATATCGATCTCAAGCATCACTTTCTCGGCTAAACGTACGGTTTCGCACTAATCTTGCTCTGACCCCATGTTGCCGATCAGTGTGTCATCAGAGGAAGATAGGAAGCAGTCTAGAGACGCTCCCGGATGCTCGTCCTGGCAGCAGATAGCGCTTGAAATCCAATCGCGGGAAACCATCTCACCGGCGATTTCTGCACGATGGAGTTATTAATGACGACAGTAGAAGAGCGGCAGCCCGAGCAACACGTATTCGAAGCCGATGTCAGCCGACTCCTGCACATGATGGTGCATTCGGTTTACTCGGACAAAGATGTGTTCCTCCGGGAATTGGTCTCGAACGCGGCGGATGCCTGCGAAAAGCTGCGTTATGAGTCGATTTCCAGGCCGGAGCTCTCGTCCGATGGGACCCAGCCGGGAATTCTCGTGAGCCTCAGTGAGGAGGCGAAGACACTCGTTATCGAGGACAACGGCATCGGCATGAACCGCGGCGAGATGATCGACGCGCTCGGCACGATCGCACGCTCCGGAACCAAGGCGTTCATGGACCGGCTTGAGGCGGCCAAAGCTGGGGAGAAGGCGGAACTGATCGGCCAGTTCGGCGTCGGCTTCTATTCCTCGTTCATGGTCGCTGACCGGGTCGATGTGGTCTCTCGCCGCGCTGGCGAGGGCGAGGCCTGGAAATGGTCATCCGACGGCAAGGGAAGTTATGACGTCGTTGCGGTCGATCTCGGCGAAGCGCCGGCGAGGGGAACGCGTGTCGTGCTGCATCTCATGGAGGATGCGAAGAAATATACCAGCAAATGGACGGTCGAGAAGATCATCCGTGATCAATCCGGCCACGTGCCCGTGCCTATCCGTCTCATCGAGAAGGACGGTGCCGAGCCGTCGCAGATTTCCGACGGCGCCGCACTTTGGACAAAGCCGAAGACGGAAATATCCAAGCAGGACTACGACGATTTCTATCGTGGTGTGTCCGGCCAATATGACGAGGCGCTGGCCAATATCCATTTCCGCGCGGAGGGTCGCCACGAATATACGACGCTTGCCTTCATCCCCGGTTCTCAGCCCTTCGACCTGTTCGATCCGGACCGTCAGGGTCGCATGAAGCTCTACGTGAAGCGCGTCTTCATCACCGATGAAGCCGAGTTGCTGCCGCGCTATCTGCGGTTCGTGCGCGGCATTGTCGACACCTCGGATCTGCCGCTCAACATCTCCCGCGAGATGATCCAAGAAAGTCCCGTGCTTGCCGCCATCAAGAAGGGCGTGACGAGCCGGATCCTTTCCGCCCTAGAGAAGATGGCCGAAGGCGAAGCCGAGACGTTTTCCAAGGTCTGGGATCTGTTCGGCGCCATTCTCAAGGAAGGTATTTACGACGACTTCGAACGGCGCGCGCAGTTGCTGAAGCTGGCGCGCTTCCGTAGTACCGTGTCCGGCGAGGCAACTCGGAGCCTGGCCGACTACCTGGCCGGAATGAACGAGGGGCAGTCGGCGATCTATTACATCAGCGGCTCCAGCCTGGACCAACTGAAATCGTCGCCGCAACTCGAGGGTTTTCGGGCCAAGGGTATCGAAGTCCTTCTGCTTACCGATGGCGTAGACAATTTCTGGCCGACCAACGCCCCAGATTTCGGGGGCAAGCCTTTCAAATCGATTACCCAGGGACTTGCCGATTTGAACACTTTGGCCGGCGAGGAAGGCACCGATGAAGGTGGTCGGCAAGCGTCTCCCGAAGTCGGGTCGTTCATCGATTTCGCTCGAAGCACCCTCAGTGAGGAGGTTGCTGACGTGCGGGTTTCCGATCGGTTGACCGAAAGCGCGGTCTGCCTTGTCGCGTCGGAGCATGGCCCCGATCGCCAACTCGAAAAACTCCTCCAAGGGGCAGGGCGGTTGCAAGCGGCATCGAAGCCGATCCTGGAGATCAATGCGCAAAGCGAGCGCGTCAAAAGCATCGCCTCAATGGGCGATCAGGCATTCCGCGAGGACGCGGCGTGGCTTCTGCTTGACGAAGCACGCATTCTTGATGGCGACAAACCAGCCAACCCGCGCGCTTTTGCCGACCGGCAGGCCAGACTGTTTGCGCTTGCGATCGGGCACCGCAAGTAACATACATTGGCGAGGTGGCCCTTGGCTGCCTTGCCAGTACACTTGACCCGATAGGTCGATTAGCGGTCGCTAATGGTGTGCGTGCTAGAAGTGTGATGCATTGTTTTCTCGAATGAGAGTTTCAAATCAGCGCCTGTTGCACCTTATGCGCAGCCCACTATGCTTCTGTCGTTTTCCGCAGCTTTTGGTTTTCCATGGGCCCGATTCAACGGGTCGACGGTTCCGCTCCGTTCAGCAATACGTTCGATCGATCATTGCTAAGCTGCCGTACAGCGCGTTCTGGCTGTTTGTCAGGACATAGGGGAATCCGCGGCGCGCCCCGAAAGACCGGCGGCTGCAGCAACTGGGGAAGATTCGACCGGCACCATTGGGGAGTATTGCTCCGGTACTGACAGACCGCGATCGAACGTGAGCGTCCGGCGAACGCATTTTTCGGGTGTCGAGAGATGGAAGCTATAGGGCGCGTTTCATCTCATCGGCCATGATGCGGTCGATTATTCCAGGATCGCACTGTGTGTCGATGAGGAACTCGCGGATACCGCCGTCCCACGTCCTGATGTCGGCGAGTAGGCTTTGAAGTTCTTCGATGCCATTCTCGGTCAGACCCTTCGTGCCGTCTTCAGTGCCATCGCTAACGTAAACCAGTTCGCCCTCGGAGATGTTGTCCGAATTTGCGGTCACTTCTTCGATCAGTTCGAGGTTCTCGCCGATCATGCCGGCGACTTGGCTGAGTGTGTAGATGAACCTCGAGCGCGCCATCAGGCGGCCTCGCATCGAGCGTTTGCTGGCGTCCAGTTCCAGGGCAGCAGGTCTTCAATTCGATCCTTGGGATGATCCTGGATCCGGGCGAGGACATCTGTCAGATACACCTCCGGATTTTGGCCGTGCAATTTGACCGTTTCGATGATGGTCAGGATGTTGGCGATGCGCTCACCGCCCTTGTCCGAGCCGGCAAACAGCCAGTTCTTCCTTCCGATTCCAAGCGGACGCATGGCTCGTTCAGCGATGTTGTTGTCGATTTCGACACGGCCATCATCGATGTAGACACACAAGGCTGTCCATCGCGACAGCGCATATCGCATCGCCTCGGCGAGCCTCTGCTTCTGTGGCAAAGTTGAGAGTGTCGCCTCGATCCAGGCCTTGAGCTCGTCCAGAATGGGCCGAGCATGTTGTTGGCGCAGGGTGCGCCGCTCGTCAGCCGACATGCCTCGGATACGGTTCTCGATATCGTAGAGAGCGCCGATGCGCGACAGTGCTTCCTCAGCGATCGGAGAAGGCTTCAGCTTGATCACATCATGGAACTTGCGGCGCACATGCGCCATGCAGGCGGCTTCAATGATCTGGTTGCCGTAGAGTTTCTTGTAACCCCCGTAGCCGTCGGCATGCATGACGCCGCTGAAGCTTGCCAGGTGATCAGCCGGATGCGCGCCCTTGCGGTCAGGGCTGTAGTAATAGGCGATGGCTGCGGGAGTGGCGGATTGATAGCCACTGCCGTCAAAGACGTAGACCCAGACCCTGCCGGTTTTTGTCTTGCCCCGCCCGGGGTCGAGAACATCGACCGGGGTATCGTCCGTATGTATTCGGTCGAGTGCTGCGATATGGGCCCTGATTAACAGGACAAGTGGTGTCAGCAATGCAGATACGCGGCCGGCCCAGTCAGCCATCACGGATCGGGAGATGTCTATCCCCAACCGGTCGTACATCTCTGACAGGCGGTAGAGGGGAATGTGATCGTCGAATTTGGCGATCATGATATGGGCGAGCAGTCCCGGCCCGGGTTTGCCGCGCTCGATCGGCAAGGTCGGCATCTCGCCAGCCACTGTCGTATCGCATTCCCTGCAGATCATGCGCTTCTCGACATGCCGGACAATCTTGACCGACGCCGGCACGTGCTCCAGCACCTGGACCACTTGTCGGCCGCCTTCAGGAACGAAGTGCCACCGCAGGTCGGGCAGTTGCAGGGAGCCGCATAGACCAGTTCTTCGGTGGCGAGATCATCGGGTAGAGGCTTGCGCTTCGGCTTCTCGGATGCGTCGTCCAACTCCGGCAGAGGAGTTTTCCCGGAGCGCAGTTCAGCCTCGGCCCGGGAGGCCTCGATCTCCTCCAGCATCAGCTCGAATTGCTCGATCTTCCGGTCGATCTTTTCCGAAGACGCGCCATGCTGCCGATGTCGGAGAAGCTCCAGTTGCGCGCGAAGAAGTCCGATTATGGAGTCTCGCTTGATGACCTTGGCTTCCTGGCTCTCAAGTTTCGCCGCCTGTTCCGCGACGAGTGCGCGCAAAGCAGTGAGCTCGTCCTGACTGTCCAGCGGCGCTGTTTCCATACCCGCGAATCTAGCCAATTTGCCTCTGATGCGCCAGCGTTAAGCCTCGGATGCCCCTGCAAAATATAGCTTTTATCCCGTTCGGCCGGGAGCGGACGTCCACGCCGGGCGTCGCCAATCGATCCCCTCAACGAGCATGGAAAGCTGCGCCTGCGTCAGGTGCGCTACACCCTCTTTCGCCGTCGGCCAGGGAAAGTACCCGCGCTCCAAAATCTTGTAGAATAGGCAGAACCCCTGGCCGTCCCACCAGAGAAGCTTGATCCGGTCAGCGCGCTTTCCGCGGAAGCCGAAGATCGCGCCCGAGCCCGGCGCCTCCTTCACGACCGTTTCGACCAGCGCCGATAGGCCATCGATGCCACGCCGCATATCCGTCACTCCGCAGGCCAGGTAGACCCGCACATTCCCCGATGGCCCGATCATGCCGCCTCCACGCAAGCGACGAGCGGGCCAAGCAGCTTCAACTCAACGTCAACCGGAACCTTCAAGCTCCGACCGTTTCGAAGCAAGATCTCGACGATCGCCGGCCTCGTTGCTGCGGTAGACGGCTGACTTACGCCAACCTCCTCGGTGATTTCCACCGGGAGGAACACCGTCGGCCGATCGGCATAGCTGAATGATTGCCGCCACAAGCGGATCTGGCCCGGATGAATGTCGTGCCGGCGCGCCACATCGCCAATGCGAGCACCGGGCTCATCAGCTTCCGCAAGTATCCTCAGCTTCGCCTCGTCCGACCAACGCCGTCTGCGCTCGGTACCAGACATGATCTCTATGCGAGTCATGAAACCTCTTTGTTCTGGTATTAATGTCAGCACTAATGCTGGTTCTAATGCCAGAACATCGCCTGATTTGCCCGATCAGCAAAAACAGCTCACCGGACGCTCACGATCGAACGACCCTTCTAGCGCTCCAACCTGACGCACAGTCTGCGAGCTCGCTCTTGGAATGCACCTTCGCCGTCCGCTGGAAATGTTGCACACCGCCTCCCTGATCGGAGGCTTGTGCCGCGCAGTTTGCGGTGGATCAGTCCCTGAGGAAGGCCTGTAATTCAACAAGCGTTTCGCTGGGGTCGCTCTCCTGCAGATTATGAGTGGCGTTGGCGAGGGCTCGGCCGCTCACGTGCCTGCCTTCCGCTTTCCACACGCCCAGCACGTCATCGAAGAGGCGAGGGTAAAGCCCCTTGGCGGCCCATAGGGTTAGGAGAGGGCAAGTGATCTTCTTGCCCGCGGCGATATCGGCCGCATCGAACGCCAGATCGATTGAGGCGGAGGCGCGATAATCCTCGCACATGGCGTGGATCATCTCCGGGTTCGTGCGGTGGCGCGCGTATTCACGCTCAATCTCGCTCGTCGCCTTCGCAGCGGCTTCGCTGTAGCGAACCAGTGTCTCCTCCTCCGGGATAGGCGAAGGCCGCAAAAAGCTGAACCAATGATAATAGCCCTGCACAAAGCCGAGTGTGACATGGCTGTAGAGATAATGCTCCGGCATGATATCCAGCACGGCGAGCTTGCGCACCTTGTCTGGATGATCGAGCGCCATGCGACGCCCGACCCGCCCGCCGCGATCATGCCCCACCACATGGAAGCGATCATGGCCAAGCTGCGCCATCACCTCGACCCCATCGAGCGCCATCGCCCGCTTGGAATAGGCCGCATGATCCGCGCCGCCATCCGGCTTGCTGCTATCGCCATAGCCACGCAGATCCATGAGGACCAGCGTGTAATCCTTGGCCAACTGCGGCGCGATGAGGTGCCAGGTTACGAGCGAATCCGGCGCGCCGTGGAGCAGGAGTAAGGGCGGACCCGAGCCGCCGGTGACAACATTGATCTCCGCGCCGCTCGTCTTGATGCGCATGTTGCGGCAGCCGGGGTAGAGCCTTTGCCAGAGCGGCTGGGGGTGGGGCTGCGATCCGGCCTGCGCGGACGCGATGGTGCCGCTGAGAGAGGCGGCGCTGACAGTGACGGTTTGTTCGACAAAATCGCGTCGGCTGTTCATTTGGGTTCGTCGCTTTCTTACGTGCTGCGTTTCGCTACTCGAGTGCTGGCATTTGCGCTGCTACTCGAGATAAAGCAATCGCACTAGTCCGTCATAGACACGATGCGCGGAGCCGATGCTTCGGCGACAGGTACCTAAGCAATGGAAAAACGCTCATTCGCCGCCGCCGTCGGAAATCTCTTGCTCGACATCGGCATGCAATACCGGCAGGCTGGGCTTCGGTCGGCCGCTCCCGAATACGCGTGGTCTTCAATTCCGAGTGGGTCAAGGCGAGACGTTAGCGCGACCTTTGGCTTCACCAGCGAAAGGCTCCTTTATCGTCAAGCATTGACAGATAGCCTGCTCTTTGGTGCGATTGAGGTCCCTCTAGAAGAAACCTTTTCGTCGCACGGTTCATCGGCTCGCCGGTGTTGAATGTCCCTGAGGCGAGGTCGCCGAAAATACACCCCATCGCAGGCGGCATGCCTCGGCTCCCCGTTAATGGCCAATCACATCACTCCCGCAACGCGGCAGCCGAAAGCTAAGGTCAGGCAGAGATAGTAAGCAATTCTTGCGGTTGTGCGGGGTAGGGGTGATCTTGATCTCCTCCTGTAAATCAAACCGAGATGAGCATCCAAAGTTCCGGCAGTCTAGTGCAGGTGTGATGCCGGCATGTCGGCCAGGGCTTCGTTGAGTTCGGCGACAATTTGCTCATAGTCTGCGATCCGCTGACAGTGCCCTGGTTTAATCTGCCTAGCCTTCATATCCTTGATGACGTCGCGGAACATCCGAACCTGATGCTCAAGGTCGACTCGGTCGCTGGCTGGTTTACGCACTGCTCTTCCCCGGCTAGTTCTCCCCCAGCCACCGAGCATAGAACCAGCAGTGCCGGCAACAGGCAAATCAGCTTTTCAGGCTAATCCACAGGCTCAAAAGAGCTACCACGAAGGTCTTGCCCCGGGAGCAAGCGAGATATACCTCAGAAGTAGTAGAGATCGGCCTGCATTCGTTATACGTGCGGCATCCGTTCAGTAACCGTTCATGCGCGTATTAGGGAGGGCTGATTGTAATCCGGTGTGGTGACGCAAGAAGTTCAGGCAGTCATGAGGGGGCCGACGAATGATGGCGGCAAGACGCGAACGGCAGCCAGAGCAAGGGATGCATCTGCGGAAGATGGTCGAGCCAGAAAGCCCCGCGGTATTTCTCTGAGAGCGGATAGGCTTGCTCTCAGTAAATAGATTGCGCGGTGCTTTTTATCTTATGTCTGCATCCTTTCCTTGAAAAACCTAGTAGTGCCGACTCCTGACCCCAAGCAATCTGCGCGACTGGCGAACTTCGCTGGCCGACGGCGCGCTAGGTGAAGGAAAGTTCACGCAGTCCGAGCGGAAGCGGTCTGTTGATATTCCTGTTGACGCGCTGAAATCCGGCATGCTGCCTGCCGAGATCTTGGAGCAGGTGTTTAGGGGACAGACTTCGGCCAAGACAGTCCCCCTCAGGTTCTGGCCTCTAGTTACGGCGCGAAAGTCTTCACACGGGGCAGCGCGAGCGGGCGGGTTACCGGAAATCGTTGCGCCGGTGGTGACGGAGGCGACAGTTGATCGAGATGGGCAGATCACGCCGATGCGCAACGCGCTTGCCCGAGATCTGCTGACGCCCCTTCCGTCTGGTGAATTTGCCATCGGTCCCGTCGATGCATTGGGCACTTTTTTAACTGCAACGCCTCTCCCTGACATGTCGGGTACCAACGCATGCGAGGACTACCTCGGCCACAGCGCAGGATGGTGGATGCCGTTTCGCAGGGTTGGCCACGTTGGGACGCCGACTATCAGCCGATCGGTTCCGGTTCATGGAATTGGCCGAGGATGCGAACGCAACAGTGCGCGGATTCCTCGACCTCTATGACAAGCTTCTGGTCGAGGCACCCGAGACGCCATTGCTGGAGCAGGTTGTGCAGCCGGTGCTGACCGCGCGGAACCGGAATATCGCATCGAACAGGAGTTTTACTGGTACCGACAGCCTCGCGTCGCGAGCTTCATTTGCAGGCTGCTGCGCCCGGATATGCTTCACCTCTGTCGAGCTCGGAAAGTTGCTCGCCATTGACTCCCCGCTGATCTCATTCGAAAACGATGTGCCTGTCAACCAGGCCTGACCCATGCCGGACCACATCAAGCAGCCGCTTCCACCTGAGTTGATCCGGAAGGTGCATAGGTTTCCCGATCCGGGATTTCTGCGGCTATCGGGTTGCGCAGATTGGCAGCACCCGCTCGGAACGGCGCGCGTTGCTGATCAGGAACACTGGACAAACCCCTGATGGGATCGCAAGACCAGAAACCCATAAGCAGAAACCCATTCGCTGTGTCATCATCGAAGCACTACTACGACGCGCGCCGTTTCAGCCAAGCTGGCGGGTCGCCGTGGAAGCCGCCATCAAGGGCGCTGCCGCAATTGCAGGTCCGCGCGGCAGAAAGGCGCGAGATCGCGTCGATCAGGGTTTTCTCAATCAAGTCGTGCAGGCCTTCCTTGTAATAGATCTCGTTCATGCTGCCGGGGCCGAAATGCACGACGGCTGGTGCCATGCCGGCACCGAAGTTGATGACTGGCGCAATCGACGCAAAGCACATCTCCGCTTCGCGAGCGAAGATGACCTCGGGGACGAGCGGCGTGCCGACGATATCGCCGCCCTCGCGCGCATAGGCGCGGATTTCCGCCGGGGTCTCGAAACGTGGACCTTCGGTGCAGACGAATGTGCCGCGCTCAATCACTCTGTTGCTGTGCTTGTTGGCTGAGGCGATCAAGTCGGCCCGTAGGCGCGGGCAGAAGGGATCGGTGAAATCGACGCGCACCCAGCATTCGCTTTCGTCGAACAGCGATTGCGCTCGCGCCTTTGTCTTGTCAAGGAAATCGTCAGAGATGACGATATCCCCCGGCCGGATTGCCGGATTGACCGAGCCGATCGCGTTCTGCGAAATGATCGATTCAACACCCAGTTCGCGTAACGCCCATATATTGGCGTGGTAATTGATCTTGTGGCTCGGGAGTGTCAGCTTTTCGCCATAGCGCAGGATGACCGCCGCCTGTCGCCCTCCGATTTCACCGATCAGCACGGAAGCTTCGCCCCAGGGGGTCAAGACCATTTCCAGCCGGCGGCCTTGCAGAAGGTTGTCGGAAGCGGCGCTGGTGATGAGGCCGACAGGTGCGTCCGTCATGGATTGGTCCTTTGTCATTGATGTCTGTAATGTTCGTGGATTGCGTGGCGGATGGCCGGTTCGTCGACAGTGAGTAGCCGACCCTCCTCGAAGATCATCTTTCCAGCCACCATGACGCCGCGCACATGCTGCGGGCCGGCGTGGTAGACGAGGTCGGAGAGGACCCGGTCGGCAGTCAAGCCAAGCGGATGGCTGAGGTCGAGGATTGCCAGATCCGCCTCCTTGCCTGCCTCCAGGCTGCCGATCTCGGTTTCCCAGTCCAGTACCCGGGCACCTTCGAGCGTCGCCATGCTGAAAGCGTCCGCAGCGCCCATGATCGTCCCATTGAGGCTTGCGGCGCGTTGCAGCAGCACCGAGAGCTTCATTTCCTGGAAAAGATCAAGGCAATTGTTGCTCAGCGTGCTGTCGGTGCCGAGCCCGAGCGGAATGCCGCGCTTTCGCAGCGCCGGCACCGGGGCGATGCCGCTCGCGAGCTTGGCGTTGCTGCCGGGATTGTGGGCAATGCCGGCGCCGGTCTTGGCGAGAATGTCCATGTCCGCCTCGTCGACCCAGACGCAATGGGCAAGGACGGATCGGCGGTCGAGAACGCCGAGGCCGTGCAACCAGGCGGTCGGGGACTGTCCATATTGCTCCATGACCATCTCGTTTTCGCGCTTGTTCTCGGCGACGTGGATGACAAAGGGCAGGTCGAGCTTATTAGCTTCGCGCTTGACCTCCTGGAGGAGGGTCGGCGTGCAGCTGTAGGGCGAATGCCCGCCGAGATAGAAACGGGCGAGGCCGTTGCCTTTGTGACGCTCAATGGCTTGCCTGGTTTCTTCCAGTGCCAACGGCCAATTCGGTCGGCCGTTGCGGCGAAGTTCGGGGGAGTTGGCGAGCGCGCCGCTCAGCGACCGCATGCCGATCTCGGTGGCGACCGAGGCGAAGACGCCGGCGCCGTAGCGGGTGCAGTCGCAGGCGGTGGTGATGCCGTTGCGGACCATTTCCATGATCGCGAGATAACAGCCACGCCGGTTATCCTCGACGGTCAGGTGCGAGGTATGCGGAGCGAGCGCCGCCGCCCATTGGAAAAGGTCGCCTTCGTCGCAGCAGCCGCGATGGGTCGAAAGACCGCCATGGGCATGGGTGTTGATCAGGCCCGGAATGATAACGCGCCCGCCCAGATCTTTTCGGGTGACCGGCTCCGATTGCAGCGGCAGGTCGGCCAGAGCGCCCGACCAGATGACCTTGCTGCTGCGGATCAGCAGTGCTCCGTCCGGATGAAAGCCGCCGGGCAGGCCGGTGCAGAGAAAGGCGTTGTGGAGCAGCGTCAGCATTCAGGCCTCCAGGAGAAAACGACGGCCGTCAAGCGCGATACTGATTTCGGTCGAGACCGGAGTCGAAGCGATGACACGGCTGTTTTCCATGGTGAGCGGGCCGTCATGGCCGGGCACGATGATATCTGCCATCGCGGCGATGCGGTGGATACTGGCGCGTGCCGCCGCCTCGTCAAAGGCGCCGGCCAGCGCGCCGGCGTCGATCTCGCCGCGATGCTTGATCGCGTCCTGGGCGAGCACGACGCACCTGCCGCCGACGGTCATGACCAGTGAAACGTGGCCGCCACTATGGCCGGGCGTCTGGATCATCCGGATGCCGGGCAATACTTCCAGTTCGCCGGAAACGAGGGTCAGCAGCGGGCTGCGCAGCAATCCCTCGACCTGGAAAATCGAGATCGCCGGATCGTCGTGCCTGTGGTCCTGCACATAGGAAAACTCGCTCTCGTGCAGGATGATTTCGGCTTTCGGGAAACATTCGACATTGGCCATGTGGTCGAAATGCAGGTGGGAGAGGACGACCGTTCGGATCTCGTCGCGTTCTATGCCGCGATCCTTGAGCGTCGCCATGAGGCCGGGCCGATCGCCGCTGCCGCCAGTATCGAAGAGAGCGTAGCCTTTGGGGGTCTTGAGGAGCAGGATCGTGCTCCAGCCGAGAAAACCGCGAGTGGTGCGGCCGGGAAAGCCAGGAATCAGGATGTCGTAGGTGGATGAATTCGACATGGATCAGCCCTCCATCTGACGCAGGCGTGGGTCGAGCAGGTCGCGTAGTCGGTCGCCGACGAGATTGGTGCCGACGACGGTGAAGAAGATCGCGAAGCCGGGGATGGTCGCTACCCACCAGGCATTGCCGATATAGTTGCGGCCTTCAGAGATCATCGTGCCCCAGGTCGGCATTTCCGGTGGTACGCCGAGGCCGAGGAAGCTTAACGACGACTCGAACAGGATCATCTTGGCGACCAGCAGGCTGGAAATGACGATGACCGACGACATGACGTTGGGCAGCAGGTGGCGGGTCAGGATATGGGTGGCGGAAATGCCCATCATATGGGCCGCCTGAATGAATTCGCGTTCGCGAAGGACGAGGCATTCGGCGCGCACGACGCGGGCGTACTGCACCCAGTTGGTGAGGCCGAGGATGGCGATGATGTTCCACAGGCTGGGGCCGACGACCGCGGCAACCGCAAGTGCCAGCACCAGGAAGGGGATGGCGAGCTGAATATCGGTCAGCATCATCAGCACCCGGCCGGCGTATTTGTCCTCGTAACCGGCGACCAGCCCGAAGGTGACGCCGACGGCGCCGGAGATGACCACGGAAGCAACCCCGACCATCATCGAGACGCGTACGCCGATGATGATCCGGCTGAAGATATCGCGTCCGAGCGCATCCGTGCCGAACAGGTGCATACCATCCGCATTGCTCCAGAGCGGCGGCTTCAAGCGCTGGAGGATCTCCTGGGCGCTCGGATCGTAGGGAACGAGCCAGGGGCCGAAGATCGCGACGAACAGCGCGATCACGATGATCGCAAGGCCGATGGCCGCAAGGTGGCTCGCGAGATAGCGTTTCAGAAATGCCGTCATTTGTTCCTCCGCAGGCGCGGATCGAGAAAGCCGTAGGAGAGATCGACCAGAAGATTGATGGCGACGATGACCACCGCCATGAACAGCACGAAGGCCTGCACGACGGTGAAATCGCGGTTGGCGATCGCCTGGATGGCGAGGCGGCCAATGCCGGGATAGGCAAAGACTTCTTCCGTGATCACCGCGCCGCCGAGGAGCGCCCCGACCTGCAGGCCGATCACCGTCAGTGTCGGGATGGCAGCGTTGCGCAGTCCATGGGAGAGAATAATGTGGCTTTCACGGACGCCCTTGCCGCGGGCGGTGCGCACATAGTCCGATTGCAGCACTTCGATCATCGACGAGCGCAGCAGGCGCGTGATGATCGCCGTGGAATAGGTCGCGAGCACGATTGCCGGCATGATCAGATGTTGCCAACCGCCTCGTCCCGAGGGCGGCAGGACGTGAAAAGTCTCGGAAAATAAGAGGATGAGCATGATTGCCAGCCAGAAGGCCGGAAAGCTCTGGCCGATCAGCGAGATCAGCAGGCTTGCCCGGTCGATCGCCGAACCACGGTTGGCGGCGGCGAGGATGGCGAGCGGGATGGCAACCGCCAGCGACATTATGAACGCCATGCCGCCAAGCTCAAGGGTCGCCGGGACCCGCTCCAGCACCAGGCTCATTGCTGGTTGTTCGTAACGCAGAGACATGCCGAAGTCGCCTTGGACGGCGCGGCCCAGGAATTCGAAATATTGGATGATCAGTGGCCGGTCGAAGCCCATCAGGTGACGGAAACGCTGGATTTCCTCGATCGGCGCCTCGGGCGGCAGGAACAGGGCTGAAGGATCGCCGCCGATCCGGATGAGGAAAAAGACGGCAACCGACACGCCGAGCAGCACAACGGCGGCGTAGAGCAATCGGGATATCAGGAAATTGGCCAAGACCGTGGTTCACTCCGGGTGATTCGCGGCCGGACGGAGGCCCGGCCGCGATGAGGTTTATCAGTAGTGCGCCTTGCGCAGGTCGATCATGCCATCCGCACGCGGCGTCCATGACAGCTTCTTGTCGAGGCCGTAGATCAGCGGCGGCTGGACCATCGGCAGATGCGGGGCGTCGTCTTTGATGACCGCGGCCGCCTTATCGTAAATTCCCTTGCGCTCGGCCGGGTCGATAGTCGCGGCGCCGGCATCGAGCAACTTGTCCAGCTCCGGATTGCTGTAATAGCTCTGATATTCGCCGGTGTGCAGAAGAGGCGCCCAGACAAGATTCGGGTCGCGGCCGCTCCAGCCCGGGAAGGTGATGCCTTCACGGCCCTTCTTTTCCGAAACCTGACCCCATACGCCGGGCTCGAGATACTGGATATTGGCCTTGATGCCGACCTTGGAGAGGAAGCCGGCGGTCGCCTCGACGATCTCGCTGTCCTTCATGTAACGGCCTTTGCGGGTCATCAGCGGAATGGTGAAGCCGTTCGGATAACCGGCTTCGGCGAGAAGCGCCTTGGCCTTGGCCGGATCATAGGGATAGGCCTTCCAGGTCGGGTCGTAACCGAAGGCGTTGCTGGGCAAGGTGAGCGCAATGCGCGTGCCCATGCCGTTCAGCAGCGCCTGCTGAATGGCATCGACATCGACGGCGTAGTTGATCGCCTGACGGACACGCTTGTCCTTCAGCGGCGTATCTCGGGTGGTATCGAAAGCCAGAAAATACAGGAATTCGCTGGGAACGGAGACGACCTTGGTATCGCCGCCTTCCAGCGAGGCGATATCTTCTGGCGGCACGTCGACGGCGATGTCGACACCCTCGCTTTTCAATTCAGCGATGCGGGTGCGGGTTTCCTTGATCGGCCGGAAGATGACCTTGTTGATGGCCGGCTTGCCGCCCCAATAATCGGGATTGGCTTCAAGCACGACGCGCTCGTCTTTCTTCCATTCGAGGAAGCGATAAGGGCCTGTACCGACCGGCTTGGCGCCAAGATCCGCGCCGTTGTTCTGCGCAGTATAGGCCGGCGGGACGATCAGGGCCGGGAAGCTTGCCTCGTAAAGCGACAGCAGCATGGTCGGGAAGGGTTTGTCCGTCTTGATGTCGATGGTGTAGTCGTCGACGACGTTGACGGCCTTGATCTGCGAGATGCGCGAGTAATAAGGCGCCTTGAAATTCGGGTCGAGTGCGCGGTCGAAGGTGTATTTGACGGCGGCGGCATTGAATGCCTCGCCATTGTGGAACTTGACGCCCTCGCGCAGTTTGAAACGCCATGTCAGCGGATCCGGATTGCTCCAGGAGGTGGCGAGAGCTGGCGAAATCTCTCCCTTCTCATTCTGGGTGACGAGACCATCATAGATCTGAAAAAGAATGTTGGCCGTCGGGAAGGCGGAATGTTTTGCCGGGTCCATGGAATAGGCATCGGCTGCCTGTGCGATCACGACCGTCGAAGTGCTTTGGGCCGCTGCGACAAGCGGCATCGATACGATTACGGCGACGCTGATCGCGCCGGCCATAAGATATCGTCTCAGGATATGGTTCATTTGTTCACCCTTTTTTCTCGCTTTTGATGAAGCCGCATGGGGTCCATCGAATGGATCTCTCGGCCTTCCTTACGCCCTCTTCCTCCCGGCTGAACCCTTTGTCAGGGCGATAGCCGCAAAGTGATCCAGGCGTTCGATGCGCAGGATCATCATTTTGCCTGCCCTTGTGGCGGGCAGTTCCTTGTCGTCGTGAAGTGATAGGGCGAAGTTGCAGCCGGTCTCAACCGCGACGTCGAACCCGGCAAGCGGCGTCAACTCGACGAGCCGCTTCGTTCTTGCCGATGCCCCGTTGATCAGATGCAGCACCATTCCGTCCGGATGGGCGTAGAGGATCGTTTCGACCGCGAGAGGTGCCGTGGTGCGAACCGGAGCGGCGCCGACATGACGTTCGATCAGCACACTCAGTAGCTTGCGATATTCCGGCATAGAATGACGATGGTAAAGCGAACCGATGCGCCATGGCAGCCAGATCGCCTGGCCTTTGTCAAAGTCCCGTTCGATCAAGCCCGGTTCCTTGCCGTCACCTTCCACCGTCGTGAATTCCGGGGCGTTGTTGGCAAACGGGCCGATGAGACGAAGGTCGTCATTGCTGTTGCCATCGGCGAATGGTGTCCAGAATTCACCAGCAGCCGGAACGTGTGGAATGCCGCCCAATGCATTTCGGAACTCTGCGCTTTCGAGGGAGAGATAGGCACCTACGGCCGTGCCACCATTGCCGGGAAGGGCAGGCAGGCATTGAAGTGACGCAGATTGCCGCGCGTGGCCGGCCTCGTCGGTGGCGCCAAGATCGGCGCTTGCGAGCAGCTTGCCGCCGGCGGCCACATAGGCGTCCAAGGCCGCGGCGTCCACATCGGAGATGCACTCTACGGCGGGGAGGATGACGAGGTCGTGGCGGCCGAGCTCGGCGAGCGTCAGGCCGGGGGCGACCAGGATGTCGAACGAATAGTGGAGGTCCGAGATCATCTCGCAGATGCCCCGGAATTCGCCGATATGTCCACTACCCTCAGCATTACCCGCTGGCCGGCCGGCATCCTTTCCCCACAGCCTGCTATCTTCCGACCGGACGATGGCAACGCGCGCCAGGCTTTTGAGATCGCGATACCAGCCAGCATTCTCCTGCAGGTACCGACCGAGTGTCTGAAGAGCGGGCACGAAACGCGCATCCTCCTGATCCAGCATGCCATTGACCGCCGGCGCCGTCGCAGCCCCGTGAGCAGCCGCCTGGATGAGATTATGGATAAGGCAGGCATCCGGCATGGCAGATTGTCGGCTGGCGAAGACTTCCGATGTCGTCTGGATAAGGAGCGGTGCGTGATCTGGCTTCAACGCCCGTGCCGTCAGCGCTTCTTCAGCAGCCCAAAGGTTCCAGATCGGCTGTGGATCGACCGGGTTCGGCATAACGGGGTTCGAGACCTGGGAGCCGATGATATCGGTGATCCCCGCCATCCGCCGGATGTTCCAGCCGTCATGGACGTGGTGATAGGGTACCAGCGCTGCGGCGGGATTGCGCGCCTGGATGAAGCTCCGGACCCGGCCCATGTAGTCCGCCAGAAAATCCTGCCGCCATGTCTCATAGTCCGGAACGCGACGATCCGCTGCCGGAACCGGTTCTCCAATAGCCTCGAAAACGAGATCCTGGCATCGGTCGCAATAACAGCGCTGCACATGCAGATAGTTGAAGAAGAACCCGTCGGCGGAGTGATAACGGCTCAGGATTTCGCTTAGGATCGAGAAGGTTTCCTGCTGCCAGAAAGGACCGGTGGCGCAGATCTGCGGCATATTCCAGACGCTGCTGACACTTCCGTCCGGCTTGCGTACGAACCAGTCGGGATGCCTGTCCTCCATGCCGGCGCGGCCCTTGGAAATATCCATCCTCACCAGTGTCCGGATACCCTCAACTTTCGCGGCGGTCAGGAAGTCGCCGAGAAAGTCGCTTCGCAAGTGCGGGTTGATCGTCTGCGAGGAGAGTTCTGTCGGGTACCAGGCCGAGAACCCGCCGCCCATGACGATGCAGGCATTGGCGCCGACGCTTTTGATTTCGTCGATCAGGCTGTCGATCCTTAGGGTGGAGGCATCAGTTTCGCGCAGCAGGTGCTGGAAGAAACGCAATGGCTCCCGTGTCCAGGCTAGTGACATGAGCAACCTTCCGCCCAGCCAGTGTTAAAGCGGCTACGCATCTTGCCGATCGGGCCTTCCAGAAGATGCGTGGCCGCCTGCGCCGCCATGCCATCGACGCGTCTCTTGTCGGCGAGCGCCTGAGCCTCGTCCCAGATCGCGGTTTCGTCGATCTTAGTCGAGCGACCGTTTGATACCACGACCCGGCCCGCAATCATCACCCGATCGATTGCTGCGCCACTCTCCGAAAGGACCAACTGGCGGACCGGATCATGAAGAGGCGAAAATGCCGGCGCCTTGCGTTTGAAGAATGTGATGTCGGCCGCGCAGCCGGCCTCCAGCCTGCCCGTCATCTTCGATCCGAGCACGTTTGCGCCGCCGGATGTGCCGAGCCGCAGCGCACTCTCAGGTCCCAGCCAGGCCGTTTCGTCATCCGAGCGAAGGCGGTGAAGCAGGGCCACCCACTTCATCGTTTCCAGAAGATTGGCGCTGTCGTTGCAGCAGGCGCTGTCGGTGCCGAGCCCGATGCGGATGCCCTTGCCGATGAGATCCGGCAGCGGACAATAGCCGCTGCCGAGCCGCGCATTGGAGACAGGGTTATGGATCACAGTCGCATCGGCTGCCGCGATCCGGTCCGCATCGTTCGGCTCCAGCCAGATCGAATGCACGAGGTTGGTGCGTGGCGTCAGCAGGCCGAGATCGTCGAGATGGGCGATCGTTCCGCGGCCGTAAAGCTTGAAGCCCATTTCCCGCTGAAGCCTCGTTTCGAGGATATGGGTGTGGAGTGGTGTATCGTGCCTTCGGCTGAAATCGGCCGCAGCGGCAAGGAGATCGTCTGAACAGCGTTGCGGGCCGGAAGGGCCGATCGCGACGCGGATCCTGCCGTCCGCAGCGCCATGCCAGCGACAAAAGAAAGCCTCGGCGATCACCATCTGCTCACGAGCCGGGAGTGGCGCGCGGTTGCCATAGGCCGAAAGGTCGAGCCCGGCCAGGTCGTCTGCTTCGAACGGCATGGTTTCGACGACGCTTCTATCGGACATAACAGGGGCGATCACGGCCCGCATGCCGCTGTCGCGCCAGGCACGAGCGACGGCATCAAGCGCTTCGCCATCGATATCTGGCGAAATGCGGACGTGATCAAGAACGGCGGTCGTGCCGCTGCGCATCATCTCGATCGCACCTAGCATCGTGGAAATGTAGATTTCGCGCAGGCTTCGCTTTTCGCGTCCAGCTGATGAGGTCAGTGACCAGAGCTCGAGGGGCAGGTCGCCGGTGGTGCTGCGAACGAGATTGTCGGGCGAGTGGCTGTGGCAGTTGACCAGGCCCGGCACCGCGATCAGGTCGCTGGCGTCGACGAATTCGCAATCCGGAGAAGGGCGCGATCCAGCCGGGTGCAGCGCCCCAATTTGGCGGTCATCGATCTCGATCGAACGCTGTTCCGCGTGAAAGCGGTCAGCTTTTTCTATCAGACACAATGCGCTGTCGAACCAGTATCCCGGCAAGTTTTTTCCAATCGGATTTGTTCCCTGGCGCTTTCAGCGTCCTTGCCTCTAGTGTTTCCAGTTGGACGAAAATGGGAATATGCAGTTTTGGAAAATATCAATTTCCGGTTCGCCGGCTAAAGAAGCCCGCCGGAACGGCACGCAAATTGCTGACACTGCCTGATGGCTTGCGATCGACAGGCGGAACGTTAAGCTGATGATCAATCGCGCGCCACCTTGCGCAGGATGTAAGCAATGAAGCACGATTTGCGGTGAACAAGTTCCAGGACATTCTGTCGTTTGTGCGCGTAGCTGAGCTGGGGGGCTTTACTTCGGCCGCCAAGGCGCTCGCGTCTTCGACCTCCGCAGTCACCAAGAGCGTGACGCGTCTGGAGGAAGGGCTCGGTGTGCAGCTCCTGCATCGAACCACGCGGCGGATGCATCTCACCGAATACGGCACCGAATATTATGAGCGCTGCCGGCAGATTCTGATCGATCTCGATGAAGCGGAGGGATCAATCAAGGAAGCGAATATCGCGCCGACCGGTCCAGTCCGAATTGCGTTACCGCCCTCATTCGCGCGGATGACCGTCATTCCGACGCTACCGGAGTTTTACGAACGTTATCCGAACGTGGTGCTCGACCTCTGCCTCAAGAGCCAGACCGCAAACCCGATCGAGGGTGGTTTCGATCTCGTTGTCCATTCCGGGCGTTTGGCTGATTCCCGGCTGATCAACCGCATCCTGGTGCGCGGCGCCCAAAAGACCGTCGCTGCTCCAAGCTATATCGAGAAGCATGGGCTGCCCGAAACGCCAACGGATCTCGTCAGGCACAATTGCATCACCGGCGCCTTTGGCTCAAATTGGCATTTTCGTGCAAAAGACGGCGGTGACGAGGTGATCCGTGTCTCGGGCGGCCTCATCACCGACAGCGGTGATATTCTTCGAGAGGCGGCCATCAATGGCCTTGGCATCTCCCAGGCAACCTGGTGGTTATTCAGAGAGGAGATGCGGCGCGGCATGCTGGTACCCCTCTTGCAGGACTACGAAATTGAGGCCGACCCGATCGCCATCGTTTTCCCCGCCAACAGGCGCACACCCGCCAAGGTGCGCGCTGTTGTTGATTTTCTTCTTAAAATTACGAGAAGCAACAGGCCATAGGTCCCAATCCGTGTAAGATCGTCATTCACGCCGATGTCGCAACGTTTTCCTTGCCGATACCAGGGCATCATTCGTGCGCGAAGACCGCGGGAGACAGTTCCGCGACCGTCGAGCAGCCGAGATGGCCAAGGGTTGTCCAGAACTCCCGCTGCAGCAATTCCAGCGTGCGGCGAACACCGTTTTCGCCGTCAGCGGCGAGCCCGTAGGCGACGATGCGGCCAAGCGCGACGGCATTCGCGCCAAGGGCAAGTGCGGCGGCAATATCGCTGCCTCGGCGGATGCCGGAATCGAAGACGATAGGCACGTCCTTGCCGACGGCTTCACGGATCGGGCTCAGCGTCTCCAGGGCAGGCGGACCACGGTCGATCGTGCGGCCGCCGTAGTTGGAGACGTAGAGGCCGACGGCACCGGCATCCAACGATGCCTTGGCGTCGCGGATGCTGGAGACGCCCTTGACGATGCAGGGGAGCGGCGCCTTGTTGATAACGCTGGCGGCCTGAGCCCAGGTCCAGCGCGGCCGGGTGAAATCGAGAAGTTCGACCATTGCCGCCGGATCGGATTTGCCGGGGCCGAAGTTGGACGAACCCGTCTCGCCGCGAATCGAAAAACGGTCCTCCATCATCCGTTCACGCCACTGGCGGATGGGTGAATAGGTGGCGCAGATATATTTATAGCCGGCGGCTTTCGCCCGTTCCATCATCTCAAGCACGCCGCACTCATCCCCGACGAAGGCCATCTGGAAGACGGAAGCAGCCGGCGAGGCCTTGGCGACGTCCTCCAGCGAGTGGGCGGCTGCGACCGGCACCATTTGCTGGATGCCGACCGAAGCGGCAGCACGGCCGATCGCCAGATGTCCTTCGGGATGGAAGACGCTTTCGCCACCGCCGAACGGCGCGATGAAAGCGGGAAAGCTCAGGTCGAAGCCGAGAACGTTTGTGCTTGTATCTGGATTGCTGATGCCGGCGAACAGCGGCACTTCGAAGCGGATGCTGTCGAAGACGGAGGTGTTTTCCCGTAGGGTCACTTCGTCGCCGGTGCCGCAGGAGAGGTAGTTCCAGTCCATCTCCGAGAGCCGGTGCTGGGCGTCTTTATAGATACCGCGCAGCGTCGTGTATTTCTCCTGCGTCGCATAACGATCGTCGATCCGGTTCGGCTTGTCCGTCATATCCGTTCTCCAGTCCGTCAGAGCAGTCGGGCGAGCGTCAGCCCGCCCGTTTTGGCCACCTTATTTCTTGGCGGCAATCAGAACGATCTCGATCAGCCGCTTCGGGTCGCCGAGGTCGGCCACGCCGATTGTCGCGCGGGAGGGGAGGTCGTCGCCATCGATCCATTCGAGCCAGGCTTCGTTCATCGCCTCCTTGCCGGACATGTCGGAAAGGTAGATGCGGGCCGAGAGGATATGATGCTTGTCGGAGCCGCATTCGGCCAGCACTTCATCGAGCTTGGCGCAGGTCTGCTGGGTCTGTTCCTTCATGCCGACCGAGATGTCGCCGGCGGCGTGGCCGCCGAGATAGAGCACGCCATTGTGTTCGACGGCGCCGTGCATGATGCGGTGCTTGCGGTGACGTTTGATCATCGTGGTATTCCTTTGACAATGGGAGAGTTAGCCCGCCGCGTGGTCGCGGCAGGTCGGTGGTGATGAGTGGAAGGGCTCTGCTTCTTAGCCGCGGCCTTCCGGAGCGTAGCGATCGAGCGGAATATCCGTCGCCTGTCCCGTCACGACCTTGGCAAGCTGCGCACCTGCGAACGGGCCGATCGTCAGGCCGCCGGCGCCGAGACCGTTGCCGAGCGTCAGGTTTGCTATCCCGGGGACACGGCCGAGGATCGGGTTTATGGTCTCGCCGGCGGGGCGGAAGCCGATGCGGGTTTCGATCAGCGTCGCATTGGCAAGGCCCGGCGCGATCTTGAGGCCGGCGCCGAGAACCTCGTATTCACCGGCTGCGGTGACGCGGTAGTCGAAACCGGAATTACTCTCGCGAGTCGCGCCGATCACCACGCGGGAATCGTCGAAGGCGAGCATGTAGTGGCTGCTCATCGGCAGGAGGACCGGCCATCTGGCGGTGGCAACTCCGGGCAGGCGCAGGTGGATGATCTGCCCCTTCTGCGGCGCGACCGGATGGGTGAGGCCGAGCGGGCGCAGGATCTGCGAAGCCCAGGCACCGGCGGTGACGATGATCTCGTCGGCCTCGATCAACGCGCCGTTGCTGTCGAGGCAGCGGGCGCGGTCGCCCTCGAGCGTCAGCGTCACGTAGTCGCTGCGGAATTTTGCGCCCATGGCGACGGCGGCGCGCACCATTGCGGCAGACAGCAGGCGGGCATCGACGCGGGCCGCGCCCGGAATGTGGATCGCGTCGAGATCGTCGCGGAGCGGCGGGAAGAGGGCGCGGGCTTCCGCCGGCGTCAGGTGGCGGACTTCGCCGGCTTCCGGGGCATCCTTGACGCGGCGGGCGACGCGTTCTGCCGCAGCGTCGAATTCCACGCGGTCTTCGGCCACCACCAGCGCGCCGACCTTGCCGTAGCCCAGATCGGTCTCGCCCTTGGCCTGCAGACCGGCGATAAGGCTGTCGTAGAAGCAGGCACCGGCGGCATACATGCGATACCAGTCCGACTCGTCGGCCTTGGTGGCCCAGGGGCAGACGATGCCCGCACCTGCCATGGTCGCCTTGCCCTGATGGGCTTCGTCGACGATCTCGACTTCGACGCCCTCCCGGGCAAGATGATAGGCGGTGCTGGCGCCGAGAATACCGGCACCGATGATCAAGACACGCATTTCTTTTTCCTGCATTTCAATCGAGGAACGCCAGCGGTATGAGCCGCCGGTGCCGAAAGCTTTTATTCCACGGTCACGCCGGAAAGGCGGCTGGTGCCGAAGATTGCCGGGGCGTAACCTTTGACGCCCTTGGCAACCGCGGTGATCGTATCGGCGCCGCCGAGGATCACGGCCGGAACTTCCGCGTGGAATTCCTCCTGCGCTTCTTTATAGATCTCGATGCGCTTGGCCTGATCGGTGATCGTGCCGGCATCGTTCATCAGCGCGCTAAATTCCTTGTCGCACCAGGCGCCGATATTGGACGGGCTCGGCTTGCCGGCGGAATCGCAGGTAAAATAGTTGTTCGGGATCTGGCTCGGATCCGGGAAATCGTAGATGCCGCCGAACATGCCGACCTGCGCTTCGCCCTTGCGGGCGCGGGTGATGTACTCGCCCCATTCATAGGAGACGACCTCAGCCTTGACGCCGATCTTCGACCAGTCTTCCTGGATCATCTCGGCGGCGCGGCGGCCGTTCGGCATATAGGGACGCGAGACAGGGACGGCCCATAGCTGGGTCGACAGGCCGTTCGGGAAGCCAGCTTCGGCGAGCAGCTTCTTTGCCAGTGCTGGATCATAACTATAGGCGCCGACATCCTTGTCGTGACCCCAGAGCGAAGGCGGAATGATCGCGCCTGTGACCGTGCCCATGCCGTCATAGATCAGATCGACCAGCGGCTTGATGTTGATCGCATGCGCGAGCGCCTCGCGAACGCGCTTGTCCTTGAACTTGTCGTCCCTGAAGTTGAAGGTGATGAAGCCGACGGAGGCGACCGGCGTCTGGACGAGATTGAGGTTCGCGCTCTTCTCGATCATCGCGCGGTCGGCGAGGTTCGGATAAAGCGCGATCTGGCACTCGCCGGCCACGGCGCGTTGCAAGCGGACAGATGCATCAGCGCTGATCGCCATGACAACACCATCGACCATCGGTGTGCGGGCCGGGTTCTTGATCGCCGCACCCCAGGTATCCTTGAAGGGAATGAGGCGGACGACGGCATCCTGCTGATAGGCCTGGAGCTGGAACGGGCCGGTGCCGATCGGTTCCTGGTCGATCAGTTCCGGCTTCCCGGCCTTGGAGAGCGCGTCGGCATATTCGCCCGACGTGATTGCCAGGGACTGGTGAGCCATGATGCCGATGAAGGGCGCGAGTGGGCTTTTAAGCGTAAACGCGACGGTGTAGTCGTCGATCTTCCTGATCCCTTCCAGCGCGTCGGCGAGTTTCGTGTTGAAGGTGATGAAGGTGCCGCCGCCAACCTTGGCGTAGGGATGGTCCTTCTTCATCATTCGCTCGAAGGTGAACATTACGTCATCGGCATTGAATTCGCGGGTTGGGGTGAACAGGCTGTTGGGCTGCCACTTCACGCCGTGGCGTAGCTTGAAGATGTAGGTCTTGGCGTCATCGGAGACGGTCCAGCTTTCGGCCAGCGCGGGCTCGATTTCGGAAGAGCCGGCCTTCACGGAGACAAGGCCGTCATAGATCTGCCCCAGCACGTAGGACGTGGTGCCATTGCTGGTGAGCTGCGGGTTGAAGACCTCCGGCGACCCTTCGATGCAGACTGAAAGCACTGCGGCATTGACGGGAGTCGCCGCCAACAGGGCCAGAATGGACAGGCCGATGATTTTCTTCATGTGTCTTCGTTCCCTTCGTTGATTATAGCCGCTTGCTGCAGCCTTGGTACGATCAAGCTTCAGCCGGTCTCGTTGGAGACCGTCCGCCGGACAGACCTGCCTTGCAGGAGATTTTCGATGCCGGTTGGCTGGTCCGTCGGCGCTTTCGCGGGCGCCTTTCGCCGGGCTAGGGGGTGCAACTGGTATCGCTTGCGTGATAAAGCCCTTTGCCAATATGATTGTCAAATAGCTTGTTCTCCCATCATTATAACCAAAACTCATGCCGGAAGCGGCGGCGCGAAGGGTCTGGTCGGCAATGAATATCAGGCAACTTGAAGCATTCCACACCACGATCGAGACCGGATCGGTGACGCTTGCCGGCGAAAAGCTCGGCATCTCGCAGCCGGCGGTCAGCAAGCTGCTCAAGAGCTTTTCGGAAACCTGCGGCTTCCAGCTGTTTACTCGCAGCGGCGGGCGCCTCGTGCCGACGCTCGAAGCGCGGATGCTGGCGGTCGAGGTGGGCCGGATGTTTTCCGGGACACAGCGGATCGCCCGGCTGGCTGAAGCGGTGCGCAACCGCGAATGGGGCGAAGTAACGATCGCAGCACCACCGGCGCTCGCCACGCGTTATCTCTCGCAGGCGCTTTCGCCGTTTCTGGCCGAACAGCCCGATATTCACTTCACGCTGCTGAGCAAGACTTCACCGCGGATTGGCGAGCTTGTGGCCGCGGGCCAGATCGATATCGGGCTCAGTGTGCTTCCCTTCGATCATCCGAATGTCCATGCAGAAATCATCATGCGCTTCAGCATGGTCTGTATCCTACCGGCCAATCACCCGCTTGCTGCAAAACCGGTCGTCGAGATCGAAGATCTGCGAAACGAGAGCTTCATCTCGCTTTTCCGTGACGACTGCTCGCTGATGACGATCGACCGGGCGTTTCAGTTAAGGGGCGTCCAGAAGCGCAACCGCATCGAGGTACCGCTGTCGGAAACAGCCTGTAGCTTCGTGGCGAACGGCGTCGGGGTGTCGATCGTGCCGCCCTTCGTGGGGCTCGACTATTCCGAGGACCGGCTGGTGCGGCGGGCGCTGCTGCCGGAAACCTTCATGGATGTCTGGTTGCTGACGCCGAGCGGGCAACCGCCATCGCTCGCCTCGCAGAAGCTCGCCGATTTTATACGTGCGGCTGTGGCGCCGTTTGATCAACGCCGAACTCCCGTTGGGGGACAGACTGGGCCGTTAGGATAACGAGCTCGACGATCGGCGGCGCGTCGATCCGCCCGGTTCCCCGAAAGCCAAGAATTTTGAGCGCATTGTCAAGGGTAAGCTGATGAACCCTTGTTACCCGCTCCTATTCGGATCGGCGGCGCCTTGGGGCGCGCTGCCGAGTTGAACCGCGGCGAGCCCTATTCTGAACGCGCCCGACAGCGTTCGACCGGATCGACCATCGGGAACCCTTCAAGATCAGTTCTACTTCGATTGAAGTATGTCCTTGACCCTGGCCGAAACCCGAGTGCCGCGGCGGCGAACCGTCGCAACTATTTGTGGCGCATAAGGTTCGTCTTCATCGTTGTCAGCAGACCAGTAATCGTATCCTGCAGCTGGGGGGTAGCCATCGATGTAGGATAGGAGACCGCAACCCCGATGACTTCCCGGGTGCTCGGATCACGGAAGGCTATGCCTTCTGATGAAACGCCGTCGTAAGAATCGTTGGTGGAATGCGAGCGGCCTGTCTCTTGAATGATGCGGATGCGTTCCAGCAGTTCCTCATGGTTCTGCGGCGCGCGCGGCGTCACGAAGGGCAGCTGATCCGGAACGCGCAGCTTCCACTCTTCCTCGTCCAGCAGCGAGAGCATGGCGCGGCCGTTGGAGGTGGCATGCGGCCATGCGCGGTATCCTGGCGTCGAGGTGATCGCCAGCGGGCTTGAGCCGCGCACCATGCGCAGCACGACGAGCTGCGGCCCGTCGAAGACGGTGACATAGGCGGTGTGCCCGCCAACCAAGCAGACTTCCTCCAGTTCGGTATTCACCAGATCCAGAAAGTTGTGGTTCGAACGGCAGATCTGGCCGAGCTCGAAAAGCCGGATGCCGGGCGTGTAGAGCCGCGTTACCGCGTCGAAATCGAGGACACCGCTTTCGCGCAAAGTCTTCATCACGCGGGACGCGTTGGATTTCGGACAGCCGGTCCGGCGTGCCACTTCCGCTTGTGACAGCGAAGGCTCGGAAAGCGAGAAGCAACCGAGAATGGCGATGGCGTCTTCGAGAGAGCTCATATTCTTCCTACGCCCGCAAATCAGTCCGGCATAGTCCCACTATTGGAACTGATTGTCAAATATGAAACTTGCGCTGGACTCCCGGAAAAATGGCGCCTACTAATATGTCAAAACAATTCATGCTTAAAAAAGCGGCGGAACAGGCAAGCATCAGATTAATCCCCTTTGACGAGGATGTGTTTACCCTTTCCCGCGCCGGGCGTTCAGCACCCGGGATGAACCTACGCGCCATCGACGTGATGGCATCGACCGGGCCGTGGCATGCCGTTGGCCATCGTTATGGGGAATATGCGAATGCAAGAGACTTTCAGGAATTTCCGCGCCGGCGTCGATATCGGTGGCACCTTCACCGATTTCATCCTGTTCGACGAAAAGGCATCCTCCATCCGTCTACACAAGTGCCTGACGACGCCGAAAGATCCGTCGCAGGGCGCGCTCGGCGGCCTGGCGGAACTGCTCGCTGCAGCGGAAATCTCGGTTGCCGACCTTGCGGAAATCGTCCACGGCACGACGCTCGTCACCAATGCGGTCATCGAACGCAAGGGCGCGCCGGTCGGCCTGATCACGACAGAAGGTTTTCGCGATGTTCTCGAAATCGGCACCGAGCAGCGTTACGACATCTACGACCTGTTCCTGACTTTTCCGGACCCGCTGGTCAGCCGCTCGCGCCGCATCGAGATTTCGGAACGCATCGGTGCCGATGGCGGCGTGATCAAGCCGCTTGATGAGGTTTCCGTCTTGCGGGCCGTCAAGAAGCTGGTCGCCGAACGCGTCGAGGCGATCGCTGTGTGCCTGATGCATTCCTACCGCAATCCTGCCCACGAACAGCGGGTGCGTGAAATCATCAAGCAGCATTACCCAGGCATTTCGGTCTCGATCTCGTCGGAAGTCGTCGCGGAAATCTCCGAATATCCCCGCTTCGTCACCACCTGCGCCAATGCCTATGTGCAGCCGCTGATGGATCGCTACCTGCTCCGTTTCGAGCAGGACCTTACAGCCCGCGGCTTCACCGGCGCCTTTCGCTTGATGCATTCGGCCGGTGGTCTCGTCTCGGTCGACGAGGCACGCGAATTCCCGATCCGCCTGCTCGAATCCGGCCCGGCCGGTGGTGCGCTCGCCACAGCATGGTTCGGCAAGGCAGCTGGCCAGGAAAACGTCATCGCCTTCGACATGGGCGGCACGACGGCCAAGGCCTGCATGATCGAAAACGGCATGGCGCATATCGCCTCCTATATGGAAGCCGGCCGGGTGCGACGCTTCAAGAACGGTTCCGGCCTGCCGATCAAGGCGCCGGTCGTCGATATGATCGAAATCGGTGCCGGCGGCGGCTCGATCGCTGCGATCGACGAAGTCGGCCTGCTACAGGTCGGCCCGCATTCGGCGGGTGCTTCTCCGGGACCTGCCTGCTACGGCGCCGGCGGTACCAAGCCGACGGTGACGGATGCAAGCGTCGCACTCGGTTACTATGACCCCGCCTTCTTCCTTGGCGGACGCATGACGCTCGACCTGGACGCTGCCGAAAAGGCGCTGAAGACGATCGCCGAGCCGCTCGACATCTCGACCGTCGAAGCTGCCTGGGGCATTCATCAGGTGGTCGGGGAAAACATGGCGAGTGCCACTCGAATCCATCTGGTCGAGAAGGGCAAGGATCCGCGCGGTTATTCGATGATCGGTTTCGGTGGCGCCGGCCCGGCCTTTGCCGCCCGCGTTGCCCGCATTCTCGGCGTCACGGAAGTCATCATCCCACAGGCGAGCGGCGCGGCCTCCGCTTTCGGCTTCCTCACGGCACCGCTCTCGTTCGATCTTGTCCGCTCGCGACCGATGGCGCTTTCTGCCGATCTCGATACTGCGGCTTTGAACTCCGCCTTTAGCGAACTGGCGGAAGAAGGCAAGGCTAAGCTCCTCGCTGCCGGCGCCAAGGCCGAAGACGTCGTCTTCGAACGCACGGCCGACATGCGATTGGTTGGCCAGCTGCACGAAATCAACGTGCCGATCCCGGCCGGCGAGTTGGACGGGAATGCCTATTCGACCATTCGTAGGTCCTTCGAGGAAGTCTATGCGGCTCGCTACACCCGCGTTCCGACGGAAGCCGAGTTGGAGATCCTCTCATTTCGCCTGCGCGCCAGCGGTGCGACACCGCAGCTTTCCATAAAGCAGGCCGATATTGCGGTTTCCAGCGATGGAGCGCTCAAGGGGCGTCGCAAGACCTATTTTGGCGAAGGGTTCGTCGATGCCGGTATTTACGATCGCTACAAGCTGGCGTCAGGCATGACGGTCCACGGTCCGGCGATCATCGAAGAGCGTGAATCCACCACGATTGTGCCACCCGGTGACGTCCTCACGGTCGATGCTGCCGGCAACCTTCGCATCCAGATTGCCACTGTCGGCAAGGGCATCGAGCTCGTCACGCCGCAGATGTCGAAGCAGGAAGCAATCGAAAAGATCGAATCCGACCCGATCGCGCTCGAAATCATGTGGAGCCGCCTTGTCACCGTGGCGGAAGAAATGTGGCACACGGTCTGCCGCACTGCCTACTCCCTGATCATCTCGGAATCCCAGGATTTCGGCTGCTCGATCCTTGATGCCTCCGGCGAAACGCTGGCGCATTCGGCCCGGGTCATGCCGGTCTTCAACCTGACCCTGCCGATGGTCGTCAAGGCCGCACTCGAGCGTTATCCGATCGATACGCTCGAACCAGGCGACGTGCTGGTCTGCAACGACCCGTGGCTCTGCGCCGGTCACCTGTTCGACATCGCCGTGATGACCCCGGTCTTCAAGGACGGCAAGGCCGTCGCCGTCATGGGCACGGTCGGCCATGTCGGCGATATCGGCGGCACCCGCAACGGTATGAAGGCGACGGAAGTCTACGAGGAAGGCCTGCAGATCCCGCCGATGAAGCTCATCAAGGCGGGTGTCGAGAACGAAGACCTCTTCCGCCTGATGGCGGAGAATATCCGCGACTCCCATCAGGTGCTTGGCGACGTCCGCTCGCTGGTCGCCGCCAACGACACCGGCGCCCGCCGCATGGTGGCGTTCATGGACGAATACGGCCTGTCCGATCTCAAGGCGCTCGCCGAGGTCGTGCAGTCCCGCTCCGAAAAGGCGATGCGAGACGCGATCCGCGCCATCCCGAACGGCGTCCACACCTCGACCATCTCCTACAACCCGCTCGGCACCCATATGACCGTGCCGGTTAAGGTGACGATCAAGGACGACGAGATCGAACTGGATTTCGAAGGCGCTCCGCCGGAGGTGCCGCTCGGCGGCATCAACTGCACGCTGAGCTACACGACCGCGCATTCGACCTATCCACTGAAGTGCATGCTGACACCTGCGGTGCGCGGCAATGCCGGCTGCTATCGTCCACTGACGGTCAAGGCGCCAAAGGGCTCGGTGATGAACTGCAACAAGCCCGCCCCGGTCAGCCTGCGCACCCGCACCGGCTGGTACACCTCTCCGAACATCTTCCGGGCGCTGTCGAAGGCGGCCCCCGAAAAGGTCATCGCCCATACCGGCCTGCCGAGCCTCTTGACCGTCTACGGCAGGACCACGGATGGCAAGATCTTCTACGACCATCTGCTTTCCGGCGGCGGGCAGGGCGGCAGCTCGGCCAAGGACGGCAAGTCGTCCGTTCTGTGGCCGACGTCTGCGGCAACGTCCTCGATCGAGATGCTGGAGAGCCGCTCGCCAGTCGTGGTCCTCGAAAAGGGCTTCGTGCGGGATTCCGGCGGCATCGGCGAGTTCCGCGGCGGCCTTGGCGCCCGTATCCGACTCGCCAAGCGCTATGACGACGGCACCTCGGTCACCGTGTTCGTCTCGCCGGAAGGTGTCAACGCGCCGATCACTGGCCTGTTCGGCGGTCAGAACGGCCTGCTCTCACACGGCTATGTCCGTGACGAGGAAGGCAATGTGCTGGAAGACGTCGGCACCGGCGGCCTCTTCGTCGTCGATCGTACCGATCGCGTCGTCGAACTGCAGCTCGGCGGCGGCGCAGGCTTCGGCGATCCGGCCAACCGCTCGGTTGAGCTGATCGAGGACGACGTCCGGGAAGACTATATCAGCGCCGAAACGGCCGAGAGCACCTACGGCCTCAGCGAGCGCAAAAAGGAATTGGCGGCATCCGCACGCCTTTCACCGGCAGCGAGCCGGTAATACCGGCTCACTTTCAGTCAACATGAGCAATGCAGATATAAAAGGGGAATGGACATGCTCACCTTGAATAAACGTCAACTTCTGATCGGTGCTGCAGGGATGACCGCTGCTGCGACACTGCCGCGCCTTGCCAATTCGGCCGGCAAGAACATCATGGTCCTGGCCAGCACGGTCGATATCCCGAATTTCGACCCGCATGTGGCAACCGGCTACGCGCCGCAATGGCTGTTCCGCAATACCTACGATCCGCTGGTGCGCGTCGTCGCCAACCCGCCTGTTCCTGCGCCGGGCCTCGCCAAGAGCTGGAAGCAGTCTGAAGACGGCCTGACCTACACGTTCGAAATCGACAGCAATGCCACGTTTCATGACGGCACGCCGGTCACCGCAAAGGACGTCGAATATTCCTTCGCCCGCCTGCTGCGCCTCGCCAAGGGTCCGGCCTGGATGGTCTCCGGCATTCTCGACCCGAACAGCGTCAAGGCGACCGGCGAGATGACGGTGACGATGACGTTGAAGAAGCCGTTCGCGCCGCTTCTCTCCGTCCTGCCGTGGATGTTCATCGTCAATTCCAAGGTCGTCGAAGCCAACAAGGGCACCGATGATGGCCAGGCCTATCTGCTTGCCAACACGGCCGGTTCCGGCGCTTTCAAGATGGGCCGCGTCAAGCCGGGTGATCTCTACGAACTGATCCGCGTTGACACCGACTGGCACAAGGGCGGCAATCTCAACGGCGCGATCTGGAAGATCGTCCGCGAGGCCTCGACCGCCCGCCTGATGCTCCAGCGCGGTGAGGTGCATTTCGCACTCGATATGTTCGCGGAAGACATGGACGCCATCAAGGACATGCCCAAGGTCGTGCGCATCATGGAGCCCGACTACCGCACCTTCACCATCAAGATGAACACGGCCAAGGGGCCGCTTGCAGACAAGAACCTACGCAAGGCGGTGTCCTATGCCTTCAACTACAAGGGCATGCTGGATGCGGCCGGCCCGGCACAGCTGATGAAAAGCCCGCTGCCGGTCGGCATCTTCGGTTTCGATCCCGACCAGAAGGGCTACGACCAGGATATGGCGAAGGCGAAGGAATATCTCGCCAAGTCCAACTACAAGGACGGCGGCATCACGCTCTCAATCCACCATGCAGCCGGCTACGAGAACCAGCGCCGCTGGTGCCTCATCATGCTGGAATCGCTAAAGGCGCTCAATATCAACCTCGACATCCGCGCCATGACCTGGCCGGACACGGTGGCCATGGCCCGTTCCCCGGAAACCATGGTCGATTTCTACTCGATCTTCCAGTCGCCGAATTATGCCGATCCGGACAATACCGCGTTTGCCGCCTATCATTCATCGCGTAATGGCCAGTGGCAGAACCCGGTCTACAAGAACCCCGAGGTCGACAAGCTGATCGAAGACGCCCGCGCCGAAGTGGACAAGACCAACCGCGCCGAACTTTATAAGAAGTTCCAGGCCGTCATCGTCGAGGATGCGCCTGACATCATCGGCATTCTTGAACTCCGGAAGTTTGCAATGCGCGACAACGTGAGGGACTATGTCTTCAGCCCGGTAGCCGCCAATACGATGGAAATCTGGCCGCTGTCGATCGCCTGACCCCTTGCCGCCGGCGGGGTTCCGATACGGAGGCCCGCCGCTCCGGAGTTTGCGAATGCTGCTTTACATTCTGCGCAGGCTCGTCCTGCTCGTGCCGATCTTGCTCGGCCTGACCCTGTTGCTTTTCATCGTGGCACGTATCCTGCCCGGGGATCCGGTCGGCCTTGCCGCCGGCCCGAATGCGACACCGGAACTGATTGCGCAGATGAAGCGCGAATTCGGTCTGGATCAGCCTCTGCCGTTGCAATACTGGAATTACCTGACCGGCCTGGTCTCCGGTAACTGGGGCATGTCGGTCTTCACCCGGCGCCCGGTCTTTGCGGATATCCTGGAATACCTGCCGGCGACGATCGAACTTGTCTTCGCATCGCTCTTCATTGCGGTCGTCATAGGCATTCCACTCGGGCTGCTGACGGCCGTCTACAAGAACGGGCCGCTCGACTACGCGACCCGCACGGTGGCTCTCGGCGGTATCGCCATGCCGCGCTTCTTCCTCGGCCTTCTCCTGCAGATGGCGTTTGCCGCATGGCTCGACATCCTGCCGCTGTCCGGTCGCTATCCGTTGATCGAAAGCCCGCCGCACCATGTCACCGGCCTTTACACGATCGACGCCCTGATCGCCGGTGACTGGCCCGCCTTCCAGATCGCGCTGTCGCATCTGGCGCTGCCGGCGATCGCTATGGCGCTTTCCCCGCTTGCCACCATTATGCGGATGATGCGCTCCTCGACGATCGAGGTGTTGCAGCGGGATTATGTCATGACCGAGCGGGCGCTTGGTCTCTCCAACCGGCTGATCCTCTTCAAATACGTACTCAAGAACGCCATGACCTCGACGCTGACGGTCATCGGCCTCTACGTCTCTTGGCTGCTCGGCGGCACGGTGCTGGTCGAGACTGTCTTCGACTGGCCGGGCCTTGGGCTATATGCCACGCAGGCGATCCTCACCCAGGATTTCATGCCGGTAATCGGCGTGACGCTTGTCATCGCCATCATCTATCTCGTCGCAATGCTTGTCGTCGACCTCCTTTACGGCGTCTTCAACCCGAAGGTACGCTACGCATGACCATGACGCCCATCGCTATTCCCAAGCGCTCCCATTCTGCACGGCTCGAAAACTGGAGCCGCGCTTTCTATCGCTTCCGACAGAGCTGGCTGTCGATCGTCGGGCTTGCGATCGTCGTCCTGCTGGTGGTCATCGCCGTCTTCGCGCCCTGGATCGTGCCGTATCCGGAACATGTTGTTGGCGGCACCAATACCGGGGCGAGGTTCCAGCCACCGTCGGCAAACGCCTGGTTCGGTACCAATGCGCTGGGACAGGATATGTTTTCGCTCGTGCTGGTCGGCTCACAGGTCTCGCTATTTTCCGGCCTTGCTGTGGTCTTCATCGCCATCGTCGTCGGCACGGCCGTCGGCGCCATTGCAGGTTACTTTGGCGGATGGGTGGATGAGGTCCTGATGCGCATCACCGACCTGCTGCTCACCATTCCAAGCCTCATCCTTGCCATGGCGGTGGCGGCGGCACTGGGAACCGGTGTCTGGAACATGATCATCGCCATTTCGATCACCTGGTGGCCGGCTTATGCCCGCCTCGTGCGTGGGGAGGTGATCGTCAAGAAGGAAGAGCAGTTCGTCATCGCAGCCCACGCGCTCGGCGCCAACTGGCTGCGCATCCTCGGCAAGCACATCCTACCGAACATCGTCTCGCCGATCGTCATCAAAGCCTCGCTCGACATGGGCTTTGCGATCCTGACCGTCGCCTCGCTCGGCTTCGTCGGCATTGGCGTTAAGCCGCCGACGCCGGAATGGGGCACGCTGCTGTCCGGCGCGCGCAGCTACATGCCGGATTATTGGTGGACGGCGGTCGCGCCGGGTATCGCTATTTTCCTCGCGGTCCTTGCCTTCAATCTTCTCGGTGACGGGTTGCGTGACGTGCTCGACCCGAAGGCGCGGCGATGAGGGGAGGGATAAGATGACACTTCTCGACATAAAGAACCTCAATCTCACAATGCGGAGCTACGAGGGCGAGACCCAGATCCTGCATGGTATCGACCTGAAGATCGAGCGCGGCGAGATCTGGGGCATGGTCGGCGAGACCGGCAGCGGCAAATCACTGACCGGCCTCTCGATTTCGCGGCTGATCGCGTCGCCACCCGGGCGTTATCTCGCGGGCTCGATCGAGTTCCAGGGCCGGGATGTGTTGAAGGCGACCGACAAGGAGATGCGGATGCTGCGCGGCCGGCATATCGGCATGATCTTCCAGGATCCGACAACCAACCTCAATCCGGCCTTCCGGATCGGCACCCAGCTCGTCGACGTGGCGCTCCACGCCGGCCATGCGGACCCTTCTGTTCTGGGGCTCGTGGCCGCTGCCTCCCGTGGCGACTTAAATAAGGCGGCCAAGCGCGTCGCCATCGACATGCTCGACAAGGTCGGCATTGCGAAGGCGGCGGAGCGCATCGACGACTACCCGCACCAGTTTTCCGGCGGCATGCGGCAGCGGGTGCTGATTGCCATGGCGATGATCGGCAAGCCAGACCTCCTGATCGCCGATGAGCCGACGACGGCGCTCGACGTCTCGGTGCAGGCCCAGATCCTGCGGCTGATCCACGATCTCGTCGCCGAGCGCAATATCGGCGTGCTGCTGATCACCCACAATCTCGGCATCGTAGCACAGATCTGCAGCCATGTGGCAGTCATGTATCGTGGTCGTATCCTGGAAGCCGGCAAGGTGGACGACGTGCTGAAGCGGCCGGGCCACAGCTATACCCAGGCGCTCTTGAACTCCGTGCCTACTGCGCATACCAAGCGCGGCCAACTTATGGGGCTGAGCGACGCGATGCCGGAGACATCCGCATGAGCCTCGACATCCAGAACGTCAGCAAGATCTTTCCCGGCCCGCGCAAGGGTTTCTTTGGTCGTGGCGAAGGTTTTACCGCGCTCGACGATGTCAGCCTGTCGATCAAGAAGGGCGCGAGCTTCGGGCTCGTCGGCGAATCCGGTTCGGGAAAAACGACGCTGACCCGCTGCATCCTGCGGCTCGAAAGCCTCTCGGCCGGCAATATCCTGTTCGATGGCTCAGATATCCACAAGCTGACGCCGGTTCAGATGCGCCGATTGCGTTCGCGGCTGCAGATCGTTTTCCAGGATCCTTACGCGTCGCTCGATCCGCGCATGACGGTCCATGACATCGTCGCTGAGCCGCTGGTGATCCATGGCGATGTCGTGAACATGACGGCGAGCCGGCGCAGCGAGCGGGTGATGGAACTCCTGCTGCAGGTCGGCCTGCGTTCCGAGCATCTGTTCCGCTATCCGCACGAGTTCTCAGGCGGACAGCGGCAACGCATCGGCATTGCGCGGGCGCTGGCGGTCAAGCCGGAATTCCTGATCCTCGACGAGCCGACCTCGGCCTTGGACGTTTCGGTCCAGGCGGATGTGCTGAACCTTCTGCACCGGCTGCAGGTCGAGCTCGGCCTGACCTACTTTTTCATCAGCCACGATCTCGGCGTCATCCGTTATATCTGCGACGATGTTGCAGTGATCTATCGCGGAAAGCTGGTCGAGCACGGACCGGTCGCCTCGATATTCGACAATCCGCAGAGCGATTATACACGCATGCTTCTGGACGCGATGCCGGATCCCGATCCAGACCGCTCGCCCTTCCGCAAGATCGCTACCGTTTGATCGCTGTCGGATTCGCATGAAATTTTTGAGCAAATGTCGTTACCGTGATCACGAAGCTCTTGGAGGCAGAAGCGGAGATGGAGTGCAAGCCGTTATGCTCGTCATTACGGATTCTGGTCGCTAGCTCCGTCCGGGGACAACCTTCAGCTTGAGCGGGTCGATGTTCCCGATACTTTCCGAGCCTGCTGTCAAACAACGACGGCAACGCTGAAGCAATGGCTGGACAGACTGTATGCGATCATTCACGAGGGCGGCGAGAACTTGTCTGGGGTGCCAGCGGCTAAGCCACGCCGGTTTTTAATTCCCGGGCGATCAGCGACTAAGCCAAACAACGAGGCTCATGTCAGCGAAACACAGTTTCAGAATGAAGGTGCCGGAAAGCGAGGACCGACAGAGGTTTAGCGGGTTCATCATTAGCTGCATAAAATCAATAAGGCCTAACCGTCGGCGACTCAGTCGGTGGTCCCAATCCCATCAAGGCGATACAGTCATCTAAAGTGTTCCATTAGAAATGTCGGCTGCCGATCTTTGATCATCATCTCTTCGATTTGTGATGCCGGCAGATCGGCGAGGATCCCGGTTCGGACCAAAACCGAATGCAGTCCCATCTTTTTCGCACCCAATATATCATGGTCGATACTGTCGCCGACGCAGATCACCTGGTCTAAGGGGGGAGGGCCGCAGAGGCGCAAGGCCTCCTCATAGATATCGCGATGCGGCTTACCGAACCAGCGCACCATGCCACCAAGGCGTTCGTAAAGCTGCGCGATGCTGCCTGCTCCCGGCGCGATCGTTCCTTGAACGAGTTTGTGGATGTCAGGATTGGTGCAGATCGCCGGAACATTACGCGCGGCCGCGGGGCGTAACATGTCGGCATACGTATCCATAGATATTCGTTCAGCCTCGCTTCCTGAAATAATCAAAAAATCTGCCTCAGCAAAGGTCTCTACGTGTCGCATCCCCAGCCGTTCGGCTAGATTGCGGTCGCCGCCGCTTGAAATGGTCACGCAACGCGCTCCCTCCGACACTGGCGAACCCTGGCGGGACAACACGGCATAAGCGGCATCACCTGATGTGACAAAATGGTCGAAATTGTCGCGCCGAAAGCCGAGGCTTACAAAGCGACTGGCGTTGTAATCGCCACTGCGGCCCGAATTCGAGAGGATGACCACCGTCTTGTCAGCCGCTTTCAGCCGCTGCAGCGCTTCTACGGCGCCGGGATAGGCACCTTCGTCGTCGCGTAGCACGCCAAACTGGTCAACGAAGAATACGTCATAGGCTTCGATCAGCCGGTCGAGGCTTGTCTGCGAAATGTCTCTCACGAATGCCTCCTTGCTAAAACCAGCGATGCAGTCCCGACCGCAGCTTCCACCGATCTTGCCGGCAAGAAATCGGCCCCGAGTGTTGATCGGCGCATGGCGGTCCAAGCCGGATTGCGGGCGCCACCTCCGACAGTCCGCACCGAACGAAGCGGTGGCGCGCCCAGTGAGCGCAAACGCTCGTAGCCCTGTCGCTCGATCGAGGTCATGCCTTCCAGAATTGCTTGGAAGAATTGGGCGTCGTCTGCCGGGCGCGGTGAAAGACGAGGCGGGTAGGCCGGGTCATTGATCGGGAAACGTTCGCCAGGCTTCAGCAGCGGATAGTAATCGAGGCCGGTCGGGTGATCCGGGTCAAGCCGTGCAGTCAGCGCTTCAAGCTGGTCATCCCCCAGAAGGCCACGAATGACGGCGCCGCCGCTGTTGGAAGCGCCGCCGACCAGCCAGAAATCGAGAATGCGGTGCGCGTAGATCCCATATTCTGCCGCGTTGATCGGATGGCTGGAGGCAAGCTTCAACACCATGGTCGATCCAAGGGCTGTCACGCCGTCGCCGATTGCGCTGGCGCCGGTCGCCAGGAAGGAGGCGCAGCCATCGGTCGTTCCGGCGTGGATCCGGCAGGTGGGCGGAAGGCCAAGCGCCTCGCCGGACGTGCCGACCACGCCCACGGGCTCACCGGCACGTCGCACCTGCGGCAGGCGCTCGATCGGCATGCCCGCCTCGACGATCCACTCCGGCCAGTGCTCCACAACCAGATCGTATCCCGTCTTCAGCGCATTGTTCTCGTCGGTCGTAGCCACGGCAACACCGAGTTGGCTTGCAATCCAGTCCGCCTGGTGCAGGATCATCGCGTCGGGCGAGGCGTGCAGCAGATGGATGGCCCGGGCCAGCGCCGAGTTTGCACCCCGCGCCGGGCTGTCGGCGGGGGAAAGGGCTCCGATCCGCTCGACCACCGCGGAATCCGGGCAGGGATCGTTGTACATCAGCACGCCACCGAGAGGCTTTCTGAGCGCATCGACAGTAAGGACTGTGCCGGACGTCCCGTCGATGGCCAAGCCCTCGACATGGGCGAGCGATGTTGCATTCCGAAGCGCCGCCAGGCATTCGCGAACGCGGCTCCACCAGGCTCCGGGGCTCCGGCTCTCGGCGGGATCCGCAAAGGGGGCGGCCGCAAAACCGACCACATCTCCGTCTGCCGACAACGCCGCAGCCCGTGCGCCCGAGGTACCGAGATCAATTCCGACCGCCACCGCAGGACTTGGAATCGTCATGCCGTCACCGCCCTGCCGCTTTACGATCCAGAGCCTGCCGATACTGCTCGGCCTCCCAGTGGGTCAGCTCGTACTCGGCGTCGGCGCCGATGTAGGCAATTGCGGCGTTGTCGGGGATGCGCGTCACGACGTCGGCGAGGCAGCGGGCCATGACCGCGCCGCCCGGCGTCAGAGTCTCGGACAACAGCACGCCCTTGCCGGGGGCGACCACCATCTTCGGCATCGGCGTGTCACGCTGCTCGTAATCGTACATGAGGTCTGCGATAGAACTCTCCCTGCTCAGGATGCCGATCTTGGCACCCAGGAAGATGACGTGGTCGGGGTAAAGCGATCCGGCGGTCGCGGCCCGCAGGGAGACCGGGTCAAGTGCAACTCGGTGGCTGACGGGATCCTTCGCCGGCTTGAAGCCTGAACCCTCTGAAAGCACGGCCAGGGCATCCATATCAGGCACTCCGTCCTGGCGTGGTGCGATCTCAAGCGCGGCAGTGATCCGCTCGATCCGGTCCGCAACCTCCTCGACGGTGCTGCCGCAAACGATGATTCCGTGGTTGAACAGCACCAATACATCCGGATGCGTGTCCGCCACCTTCTCGATCTCGCGCGCTAGCGGCACGCCCGGCCGACGATAGGGGATGGTTGCCCAGCTGAGGTCGGGAACGCTCGCCATCCGCGTCGCCAATCGCGCTTCCCGGTCTTCCAGCACCGCATGAGCCAGAGTATTGACGCAGTGATAATGCGCCACGACCGGGCTTTGCAACGCTGCGTGGAAGCTTGCCTCGATCGATGGCCGCAGGTTACCAGCGTTGAGAGAGCCAACCACGAAATCCGTGGCCTTTTCGGCGCGTGGATCGCCGACACGCAGGGCCTCGACAAGCGGCGCCACTTCGACCGGCACCATGATCTCCTTCACACCCGCTTCGGAAAGCCAGGTGCCCGAGGCCTTTACCCACATCACACCATCCTGCTTAAAGGAGGTGTTGCCGCCTGCGCCCTGGGTCTTAAGGATGTCGCTGCCGATCCGGCGCGATAATGCAAGAAAGTGCTCGAAGCCTTCCGGCCGAGAGATTTGTGCTGGCATGTCATCCTCCCGTTCGCCCATGCAAACCCTCGACGCTGTCGAAATGCTGCACTGCATGATGCAAGTTTGGCACCATTGTTATTGGTATGAGGATATTACGTCAACAATGATGTATTTCCTTCGCATCCCTTGCGGTTCGCAAATCAGTATGATTATAGTCGATCATCAATGCCTGAGGAGCATTGGGAGGATATCGTTTGAGCGACGCGGATCGGCATAGGATTATCATGGACTTGTTGAGGGAGCGTCCCTTCGCCTCCGTGCGTGATCTGCAGGAGCGCCTTGGCGTATCCGCCGCCACGATCCGCCGCGACATCGACAAACTGGACGAGATCGGCAAGGCGCGGAAGGTTTATGGCGGCATTTCCGCCAGCGAAGGCGCCAGCACTCACCGCATCGCGGCGCGCTCCTACGACGAGAACCGCGACATTGCCGTTGAAGCCAAGCGCGCGATCGCCGAGATGGCGGCGAGCATGGTCCGTGACGGGGATTCTATCATCGTCCACGCTGGTTCGACCTGCTATCAGCTCGGCCTGCTGCTGGCGCGCCGCAACGTGAGGATCTACACCAATTCCATGCCGCTTGCGGCCTATCTCGGCGAAAACGGCACATGCCAGCTGACGCTTGCCGGGGGTGACCTGTACCGAGAGCCGCGGATTATTCACGACGCAACCGCCGGCGCCCCGAATTTCTTCGCCTCCCGCTTCTTCGTCGGCACGCAGGGCATTGCCGGGGAAGGCTTGCTCGAATCGCACCCGCTGCTGGTCAAGGTGATCTCCGAGCTTGCCAGCTGCGCGGACGAGATCGTCCTCCTGGCCGATAGCCGGAAGATGTCGATCCAGCCGCGCAACCTCGTCCTGCCACTGTCGCGCATCGGCACCATTGTCATTGACGATGGCCTTTCCGATGCCAATGCCAAGATGCTGGAGGATGCCGGCGTCACTATCCTGATCGCCAACGCGGGCGCAGCGGTCACGGCCGGACTGTCCGGGCACGGAGGCACCCAGTGACCGCTGCGCATTCCGCACCCGGCATTGCCGTCTTTGATTTGGGAAAGACGAACTCCAAGCTTCTGGTGTTTTCCGCGGAGGGAAAGATCATCGCGGAGGCGCGCACCCGGCCGCTGTGGCGGCAGGACGATGGCCTGCGGGTGCTGGACGACGCGCATCTTCTCGACTGGATGCAGGCGCAGCTCGAGGCGGTTGTCGAAAGCCACGGTGTTTCCGGCGTGATGTTCTCCGGCCACGGCTGCACCTTCGCATTGATCCGCGACGGGCAACTCGCAGCCCCGATCCTCGATTACGAACAGGAGCCTCCGGCGGATGTGGCGGCGAGGATCGATGCGCTCGTTCCGGATTTCCCAGACACGTTCTCGCCTAAGCTGCCGCTGGGCTTGAACTACGGCCGGCATATCCTCTGGCTCAAGGATCGCGATCCCTCGCTTCTGGAAAGCACGGATACCATCCTCGCCTATCCGCAGTTCTGGCCATGGCGCCTCTGCGGCCGCGCCATCAGCGAAGTCTCATACCTCGGTTGCCATTCGCACCTCTGGGCGCCGCTCGCCGATGATTACAGCAGCCTGGTCGATACCCAGGGCTGGCGTGCCAAGATGCCGGGGATGGTGCGGGCCGGCGATGCGCTCGGGACCTGGCGGACGAAGACCTCCCGCGACGTTACCGTCTACAACGGCGTCCACGACAGCAATGCCGCCCTCTATTATTACCGCTCGATCGGGCTTTCTGATGTCACGCTCGTGTCTACGGGTACCTGGGTGATTATCTTCAATTCGGCCTGCCCGCTGGATGCGCTCGATCCGGAACGTGACATGCTTGCCAATGTGACGGTCGACCATCAGCCGACCGCCACCATCCGGTTCATGGGCGGGCGCGAATACGAGATCGCCAGCGGCGGCTGGACGAAGTCCCTGGCGCTGGACGCCGTCGTGTCGGTAATCACGAGGGGCATCTTCGCCGTGCCGTCCTTCGCGGCCGGCGGCCCCATGTCCGGCACGGATGGTGGCTTCGTCGGCCCGGTCCCCACGGACGAGGAACGCGCGGCAGCGGCGCTTCTCTACGTGACGCTGATGACCGACCTGTCACTCGACCTGATACGGTCGACAAATGACATCGTCATCGATGGCGGTCTCGTAAAGACCGGGCTGTTCGCCGGCCTGCTGGCCGCCCTCAGGCCAGGCCAGGTGGTACTGACCAGCGCCAATCCGGAAGGCAGCGCTTATGGTGCTGCGGCGCTTGCCTTCGAGCAGGTGGGCCTGTCGCCCTTTGCCAGCGAATGCCGCCCGGCCGAGCCGCTCGTGGTCGAGGGACTAACAGCCTATCGCGATCGCTGGATAGCTCTTGCCGAGAGCCGACGCGGGGAAAATTCTGCGAGAACCTATCGGGAGGTGAGGGGATGACAGCCCAGCAACAGGCCGTTCAGGCAGGCGTTCCCGTGCTAGAGATGCGCAATATCTCGAAGACATTCGGGACGATCCGCGCCCTGGCGAACGTGTCGCTGACCGTGCATGCCGGTGAAGTGCATGCGCTGATGGGCGAAAACGGTGCCGGCAAATCGACGCTGATGAAGGTTCTTTCAGGCGCTTACAAAGCCGATCCGGGTGGTGAAGTGCTGATCGACGGCCGGCCGGCTGTGACCGGCGATCCGATTAAGGCAAAAGAACACGGCATTGCGGTCATCTACCAGGAGCTGTCGCTAGCACCCAATCTGACTGTGGGGCAAAATATGTTCCTCGGCGCCGAGCCGTCGCGCTTCGGCGTAGTCGATCGCTCTGCGACCCGCCGACGTGCGGACCCCATCCTGGCGCGCCTCGGCCTTCACTTCGACACTAACCAGATCGTCGCGAGCCTGTCGCTGGGCGAACGCCAGATGGTGGAAATCGCCCGCGCCCTCACGACCAATGCGCGCATCATCGTGATGGACGAACCGACCACCTCGCTGACGACACGCGAGACCGATCGCCTTTTTGATGTTATCGCCGGCCTCAAGAGCCAGGGCATCGCGATCATCTACATCAGCCATCGGATGGAAGAGATCTACCAGCTGGCGGACCGTGTCAGCGTCCTGCGCGACAGCGGCTATGTGGGTACGCTCGCTCGCACCGACATATCGCCATCCAAGCTCGTGTCGATGATGGTCGGGCGCGACCTCTCGTCCTTCTACAAAAAGGAACACCGCCCGCCGGTCGGCGAACCGAAAGCTATCCTGTCGGTGCGCGGCATCGGCGATGGCCGCCGCGTTCACGACTGCTCCTTCGACGCCCATGCTGGCGAGGTTCTGGGTATTGCCGGGCTGGTCGGGTCCGGCCGCACCGAGCTCGCTCGCCTGATCTTCGGCGCCGACTTAAGGAGAACAGGCAGCGTGGTGCTGGAAGGCCGCGAACTCGTCATCGGCGGGCCTCGCGACGCGATGGATGCAGGCATCGCCTACCTCACCGAGGACCGTAAGGGTCTCGGCCTCTTCCTCGACATGTCGATCAGCGAGAACATCAATGTCGCCGTGATCGGCAAGGATGCGGGGTCCTTCGGCATCCTGGACTTCGCAAGCGCGCGCAAACGGGCAGACAAGGCGGTATCCGATCTCTCCATCCGCACCGGCAGCACCAGCATCAATGTCGGTGCGCTATCGGGTGGCAACCAGCAGAAGGCGCTGATCGCACGGCTGCTGGAGACCCGCCCCAAGGTGATCATCTTGGATGAGCCGACGCGCGGCGTCGACGTCGGCGCAAAGTCCGAAATCTACAGGATCATCGACGAGCTTGCCCGAGACGGCATCGCCATCGTGTTGATCTCAAGCGACCTGCCGGAGATCATCGGTGTCGCCGACCGTGCGCTTGTCATGCGGGAGGGACGGATTGTCGGCGAAGTGCGGTCGTCACCCGGCGCACCAATCGCTCAGGAGGCGATCATGACGCTGTCGACCGGTGCGGTCGGCGCAGCAGGGCAGGAGGAAAGAGCAGGACCATGACAACGATCAACAGCGAAAACAAAGCCACGGACAAGATGAAGCTGCGCGCCACCGTGACTGCTCTCGGAATGTTGCCGGTTCTGGTCATCCTGGCCCTCGGCTTCCACTTCCTCAGCGGGCGCTTCCTGTCCGTCAACAACCTGTCGATCGTCATGCAGCAGGCTTCGATCAACACGGTGCTCGCAGCCGGCATGACCTTCGTCATCCTCACCGGTGGCATCGACCTTTCGGTCGGCTCCATCCTTGCCGCTTCGGCCATGGTCGGCGTGATCGTCTCGCTCTATCCCGAGATCGGCATGCTCGGCGTGCCGGCAGCCATCGGTGTCGGGTTGATGTGCGGGCTGGCGAATGGCGTCATCATCGCATTCCTGAAGCTGCCGCCGTTCATCGTTACCCTCGGGTCGCTGACGGCCATGCGCGGCATAGCCCGTCTGCTCGGCGGAGACACCACGGTATTCAACCCAGACCTGCCGTTCGACTTTATCGGCAATGGCAGCCTATTCGGCATTCCCTGGCTGGCAATCATTGCGCTCGTGACGATCGTAATCTCGTGGTTCATCCTGAAGCGCACGGTGCTCGGTACCTGGATCTATGCGGTCGGCGGAAACATTGAGGCCGCGCGGCTCACCGGGATCAAGGTGCCGCTCGTGCTGCTGTTCGTCTACGCCATGTCCGGCCTGCTGTCAGGCCTCGGCGGCGCGATGTCCGCAGCGCGTCTTTATGCCGCCAACGGGCTGCAGCTTGGCCAAGCCTATGAACTCGATGCCATCGCGGCGGTCATTCTCGGCGGCACAAGCTTTGTCGGCGGCGTCGGCTCTATCTGGGGCACGCTGATCGGCGCGCTGATCATCGCCGTCCTTTCGAACGGCCTCATTCTCGTGGGGGTCTCGGACATCTGGCAGTACATCATCAAGGGTCTCGTCATCATCGTTGCGGTCGGGCTCGATCGCTACCGCTTGAAGGGGCTGAGCCGCACCTGAGCGGCCAAGGGAATCGGAAGTTTCGATCGAAATTTTCGGGCAATGGTGACGCCGGGAGCGTCATGACAAAAGGAGGAAAAGAACATGCGCATGCTTTCCAAACTCATGCTGGGCACGGCAGTTGCCGCGGCTCTCGCCATGCCGGCTTCGTCAAAGGACCTGAACAAGATCGGGATCTCGGTCGGCCTGCTCGGCAACCCGTTCTTCGTCGCTACCATCAAGGGCATTGAAGACGCGGCCAAGAAGATCAACCCGAAGGTCCAGGTTACCTCCGTTTCTGCCGATTACGACCTCAACAAGCAGGTATCGCAGATCGACAGCTTTGTCGCTGCGGGTGTCGACATTATCATGCTCAACGCCGTCGACGCCAAGGCAATCGCGCCGGCCGTCAAGAAGGCCACCGCGGCAGGAGTTGTGGTGGCTGCATTCGATGTGTCTGCGCCGGGCGCCGATGTCACGGTTATGACCAACAACGTCAAGGCGGGGGCGGAAGCCTGCCAATACCTCGTCGACAAGCTCGGCGGCAAGGGCGACGTGGTCATCATCAACGGTCCTTCGTCGTCCTCTATCATCGACCGCGTCAAGGGCTGCAAGGAGACCTTGGCCAGGGCGACAGGGATGAAGATCCTGTCGGACGACCAGAACGGCCAGGGCTCGCGCGACGGCGGTCTGGCCGTGATGCAGGGCCTGCTGACCCGTTTTCCGAAGATCGACGGCGTGTTCGCCATCAACGACCCGACTGGCATCGGCGCGGATCTTGCGGCCAAGCAGCTGAACCGCAACGAGTTCATCATCACAGCGGTTGATGGCGCGCCGGATATCGAAAAGGCTCTTTCGAGCGGCAAGGGCCTTATCAAAGCCTCCGCCTCGCAGGACCCCTACACGATGGCCGGCCAGGCGCTGGAGCTCGGGGTCGATGTTTTGAACGGCAAGAAGCCTGCCGAGCCGGTGGTCCTACTCGATCCGCAGCTGATCACTGCCGAGAACGTCAAAGACTATAAGGGCTGGACGGCCGCGCGCTGATCCAGGTCTTCGATTGATCCGGGCCGGAACTGGTTCCGGCCCGGATCCGCATCCTTTTTCATCTTCTGAAACAATGGTAGCTGCGATGGCTGGAATTGGTGTTCACTCCTACGTCTGGAGCGCTGGATCGTCGAAGGACGAACTCGAGCAGGCGCTGGTCAAGTCGCACGAGCTGGGGTTCGACTTGATCGAATTTTCCTATCTCGATCCGGCCGCAGTGGATGTAAAATGGTTGGCCGGGCGGCTCAAGGCACTGAAGCTCGACGTCGCCATCAGCATGGGACTGCCGCCGGCGGGCGACATCTCCAGCGAAGATCCGGCTGTCGTGGAAAACGGCGTCGAGATCCTCAACAAGGCGATTGCGCTAACGCGCGATCTTGGCGGCACCAAGCTAGCCGGGATACTGAGCTCGGCTCACGGAAAGCAGGAGGCGGCGCTGACGCGGAGGGCATGGGACACTAGCGTCTCTGCCTTTACACGGGCGGCGGAGACTGCGAAATCGGCTGGCGTCACGCTGAACCTGGAGATCGTCAACCGGTTCGAGAGTAACATGCTCAATACAGCGGCGCAGGGCATGGCCTATATTGCCGACGTGGGGGCCTCTAACGTCTTCCTGCATCTCGATACCTTCCATATGAACATCGAGGAGGCCGATGTCGGTCTCGCCATCCGGCATGCCGCTGACAAGATCGGCTATGTTCATATCGGCGAAAGCCATCGCGGTTATCTCGGCACCGGCAATATCGACTTCGCGGCCATCTTCGACGCCCTGGTGGCGATCAGCTGGCAAGATTACGTGACCTTCGAATCCTTCTCCTCCGCTATCGTCGATCGCGACCTGTCGCTGAAGACGGGCATCTGGCGGGACCTGTGGACGAACAACGTGGCGCTCGCTCGCCACGCACGTGCCTTCATCACGTTGGGTCTGGAAACTGCACGGCTGAAGGCAGAACTGACCCGCAAGGCTCATCTGCCATAAGGATACCAGCCGCCGTAGCGGGGCCTATGTCGGGAGCTGCGCTAGACAATTTAACGGTTCTTCGGTCGTTCGGTCATCTAGCTTGAAACGAGGCTAACTGAAATGTCTTATCTTCCGCGCTGTAGGCAATGATATCGGCCGCAACGTGCCACCAGACGCGGAATTCGGTTCATTTCGGCAAGGCCAAGCTATTTGGTTGGGAGAGCGGATCTTTTCCGTAAGATTTGGAATTCCAGTGTCGCAGGACGGGCGGATCAGCTCCGACCACGCCGTCAGTCTTGGCCTCATCGTCACCGAACTTGTCATCAACGCAGTGAAATATGCTTTCCCGGTTCAAAAGCTGCAGGCGGCGGTCCTCGTGTCCTATGAGGTCGGCGGCAGTGACTGGAAGCTGACCGTGTCTGACAACGGGGTTGGCAAGGACGCAACCGCGCCCGCCAGGTCAGGAGGTGGCCTGGGAACTGCGATTGTGACGGCGCTGGGGAAGCAGCTCGGCGCACAGGTCGAAACCAGCGGCGGCGCGGACGGAACCACGGTAGTCATCACCCGCGCCACCTTTAGGTCCCTTCTTCCAGATGCAGCCTGAAGGGCTCCGAGCACTCGGACATTGCCCGTATGATTGATTAGAACAAGCTCTCTTGTTGTCGTCGCAGGGGGCAACTCTGGGCTCCCGGCCCGTTCGCAAGGATTCGTGTGAAGGATCACTCGAATGCAGATCTTCTACATCGTACGCGGTGTTTCCCTCGCACATTGACCAAGTTCGATTGGCCATTCCGAAAAATGCCGCTACGACATTGATGGCAAGAATCCGCTAACAGCGGACGTTCGCTCTCGTTAAAATGATTGTCATGAACCTAGATCAGCGCATAATTTGCGCAGTTTGAGGGCGAAGGGAGAGAGGCAATGGCACCCAGGCTCGGCGGATGTCTATGTGGCAATGTTCGCTATGCCGCCGTTGGCGAGCCAGTGTCGGTCTCGATCTGTCACTGTGCGAGTTGCAGAAAATCTGCCGGAGCGCCATCGGTCGCCTGGGCCGTTTATGCATTGGGTGACTTCAGGATTACCAAGGGGGCGATGACTGTCTACGCGTCTTCGTCGGGGGTCCAACGCGGACATTGCGGAGCCTGCGGGACCTGCCTGACGTTCTACGAACTTGGCGAAGAGACGATCGATATCACCCTTGCAAGTCTGGATGACCCTGATCAGCTTTGCCCAACGAAGGAAATCTGGCTGTCTCACCGGCTTCCCTGGGAGGTGGTCAGCCGTGAGCGCTCAGGATTTGAGGAATGCTCGCCCCCCTCAGATTAGTCTCTCATTCCCGCCTGGCTTCCGAATGTCGCCTAAGGGCCGACAGCAGACTTCAGCCATCTGTTCATCCCGAATAATTCCACGGCAGAAGCTCATCTATGCGACTCTGCCTGTGACCGCTGACGATGGCAGTGAGCGTGGCGGTCAAGTAGGCCAGCGGATCGACGGCGTTGAGTTTACAGGTGTCAACGAGCGAGGCGATAGTCGCCCAGTTCTCTGCTCCGGCATCATGACCCGCAATGAGTGCGTTCTTCCGATTGAGGGCAATCGGGCGGATGGTCCGCTCGACGCCATTCTTGTCGATCTCGATGCGGCCGTCGGTCAGGAAGACACGGAGCCCATCCCAATATTTGGCGATATAGGCGAGCGCTTCGCCGAGCGGCGACTTGCCAGCGACGCGAGCACGATGCCGGTTGAGGCAGTTCCGCAGGTCCGCGATCAACGGAGTTGATCGTTCCTGCTTCCGGCCAGGCGAGCTTCGGCAGCCTATGAACTACGCCCCGTATTCAATGCTCTGATTGCCGATCTGAAGTGGTCAATGAAGCTGTTCATGGACGAGACCCAAGCACCGGTCCCCGATCCTAGCTCTCGCAAAACCAAGAACGGATACTTCGCGGGAAATCTCCGACACAATTGGCAATGTTCTGCAGGCAGTGACATTCTGGGAGGTCCGGAGGGGACGAATACTCCAGACTTCCGTACACCCTCGCGAGAGTAGCTGACGACTTCAGGCAGGGGACGCAACGACCTTCGAAGGTGAAACATCCATTTCGCCGATCAGCCTGCGATATTCCTCCTCCGGCCTGCCATAGGCGTGGTGCGCAAACTTCTCGAGTGCTCCCCTGTTTCGAACGATAACTCTACCGCGTAATGAGGTGATGAAACCATTCCCCTCCAGTACGTGAAGTGCACCGGTGACACTTGGACGACGGACCGCCAGCATGATCGATATGTAATCATGAGCGAGGCCAATCTCGTCCCCGTCCACCCGGTCGTGGCACATCAGAGTCCAGCGCGCCAGGCGTTCGTCGACGTGGTGGAGCGCAGCACGCGGATGATTTCGACTGCGCCGCCGGTGAGCCGATAAAGAGTAAGATACTCGCCTGAGACCAGATGCCGAATACCCGGCGCAATGTCGTCGCGCGCCACTCCCGAGTAAGGGTGTCGTGCGAGATGCTGCCAGCGCGCCTCAATCGCATCGAGAACTCGATCAGCTGCGACTATATTTTCAACGGCAATGCAGGACCAGATTTCGATCAGGTCCTCATCGGCACGGTCCGTGCGGACATTAGAAAGCACGATCGTGTCCCAGGATGTGGTGTAGCTTAGACGACCACGGCTCATCCCAGAGGGCCGGATGAGTGTCAGCTTGCAGCTGGCAGGCTGATGAGTGGATCATCGCTCATAGTGGCGATTGTCTCAAGTG
>NZ_PVBL01000026.1:0-96250 GCF_002968555.1 Neorhizobium sp. T6_25
TCGAGATTGATCGTATTGCCCTCGCGGCTACCGGCGAGGGTCGAAGGCTTGCCCGACACCCCTACATATGTACCCGAATAGGAGTTACCCGACGTATTGACCTTGGCTTTGAAGCCCCGTGTAACGACCACGAGGGCGCGGCATGATCCATCCATGGAAAAGCTCGATGCATCAGCCTCGGACTTCATATTGCAGGACACGCTGACGTTCTCACCACCGAGCCTCCGGAGCACCTTGCCGCCGCCCGTCCAGTCACCTTCGATCGATTTCAGGAAGTCTTCCTCGGTTGCCATCGCGCCGAAGGGAATAAGCGAACCTGCGATCAACGCGGCAATCGAGAATATGTGCATCGTGAGCTTCCTTGTTCTTGATGCGTCACAACCACGGTATGTCGGCGATGGTTCCGCTTGGCTGCTGAACTGCCCCCTTTCGACCGGACAGTCGGCATAAGCAGAAAGGCTCAAGCACAGGCTTGAGGAACGGGTACCTAGCAGCGCAGGCATACGAAACGTGGCTCCGGGCCTCACTTGTACGCTATATGACTACGCCAAAGACGGGTAGCCGATGGGGGTCCGCCAATTGGGGTAACGGCGAGGTGGGTGCAAGCGTCCGATTGTTGTTGCTAAGTGGCGGGAATGAGCGCGTCGTGCTACCTCCAGCATTGTGCCGGGAGGAGAACTATCATGCCGTGGAAGCGAGTACCGGCCTATATAGCGGGCGTTCAATGGGGCACTCCCGTTGCCGTTCGCATCGGTTACGGTTCGCCTGAAATGATAGAGAACGCCGCGGACGGGCTGGAATTCCTTGAAAGACGTTGGCCGCCTGAGCGCGATAAACAGTATCAAGCCGCCAAACAAGCGTGCGAGGGTGCGCTCTTCCATAGTCGTTCGAGCTCCGTAGCTCGCGAGGCATTCATAGCAGCCGCCATTGAGGCATATGTTCTTGCCTAGTGCGGCGTGTGCATGGCTGTTCGTCCTGACTTCGCCCTTGTTCCCGGGGACAACCCGCGGCCCAACGTCGGTCTCCCGACGTAGCTGCCTACCTTTCGCGGAAGGCGTTTCGCTGACCCCCGCAATGGGCATTGGCCGCCGTTTTCAGCACTAAATCCCGTAGAGGTAGATCTCGTTCCCTATGACCACCCCCAGCTAGATCAGACGTCAGCCCACCGCATTCTCATAGTCGAACGTAATCAAAATGGCTTGTGCCGAAGCATCATGCACCCCGTCAACCCTGATGCCATGCGTCTGCAGTTCCAGTACACGACTTTGAAATTCGAGCGATTTCAGCTGTTGGCCAGCCTGCAGAATGCCTCCGTCAAATCTGAGATCGAGCCTGTCACCCATCATGTGCGATGCTCCCGCTCCGCCGCTCCTGATGAGTTCAACTCCACGCTTCGTCACTTGGATCGTTCCGACATAAAGTTCGCCCAGACCGGCATGCTTTCCGATGATGGAATTTATGACGTCGTCGCTCAGAAGCATCAGCAATGCGTTCTTTGCCTTTTGCTGTATCTCCCGTCGCTCCGCGTTCGCGCGATCCGAGGCCTGCTGCAGTTCGGCTTCTCTTTGGGCTCGAGCAGCAGTTACCGTGGCCGCGATGCGCTGTCTCAGGCCAGTGGCGGGGTCTCCCGCCGATTTGACCATCGGGCGGTTGCCCAGAGCCTCCGCCGGGTGTGAATTCTCGGCAATATTTACAACCTGTCCATCGAACGCAGTCGGTTTCATGATGCTTTAGCCTTGTTGGTGGGTCTTCCGAATTCCGGAGCAGGAAACTTGGCCTCCGCGAGCATAGCGACCTGCGTTGCCGAAGCACCTAACTTGAGAAAAAGCCGCTCAGCTTCCACTTCACCCAATCGGTATTTTTTCGCAAACTCGTAAGCCGCGGCTCGTGATCCGTCCAAACGTGGTTGTACGGCTTCGAATTTTATCATCGAGAATTCTCCTAAGGCCCTTCAAGGGGTTTCGGATGCAGTGGTGGCGCGAGCGGCGATTGTGTTCATAGGCTCTGATCACCGCGTGCTGACGGCCGCGCGACCTATCGAAAGTGTATTGCCACGATGACCGTCTCCACCTTTGCCGGGGATTTGGAAACAGCCTGTTGAAGATCGCTGGTGAAGGTCGCGATGCCGCAGCGGCGCGGGAGCGAATTGCCGATGAATGCAATTTTCCTGAGTTGGGTCATGGTCATGCCTCCGTTGAGCGGAATGGCAAGCCCGCCGGTTGTTGGTGGTGAATGAGTGCCTGTTCAAGATGCCGGGACGCTGGCTTGGCGGTGCGTATGTCGAGATTGCGTAGAAGGCCGGGCCTTGGTTGCGCGTCGGCATAGGCAAGCAGGGCAGTCAGTCCTTCGCTCCCGGCCTTGATGTGGGCGTGCGAAGCGTCGGCAAACAACGCATCTCCGATGCCGGCATAAGTGCTTCCGACGTCCATCTCACCGGCGATCACCAGCACCCAAGTTTCGCATTCCGCGTTCAACTCCCAGTTCGAGTCTGCGGGAAGGTTGACCCGTTCGAGGACGAAGAAAGGACAGGAGACCAGTTGTGTCCTGACCTCTGTGAGGTCCACCGGAATTGCCTGGACCTTCGCCGGCTCTAGATCCGCAGCCGCGACGGCCTGCTCCACATGCAGTTCGCGCTCGCGGCCATAGTCGAAAAGACGAAATGTCGTATCGCTTCTCTGCTGAATCTCCGCGATAACAAGCCCGGCGCCAATGGCGTGAATGGTTCCGGCCGGGACGAAAATGACGTCGCCCGCGATGGCATCCCGCCAATCCACGATATCGGCTATGGAGCCATCAAGGATCGCATTGCGCAGTTCCGGCTGAGTTAGCCTCCTCGTCAACCCAACGGCAACCTGAGCCCCCGGTTCCGCTGAGAGAATATACCATGCTTCAGTCTTTCCGTTTCCCATGCCGAGCGATTGCGCAAGGCCGTCGTCGGGATGGACCTGGATCGAGAGGGCCTCTTTTGTAAAGAGCAGCTTGAGAAGCAGAGCAGGATCGGGCGACTGCGCGTCGGCGCGCTCGAACCAAAGTTCACCGATCGCGTCGTCGTTGCGTGTCTTCGTCCAGGGCTGGAGATCGTGGCTGCCCCAGGGTTTGCGCGCAATCCGCACGCCGGCCTGTTCGATTGCCATTATGGAACTCCTTCATCGTACCGCTAAGATCGGGTCGATCTGAGGTCGGAGTCTCCTGCTGTGGGGTGGCGGGCAGTCCGTGAGGACTGATCAGAATCCGGCCAAAAAATTGCGGTCAGCCTGCGATTGCTTGGATCGGGGCGATTTCAAGAAAGAAGAAAAATAAATAAACTCGAAATCCAACTCAATATTTTTCGACTCGAATTTGCATATAAACGCATATCTCAAAAATGCAATGGCATGCGCCCTTGCATAAAATCTAAAGATGTCGGTAATATTTTGATATCGCTCAAAAAAACCTATGAATAACGATCGCGTAAACCAAGATATATTTATTGCCTTCCAAGAAGGATTGTTGGCTGCCTGAAAAACACCGATTTATTCTTTCAAGCTCGCGACCAGCCTTTTGCTTTCGCATTGCGAATTTGAATATCAGTCAACGGCATTACGGTATCGACTTCCTGACCGTCGCTGGATACCGTGATTTTTACCGTGAAAATTGCTGGCTGTCACCGCACGTCGTTGCGCGCGGGCGAGACCGAACGCCATATTCTTCGGGCACTTCGTTGCCTTTGTACCTTACTGGACATCGCTGGAAAGGTAGCTGGAGCGGGTGAAGGGCTTCATTGGAGCGGGTGAAGGGAATCGAACCCTCGTATTCAGCTTGGGAAGCTGCTGCTCTACCATTGAGCTACACCCGCGTCGGTCTGCAGATTTCCAACAGACGGCATCGACTGTCAAGCCGGAGGCGGTGTCAGACGCGAAAATGCTTCGACAGTTTCAGGCCCTGTGCCTGATAGTTCGAGCCGAGGCCTGCGCCGTACATGCCTTCGGGTTTTTCGAGCATGTGTTCGTAGACCAGGCGACCGACGATCTGGCCGTCTTCGAGGATGAAGGGTACTTCGTGGCTGCGCACTTCGAGCACCGCCCGGCTGCCCCGTCCCCCCGCCGCCTCGTGGCCGAAGCCGGGATCGAAGAAACCGGCATAGTGGACGCGGAATTCGCCGACCAGCGGATCGAAGGGCGTCATCTCGGCCGCATAGAGCGGCGGCACATGCACCGCCTCGCGCGAGACGAGGATATAGAACTCGTCGGGATCGAGGATCAGTTCGTTGCGGCCGCGGCTGTAAAGCGGCTCCCAGAAATCGAAGATGTCGTGTTGCGCCTTCTTGTCGACATCGACGACGGCCGTGTGGTGTTTGCCGCGATAACCGATCAGGCCGACGCTGTCGCCGGAAAGATCGATCGACAGGGCGATGCCGCCGCCCGAGACATTCGGCTTGGCGGAGGCGACCAGGGTTTCGTCGTTATGGAGTTGCAGAAGGTCCGGCTCGCCGAGCAGCGCGTTGCCGACGCGGAAACGGATCTGCGACAGGCGCGAACCGCGGCGCACCACGATCGGGAAAGTACGCGGCGAGATTTCAAGGTAGAGCGGGCCGGAATAACCGGCCGGGATCTTGTCGAATTCCTGCGCGTAATCTGTGATGACGCGGGTAAAAATATCGAGCCGACCGGTCGAGCTTTTCGGATTGGCGGAAGCAGACATGTTGGCCGGCAGGTCGAGCCGTTCCATCAGCGGCACGATATAGACGCAGCCGGTTTCCAGCACCGCGGCTTCGGAGAGGTCGATCACGTGTAGCTTCAGCCGATCGAGCTTGTCGGAGACCAGGCTCGTCGGGCCCGGCATGAAGCTCGCGCGGACGCGAAAAGCCTTGGCGCCGAGGCGCAGGTCGAGGCTGGCGGGCTGAACCTGATCCAGGTCGAGCTCCCGCTCGGAGATCAGCCGTCCACTGTCGAAAAGCGCCGCGATCGCGCGGTCCGCCAGAATTCCTGTTTCGCGAGCCATCATGTCTCTCTCAAGTTTCGAGGCGACAAAACCAAATGCGAGCCATTGACGCAAGCGGGGCGCGGCGCTATGCCAATCTTATCCCGTGGTGATTTGGCCGGTCGGCTTGCAGCCACGTTAAATAAGTGGCTAAAAAGACCGGGTGCGAAACCGGTCTGCTTATGCGACCGGTTTTTTTGTTCTGAAAGAGGACACGCATGACTAACAAATGGCGCCCGGCAACCCAACTCGTACACGGCGGCACGTTGCGTTCGCAATATGGCGAAACCTCGGAAGCGATCTTCCTGACCCAAGGCTTCGTCTATGACACGTCGGAAGCGGCCGAAGCCCGCTTCAAGGGCGAGACGGACGGTTTCATCTACGCGCGTTACGGCAGCCCCACCAACGACATGTTCGAAAAGCGCATGTGCATGCTGGAAGGCGCCGAAGACGCGCGCGCCACCGCCTCGGGCATGGCCGCTGTTACCGCCGCGATCCTCTGCCAGCTGAAGGCCGGCGACCATATCGTCGCGGCCCGCGCCCTGTTCGGCTCCTGCCGCTGGGTGGTCGAGACGCTCGCTCCGAAATACGGCATCGAATGCACGCTGGTCGACGGCCGCTTCCTTGAAAACTGGGAAAAGGCGATCACGCCGAAGACCAAGGTGTTCTTCCTGGAAAGCCCAACCAACCCGACGCTCGAAGTGGTCGATATTGCCGGCGTCGCCAAGCTCGCCAACCAGATCGGCGCCAAGGTCGTCGTCGACAACGTGTTTGCGACCCCACTCTACCAGAAGCCACTGGAACTCGGCGCGCATATCGTCGTCTACTCCGCGACCAAGCATATCGACGGCCAGGGCCGCTGCCTCGGCGGCGTCGTGCTTTCCGACAAGGCCTGGATCGACGAGAACCTGCACGACTATTTCCGCCATACCGGTCCGGCGATGTCGCCGTTCAATGCCTGGACGCTGCTGAAGGGCATCGAGACCCTGCCGCTGCGCGTCAAGCAGCAGACGGAAAGCGCGTCGAAGATCGCCGACTTCCTCGCCGATCAGAAACAGGTGGCCCGGGTCATCTATCCCGGCCGCAAGGACCATCCGCAGGCCGATATCATCGCCCGGCAGATGAAGGCCGGCTCGACGCTCGTCTGCTTCGAATTGAAGGGCGGCAAGGAAGCGGCCTTCAAGCTGCAGAACGCGCTGGAAATCGTCAAGATCTCCAACAATCTCGGCGATTCCAAGAGCCTGATTACCCATCCGGCGACGACGACGCACAAAAACCTCACGGACGAGGCCCGTGCCGAACTCGGCATCTCGCCCGGCACCGTGCGCCTGTCGGCCGGTATCGAGGACACCGACGACCTGATCGAGGATTTCGCCCGGGCGCTTTCTAAGGCCGGCGTGTAAGCGTTCGCTTTTCAAGATAGTGGCCGGGGTGGTGGATCGACCAGAAATTCACCATCCCGGTTATCCTTAACTTCAACAAATGCTCACACTCGGTTGTTCAAACCGCGAGATTTCTTGACGTTGCGGCGCCTCTGTACAATATCGAACCAAGTTAGATTTGTTGAGGTGTCGCATGTATCGCGCCCGGACAAGAGATATCGATGTCGCCGTCGAACCCTACTATCTGGAGGAGCAATCCAATCCGGAAGAGAGCCGCTATGTCTGGGGCTATCGCATCGTCATCGAAAACCATTCGACGCTCACCGTACAGCTGGTGCATCGCTACTGGCACATCACCGACCAGAACGGCATCGTCGACGAAGTGGACGGGCCGGGGGTCGTCGGCGAACAGCCGCGGCTGAAGCCGGGCGACAGCTACGAATATTCCTCGGGCTGTCCTCTCGACACACCATCCGGACTGATGTTCGGCCATTACGACATGCAGACCGATGAAGGCGAGACCTTCGAGGTGACGATCCCGGCCTTCTCGCTGGATTCGCCGGGCCTGATGCGCGTCCTCAACTAGACCGCGCTACCGACGACAACCTACAGGTTATGGGCAGCGTCGGTTTTTCTATTTGTTACCCCTTCCCTCCTGCGGCATCTTGACGTCGTCAACCGGTCTTTGGGAGGAGAACTTGATGACACGATCGATCAAGCGGGCCATTCTGCTGGCGCCCTGCGCATTTCTGGCGCTTGCGGCCTTCACCCCGGCACTCGCACAAAACAAGAGCAGTTTCATCGATCAGAAGGACAGGCCGGATTTCACTTCCGCCACCGTGTCGCCGCAGATCGCCTGCGGCATGCTGAACGGCCAATCCTTTGCCGAGGTCACGACGCTGAAGGCCACGCACGTGGCCGGCGTGGGAGCGGTCCCCGGCCATTGCCAGGTAACCGGCTATATCCGGCCGCAGGTTCGCTTCGAGATCACCCTGCCGGACAACTGGAACCGGCGGCTCTATATGTTCGGCAATGGCGGCTACGCGGGCGAGGATCTTGCCGCAGCGTCACGGGTCGCCACCCGCAATGCGGCGCTTTCGAAAGGCTTCCTCACCGTCCAGCAAAATACCGGCCACGATGCGGCCACCTACAAGCTCGGGGATTTTGCACAAGACCTTGACCTCTTGATCGACTACGGCTCACGCGCGGTGCATGTGACGGTCGACACCGCCAAGGCGATTGCCGCGCGTTATTACGACCGGCATCCCTCCTTCTCCTACTGGGATGGCTGCTCGACCGGCGGACGCCAGGGCCTGATGGCGGCGCAGCGTTATCCGGGCGATTTCGACGGCATCCTCGCCGGAGCTCCGGTTCTCGATCTCACCAATACGCAGATCTGGGGCGTCTGGAATGCGCGGGCTCTGCTCAAGGCGCCGATCAGCCGGGCTCAGCTTCCGGTGCTCGCCAAGGCGGTGATGGACAAATGTGATGCGATCGACGGTGCCAAGGACGGGCTGATCACCGATCCTCGCCAATGCAATTTCGATCCGGCCAAGGACCTGAATACCTGCGAGGCAGGCGGTTCCGACTGCTTTACGCCGGCGCAGGTGGAAACGCTGAAGACGCTCGCCGGCGGGGTGAAGATCAAGGGGGAGACGATTTTCCCCGGCGTACAGTTCGGCACCGAGGGTGTCGATCCGACCGGCGTGAGCGGCTGGGACATGTGGATGGTATCCGAGCAGGGACCGAGCCGGCAGCTGGCCTATGGCGAGACCTTCGTCAAGAACATGGCGATGCTGCCCGCCTCCGGAAAGGCGATCGACTGGAAGACATTCGACTTCGATAGCGAATATCCGAAGATCGGCGCGATCCGCGAGATCGTCGACGCCACCAACCCCGATCTCAGCGAATTCCAAAAACGCGGTGGGCGGATGATCACCTATTTCGGCTGGTCCGACCCGGCGCTCAACCCGATGATGGGCGTCAACTATTATGAAGCCGTCCGCAAACAGATGGGCGCCGAGCGGACGGCGGAGTTCTACCGCCTGTTCATGGTGCCCGGCATGTTTCACTGCACCGCGGGCTACGGCACGGATGTCTTCGATGCCTTCACGCCGCTGATGGACTGGGTGGAGAACGGCAAGGCGCCGACGGTAATCCAGGCGAAGCAGATCAAGGAGGGTAAGCCGGTGATGACGCGGCCGCTCTGCCCCTATCCTCAATCAGCCAGATATTCCGGCAGTGGCGATCTGAAAGACGGCGCGAACTTCGAATGCAAGATGCCTTGAAATGAAAACGGCGGGAGGAAACTCCCGCCGTTCGATGATCAGGCTGCGGCGAATTCGTCCGCCGTGTAGCGATAGGTGGTCGAGCAGAACTCGCAGGTGACGGCGATCTCCCCGTCTTCCTCGCTCGCCTCGATCTCCTCGGCAGAGAACCCCGAGAGAACACCCTTGATCTTGTCGCGCGAGCAGCTGCAGCGATCGAACACCGGGTGCGGCGCATAGACCCGGACGCCGCGCTCATGGAACAGGCGAAACAGCAGCCGTTCGATTGCGACCCGCGGGTCTGTCAGCTCATCGGTGTCGATCGTTTCCACCAGCGTGCGGGCTTCGGCCCAGGAATCGTCCTCGGTGAATTCGAAATCGCGCTCGTCACCATCGCCACCATGCAGGTCCGGCTGGCGCATGCGCTCAGGCGCGTGCGGCAGGAACTGCGCGACAAGCCCGCCTGCCCGCCAATTGTGACGCGGCTTGCCATCGGCATCGCGGTCGAACAGCTCGGCGACGCCCAGGCGGACCTTGGTCGGGATCTGCTCCGACTGACGGAAATAGACGCCGGCAATCTCCTCGAGCGATGAACCGTCCATCGGCACGATGCCTTGATACGGCTGCATGCCGCGGCCCTGGTCGATGGTGAACGCCAGCACTCCCTGCCCGAGAAGATCGGGCGGCGAGGTTTTGCCTTCCTCGACAGCAGCGGCCAGCGCCTCTTCATCATAACGGGCATAGGCACGAAGGCTGTCGGGCGTCGAGAAATCCGCGACCAGCAGATCGACCGGGCCGTCGCCCTTGGTCTGCACCGTGAACTTGCCGTCGAATTTCAGCGAGGTGCCGAGCAGGGCCGTCAGCACGATCGCCTCGGCAAGCAGCCGCGCGACCGGGCCCGGATATTCGTGACGGCTGAGGATGGAGTTGAGCAGCGGCCCGAGCTGGACCGCACGGCCGCGCACGTCGAGACCTTCCACCTGGAAGGGAACGACCCGATCGTCTCCGGCAAAGTCGAGTTCGTTGAGTTCCACAGTCGCTTCCGCCATGACTTCACTCCTTCGCGCCGACCCAAACCTTTACACAAGCGCCAGCCCAAGCGGAACCGCTGGCCGGAGGAAAAGACGTCGACGATGTGTGTTGAAACGCCAGTCCAGAAGACGGCGTATTGTTGAAAGCCGACAAATGGGGGATTGCTGGGCGGAAATCAAGGTTGATTGCCGCCGCCGGCTCTCCGCGTCCTCCATCCGGGACGTTGAACTCAGACTGCGCCGAAGCACCAGGCGAGAATGGACTTCTGCGCGTGCAGGCGGTTTTCAGCCTCGTCGAAGACGACCGACTGCGGACCGTCGATCACCTCGTCGGTGACCTCCTCGCCGCGATGGGCCGGCAGGCAGTGCATGAACAGCGCATCCTTGTCGGCACGCTTCATCAGGTCGGCATTGACCTGGAACGGCTGGAAGACGTTGTGGCCGCGTGCCTTGTGCTCCTGGTTCATCGACACCCACGTGTCGGTAACGATGCAATCGGCGCCAGCAACCGCCTTTTCGGCATCATGGCAAAGCATGATGTTGCCGCCGTTGTTGCGTGCCCAGTTGAGGAACTTGTCGGAGGGCTCCGAGCCCATCGGCACCGCCATGTTCATGCGATAGCCGAAACGGGCGGCACCTTCGACGAAGGAATGCAGCACGTTGTTGCCGTCGCCGGTCCAGGCGACCGTCTTGCCGGCGATCGGCCCGCGATGCTCCTCGAAGGTCATGATATCGGCCATGATCTGGCAGGGATGCGTATCGTCGGTCAGGGCGTTGATGACCGGCACGGTCGCGTGTTCGGCAAGCTCCAGCATGCGGGCGTGATCCGTGGTGCGGATCATGATCGCATCGACGTAACGCGACAGGACCTTGGCCGTATCGCCGATCGTCTCGGCGCGGCCGAGCTGCATTTCGGTACCCGACAGAAACAGCGTTTCGCCGCCGAGCTGGCGCATGCCGACATCGAAGGATACGCGGGTGCGCGTGGAGGGCTTTTCGAAGATCATCGCCAGCATCTTGCCGGCGAGCGGCTTTTCCGCCGTACCGGCCTTGGTCGCCTGCTTGCGGACCTTCGCGTCGTCGAGGATAGCCCTGAGATCAGCCGGGGAAACGGCGGAAAGATCGAGAAAATGCTTGGGAGATGCCATGTGATGTTCCCTGTGAAGCGGGAAACCAGCAACGGCGTCCCCCTTTTGCCCGCTCAGGCCGATTTTTTCATCTCGGAAGCGGAAAGCTTTTCCGCCGCCCTCTCGATGCGGGCAAGCCCCTCTCGGGCTTCCTCCGCTGTGACTGTGAGCGGTGGCAGGAGACGCACCACATTGTCGCCGGCCGGAATGGTCAGCATGTACTCGCCGCGTATGGCGGCAACCAGATCACCTGCGGGCACCTTCGCCTTCACGCCGAGCAGCAGGCCTTCACCACGAATATCCTCGATGACGTCGGGGAAGCGGTCCTTGAGGCTCGCGAGCCCCTGCCGCAACACCAAGGCAACGTCGCGGACGTTTTCCAGGAAGCCGTCGCCCAGGATCACGTCGAGCACGGCATTGCCGACCGCCGTGGCGAGCGGATTGCCCCCGTAAGTCGTGCCATGGGTGCCAGCGGTCATGCCGGACGCGGCGTCCGCCGTGGCAAGGCATGCGCCGAGCGGGAAGCCGCCGCCGATGCCCTTGGCAAGCGCCATGATGTCCGGCGCCACGCCCGCCCATTCATAGGCGAACAGCCTGCCGGAACGGCCGACGCCGGTCTGCACTTCGTCGAAGATCAGCAGCAGACCGTTGTCGTCGCAGACCTGGCGCAACGCCTGGAGGAATTCCTTCGGAACCGGCCGGACACCGCCCTCGCCCTGGATCGGCTCGATCAGAATAGCCGCGGTCGCATCGGTGATCGCAGCCTTCAGGGCGTCCATGTCGCCGAACGGCACCTGATCGAAGCCTTCGACCTTCGGGCCGAAGCCTTCGAGATACTTCGCCTGGCCGCCGGCGGCGATGGTCGCCAGCGTACGGCCGTGGAAGGCGCCTTCGAAGGTAATGATATGGAAGCGCTCCGGATGGCCCTTCACGAACTGATAGCGGCGCGCGGTCTTGATGGCACATTCGAGCGCCTCGGCGCCGGAATTGGTGAAGAACACCTTATCCGCGAAGGAATTGTCGGCGAGACGACGCGACAATGTCTCCTGGCCCGGCTGCTCAAAGATGTTGGACGTGTGCCAGACCTTGTCGGCCTGCGCCTTCAGCGCGCCGACGAGATGCGGGTGGCCGTGACCAAGCGAATTGACGGCGACGCCGGAGCCGAAATCAAGATATCGCTCCCCACTTTCCGTCACAAGCCATACGCCCTCGCCGCGCTCGAAACGCAGCGGAGCCCGGGCAAAAGTGTCGAAAAGCGCGGCTTCAGCCATGGCGACATCACTCCTCTAGGCAGTCCAGAAAGGCCCATGGAAGGGGCCGAAAAAATCAAAAATGCCGCCCACTGGGCGGCGGGGGCACTATCGGGGTTTAGGCCATCAATGTCAACAAAGCTCGGCGTTTTGGGCAGGCCCGGGCCGGAAAGCGGCAGGCGCCGGCCAATGTGACAAAAATGACTCTCCCCGACAGCAAGTTGGGGAAAACCACGAAATCGATTCCCGCAGATTCCCCCGACTCTTGCCACGGAGTCAGCCTCACACTAGGTTAAAGATCAATTACTAGACTGCATGCGGCGGAACTAGTCACCTCAAGCATAGATATAGTGGGTGCTGCGAAATGAATTCGCAGCAAAGGTGGAAGGATTCTGCATGCCAGCAACGTTCAAAGGCGGAGAACGGGCATGAACTGGACAGACGAGCGTGTCGAGAAGCTCAAAAGATTATGGTCGGAGGGCCTCAGCGCCAGCCAGATCGCAGCGCAACTTGGAGGCGTAAGCCGAAATGCCGTTATCGGCAAGGTGCACCGTCTCAGCCTGCCGGGCCGGGCGAAAGCCGGCGGCACGGTAGCGACGGGCCGTTCAGCAGCGGCCAAGCGCACCACGTCGGCGCCGCGGGCTCCGAATTATGCGTCGCGCGTCACGACCCGGACCGTTACCCGCGCCGTCGGTGCGACGATGGTCAAGGAAGAGGTCGAAATCGAACCCTATCAGGAGATGGAATATCGTCCCGCCTCCAACGTGGTGGTGCCGATCTCCCGTCGCCTTGCATTGACCGAACTTACCGAGCGCACCTGCAAGTGGCCGGTCGGCGATCCGCTCAAGGACGACTTCCACTTCTGCGGCTGTGAATCCCCGGATGCATCGCCCTATTGCGGCTATCACGCAAAGCTCGCCTACCAGCCGGTCAACGAGCGCCGCAAGGTTGCTGCTCGGGTCTGAGCGGCGGCGCGACACGAGGACAAGATCGAAGGCGGGCTCAGGCCCGCTTTTTTGTTGCGCATGGCAGATATGCTGGCCAAGCCTTGCTCCGGATCGGCATTGCACCTATCTCAAAGACGGCGAGGACGACCTCCCCCATTCGGGCAAAAACTCCGGGACGACCCGGAAAGCACCCAGGAGGTCATCATGCGCTCGACTCGCGACCGTATCCGCCATGCCATCAGCTTCGAACTGATCGGGCTCGCTCTCATCACACCGCTCGGCGCCTTCGCCTTCGGCATGCCGGCCGCCGATATCGGCGTGGTCGGCATCGGCAGTGCGACGATCGCCACCGGCTGGAACTATCTCTACAATCTCGGCTTCGACCACCTGATGCAGCGCTTTACCGGCGGCACGCAGAAAAACACCGCAATACGCGTGGCGCATGCGGTGCTGTTCGAACTTGGCCTGCTGATCGCGCTTCTGCCGCTGATCGCCTGGTATCTCGGCATCAGCCTCATGCATGCACTGACGATGGACGTGTCGTTCGCGGTCTTCTACGTGGTCTATGCCTTCGTGTTCAACTGGGCCTATGACCGCATCTTTCCGCTGCCGGAATGGCAACGGCAGACCGAGGCAGCCTGACGCCGCCTCCTTGAGGTTTCCATCGAATAGTCCGCGCCGCGGACGGTGCGGATGACACCCTGCATGTTTGGAGAAGTTGAGCGCTTTCCCGAGGCGCCGGACATGGGACGTCGATAGCACTCCCTTTTGTCAGAACCTGACGGTGAACTCGCTTCCCTTGCCGACTTCCGACTTCACGATCAGACGGGCTCTGTGGCGGGTCAGGATGTGCTTGACGATTGCAAGGCCGAGGCCCGTGCCTTTCTTGGAACGGCTGTCGGCCACGCTGACCCGGTAGAAGCGCTCGGTCAGCCTCGGAACGTGCTCGGCCGGAATGCCCGGGCCCTGGTCGACAACCGTCACTTCCACCGGATCGGAAGCGCCGTTCCTGAGGTAAACGTCCACGAACTTGCCTTCCTGGCCGTACTTGCAGGCGTTCTCGATCAGATTTTCGAAAACCTGGACGAGCTCGTCGCGGTCGCCCAGCACTTCCACCTTGCCTTCCGGCAGATGCGTGCGGATTTCCACCCCGAGATCATCGGCGAGCGGCACCAGCGCGTCCCGCACATGACCGATCAGCGGCTTCAGGTCGATCGTCTGGTCCGGTGCGATATGGGATTTGAGCTCCAGGCGCGACAGCGACATGAGATCGTCGACAAGACGGCTCATGCGCGTTGCCTGGTCGAACATAATGGCGAGGAACCGCTCGTGCGCGGCAGGATCGGAGCGCGCCGGCCCCTGCAGGGTCTCGATGAAGCCTCGCAACGAGGCAAGCGGGGTGCGCAGTTCATGGCTGGCATTGGCGACGAAATCCGAACGCATCCGATCGATGCGGCGCAATTCCGAAATATCCCTGAAAGAGAGGAGATAGAGCTTCTGCGCCACTCCGTCGGAGCTTTGCTGGACCGGTTGGCCGAGATCGATCGGCGCGATGCGCAGGGTATAGACGCGCTCGGAAGGCAACCGCTCGGAATGCTCGATCTGGTTGGGCTCATCAGTCGCGATGGTTTCCCGCACCATGTCGAGAATGCCGGGGGACCGCAGCCGTGCCGAAAGGTGCGAACCGGGAGAAAGAACTCCAAAGGCCCTTTCGGCAGCCTTGTTCTGATAGAGGACCGTGACGTCCTCGCCGAGCACGAAAGCCGGAATATCCAAGGCACCGAGCGTTGCCGCCACCTGGGGTAACGGCTGGAAGCCCGGCTGCTCTTTCTCGACGACATCGAGCGCCGGCGGCGGAAGGACGACGGGCTTGCGGCCGACGACGACCAGAACCAGGAGCAGCCAGCCCACCAGGACGCCCACCCAGTCCATGCCGATCAGGAACGCGATCATCGCCAGGAGGGTCAGAAGCAGCAACAGAGCGCGTTCCTGGCGGGCCCTCGCAACGAGCGTGCCCAGACCCCGACGCCATTTCTCCAGTACCGACTCCACAGGCACACTCGCAGCTTTCACAGGTTGAACACGCGCTCATATATCTCTTGCATGACAGATATACATCGCTTCCGTTGGGATATTGGAAAATTGGCGCTATCCGGAGAGTAGCGGAATTTCGAACTTGCGTTACATATCGGCTACCACCCCCATGCGGCGGATCGATCGGAGGAAGCACTATCATGGCGGATAAAACCGAAAGCCGGGCAGTCAGCATCGACATCAACGGCAAGCTCAAGCAGTTCGATATCGACGACCCGGTGCTGCCGGCGTGGATCGAGGAGCATGCGCTCGGCTCCGGCGGATATCCCCATGATGACAAGCTGGACAAGGACAAATACGCAAAGCAGCTGGAAAAGCTGCAGGTCGAGCTCGTCAAGGTGCAGTTCTGGCTGAAGGCGACCGGCAAGCGGATGATAGCGCTGTTCGAGGGGCGTGATGCGGCCGGCAAGGGCGGCACGATCTTTTCGATCAATGCCTACCTCAATCCGCGTTCGGCCCGCGTGGTGGCGCTCAACAAGCCGACCGAGACCGAGGCCGGCCAGTGGTATTTCCAGCGCTACATCTCGCATTTCCCGACATCCGGGGAGATCGTGCTGTTCGACCGCTCCTGGTATAACCGGGCCGGGGTCGAGCCGGTGATGGGCTTCTGCACGCCGGAACAGTACAAGGATTTCATGAAGGCGGTTCCGCGCTTCGAGGACACGATTTCCGACGAAGGCATCATCTTCTTCAAGTTCTGGCTGGATATCGGCCGCGAAATGCAGCTCAAGCGTTTCCATGACCGGCGGCACGATCCGCTCAAGATCTGGAAACTGTCGCCGATGGATATCGCCGCGCTCCACAAGTGGGATGACTATACCGAGAAGCGCGACGCGATGCTCGAAAGGACCCACAACGAGGAGACGCCATGGGCGGTCGTGCGTGCCAACGACAAGCGCCGCGCCCGTCTCAACGTCATTCGCCATATCCTGCTGTCGCTCGACTATGAGGGCAAGGACAAGGACGCCATCGGCGAGATCGACGACAAGATCTTCGGTTTCGGCCCGAAATTCCTCAAATAAAGGTCATTGGCCGGGCAGGATGCGCACCGAATAGAGCAGCACCGCCCGGTCCGCGCCGTCGATACCGCTGTTGAAGATCAGGCGGCCGGGCCGGTTGGGGGCAAGCGACCGCTCGAAGGTCACGCGGAAGAGCGCCTCCAGCTTCTCCTGCGTTGCCGTAAAGCGATGACGGCTGCAGTTGCCGAGGCTTCCGAAATCGCAGCGGACTGATAATTGCACGGAACTGTCCTGCCCCGACTGCAGGGTCAGAGCCACCGTCGAACTCTTGCCGGCCATTTCGCGCAGCACTTCCGGCGGCACTTCGACCGAGACATCACCGCCGTCGCCTGACGTTGCCGATGCGATGCGCACGGCCTGCCCTTCCGATGCGGCCACCGCCTCGACTTTCGCCTGGCCGCCGGCTTTCATTTCCGCCGCCTTGGAGGGCACGAAGATTTCCACCCACTCGTCGGAAAAACCGCGGCGCGGATCGAAGGCGACCGGGCCTCCCGCCGCCTGGCCGGCGACCGAGCGGTCGGCCGACTTCATCGCTTCTTCGACGATCGACTGCACCAGACCGGATTGATAGAACCACCAGCAGGCGCCGCCGACCACGCCAAGGGTGATGACCCAGGTCAGGAGATGCGACAGGAAACCCCGACGCTTTCGCGGTTTGGCGGCCCGTTCCGGGGGAACGTCCAGGCCGCTATCGGAGGACGGGCGGGCGTTCCTGTTCGGCTTGCCCGGCTTTGCCGTCTTCGGCGGAGGTTCCGGCTGGAATTGCTCGGCTTCGACCCGCTCACCGCGCGCGGGGCTGACGCCGCCAAGATCGCCGGAGGACATAGCCGCAGCAGCAGATGGAGCGCGCGTCTCACTCGAAACGGTATCGATGGACGGCGCGACAGGTGAAGGTGCCGCCGGCCGTTGCGGCGCTTCCGGCCGCGAGCTGGCCGGCATGACCGGAGACTCCACCGCCATGGGTTCCGCGGCGTATGGCAGTTCCGGTTCGAGCTCCACGGCGGGTCCCGGCGCCGGTTCCACCAGGCGCTCGACTTCCGCCATTTCGATCTCGTGAATCTTCCGCTCCAGGAGTTCATGCTGCTGCATGATGATCAACCGGTCGGTAACGCCTTGCTTGCGAAGGCCGGCGTCCAGTGCCTGGCGCGCCGACTGATAAATACGCGCCCTGATCTCCCGGTCCGCCCGGTTCGAGCGATCCAGTGCGTTTCTGATGGCCGTTTCCAAACCGCTCACTGCCGGTCCTTCTTCATCGTCATTCCCACCGCGCGGGAGTTTACGTTTCGGTAACCCCTCCGCCGCGGAACTGCAAGCACCGCCTTCGACTGCACCATGGCGAAAAATAAGGACAGGATATGTCGGGAGCCCCTGCCGGGCGTTGCGGAGATCTGCTTCGAAAATCTTTCCACCGGCTTTTCGAGGCTGCCGCGATCTGGTAGACGGATTTACGTTTGCGTAAAGGTCAATCGGGAGGTTTTTGATCCATGCTTCCAGCAGTCCTCAAGGACAGGCTCCGCCTGCCCGTGGTCGCGTCGCCGCTGTTCATCATTTCCCATCCGGAACTGACACTGGCGCAATGCAAGGCAGGCGTCGTCGGCGCCTTTCCGGCGCTCAATGCGCGGCCGGAAAGCCAGCTCGACGAGTGGCTGGCCATGATCACCGAGGATCTTGCCGCCCATAACGCCGCCAACCCCGACAGGCCTGCCGCACCCTTTGCCGTCAACCAGATCGTCCATACCTCCAACAAGCGCCTGGAGCACGACCTGATGATGTGCGTGAAATACAAGGTGCCGATCGTCATCTCCTCGCTCGGCGCCGTGCCGGAGGTGAATGCCGCCGTGCACTCCTATGGCGGCATCGTGCTGCACGACATCATCAACAACCGCCACGCCAATTCGGCGATCCGCAAGGGCGCCGACGGGCTAATCGCGGTCGCTGCCGGCGCCGGCGGGCATGCCGGCACGCTGTCGCCTTTCGCGCTGGTGCAGGAAATCCGGGAATGGTTCGACGGGCCGCTGCTGCTCGCCGGCGCGATCGCCACCGGCGGCGGCATCCTTGCCGCCCAAGCCATGGGCGCCGACATGGCCTATATCGGCTCGCCCTTCATCGCCACGAAGGAGGCGCGCGCCGTCGATGGCTACAAGCAGATGATCGTCGATTCGAATGCTGCCGACGTCGTCTATTCCAACTATTTCACCGGCATCCACGGCAACTACCTCAAGGGATCGATCACCGCCACCGGCATGGACCCGGACGCCCTTCCGGTCGCCGATCCGTCCAAGATGGATTTCGAACAGGCGGTCAGCGGGCCGAAGGCCTGGAAGGAGATCTGGGGGGCAGGCCAGGGCGTCGGCGCGGTCAAGGCGGTGGTTCCGGTCGCGGAACTCGTCGACCGGCTGGAAAGCGAATACCGGGCGGCGCGCGAGCGCCTTACGGTCTGAATCAACGGCTGGATAATAACCGTCATTTCAGGAAAATCGTCGAGAAGCCCAAAACCCGGCTTGAAATCGCAGGTCATTGCCTGTATCAGCCGCATCACTCGCAGCCCCGGCAAAACCGGCCGCTGCCCGTGCCGCTTTAGCTCAGGTGGTAGAGCACATCATTCGTAATGATGGGGTCGCAGGTTCGAGTCCTGCAAGCGGCACCACTTATCTCCAACTCTTCCGTAGCGCCTGCGTCGCCCAAATCTCTGCGCGAAGCCCGGCGGGCGTCAACCTGCCACGAGGCTCGTTTCGTCGTTGAGGCAATCGCTTTGAAGCTGCATCTGGACGGCGTGCATGAACAGGCCGGCCTGGCGGGAGATTTCCTCGTCTGCCACACCCTGGGCTCTGAGAACTGCCGCGAAACTGGCCATTTCCGATCTCCAGAAACGGTTCGCCTGTTCGCCGTGAAGCCGCTGAAGCGCTTCGGCGCAACGTTTTACGTCAGCGGTGCGCCGATCGGCGGGGAATTGCAGCAGCGTCATGCCATCTCCATATTGTCGGGCGAATCGCCCAGGGATCGCAGCACATTGGCCGTCAGTCCTTCACAAAGGCTGAACGACTGGAGATATCTGGTGCAGGGAAGGTGGATGTCGAGGCCGTCGCTGCGAAGACGACAGCCGTTCGCAGTTTCCCGACTTGCAGAATTGCCGGAATTGACGCTCGGCGACCCTTGCCGTTAGGGCTTTGCCCGCCTAACTAGAGTTCACACTGCGAGTGCCGCAAGGCGTCGCACGTAAGCGTTAACGTCACTCAACGCGCTGATCGATCGGGCATCGCCGGTTTCGGTCTGCGCGGCTGTGTCCGGCAGGTCGATATCCCGTGAAAGGACACAGATGAACGACCTTACGACCCAGAACCAGACTTCCTCCGCTCCTAAGATCGAGCGCATTCGTCACGAACTCAAGCGTCGCGTGCTGACGGTCGAAACCGTCGAGCGCATCACGCCACAGATGCTGCGCATTACCCTCGGCGGCGAGGAGCTTTCGGATTTCGTCAGCGCTGCGCCGGACGACCACGTCAAGATTTTCCTGCCGACCGATGCCGGGGAACCGGAGCGCCGTGACTATACGCCCCGGCGGTATGATCAGAAAGCCAGGTCGCTGGTGCTCGATTTTGCCATCCACGATGCCGGTCCCGCCACGCGATGGGCCCTGGATGCCGTGCCGGGCAGCACGTTGTCGATCGGCGGCCCGCGAGGTTCGGCCGTCATCTCGGGCATGAAACGCTGGCTGCTTATCGGCGACGAGACCGGGCTTCCGGCGATGGGCCGCCGTATCGAAGAGGCAGGCGAAGACGCCGTGATCACCAGTATCGGGCTGGTCGTCGGGCCGGAAGAGGAACAGGCCTTCGAGACGAAGGCGTCGCTGGAGGCCCTTTGGGTGCACCGACCCCTTTCCCGCGCCACGGATGCCTCGGGACTGATCTCGGCACTCGATACGATCGCGCTTCATCCCGAAACCTTCGTCTGGGTCGCCGCCGAAGCCTCGGTTGCCCGTGCGGCTCGCGTCTATCTGGTCGAGAAGCGCGGATATCCGCTCGCCTGGATCAAGGCCGCCGGATATTGGGCCGAGGGCAAGGCGGATGCCCATGAGACGATCGGGGACTGAAAGACATGACGAAAAGCCCGCCATCCTGGCCGGATGGCGGGCTTTTTATTGGCCGAAATAGGATTAGCCGTTCTTTCGCGGGGTCATCGGATCGCTGATCCGAGCCGCCTGGAACGTGTCCGGCAGCTGCGTCAGCTCGATCGCCGAAACGATCCCGGCACGATTGAAGGGATCGCCTTGCGCAAAAGCCTGCGCCTCTTCGAGGCTCGCGGCCTCCAGGATGCCGAAATTGCCGAGCGATGAACCGCCCTCGTCGACAAGCGCCGAGCCGATCAGGACCGCGGCAAGGCCTTCACCGCCCGACTGGACCCAGGCCCGGTGCGACGGGCGGTGGGTATCGCGGGCGGCATCCTGGCCTTCATGGTGCAGGCAGCGCATCAGGAAAAACATCGATCAGGCCGCATTTTCCAGCACGACCATGCCGGCGCCGGTCATCGATGCCGGGGCGTGGTAGTGCTTGTGGATGAGGTTGACGTCGCTGTTCATCGCGGCACGCATGACGAGCCACATGATCAGCTCGGCGCCTTCGGAACCGAATTGTTCCACATAGTCTTCGCGGCTCATGGCGCGGTACGGTTCCGGATTGCTGGCGATGCCGTCCAGCCAGGCGCGATCGGCCGCCTGGTTGATGAAGCCGGCGCGGGCGCCCTGCAACTGATGCGACAGACCGCCAGTGCCGAGAATGACGACGCGTTCGTCGCCCGGCCAGCTTTCGATCGCTTCGCGCAGGACCTTGCCCATTTCCCAGCAGCGCTGCGGGGTGGGGATCGGATACTGGATGGTATTGACCCAGATCGGCAGGACCTTCACCGGCCAGGCTTCCGGCCGGCCGAAGAACAGTTCCATCGGCACCTGCAGGCCGTGATCCACCTCTATTTCGCGGCAGACCATCGGATCGAAATGGCGCTCGACCAGCTTGTCGACGAAATGCCAGGAGAAATCGACCGCCCCTTCGAATGCCGGAATGGCGCGCGGTCCCCATCCTTCGTCGACCGGATTGTAGGTTTCGGCGACGCCGACGGCGAAGGTCGGCACGCGATCGAGGAAGAAGGTATTGCCGTGATCGTTGAAGACGACGACGGCGATGTCGGGCTTGGCGTCCCGCATCCACTGCTTGCCGACTTCGTAACCGTCGAAGAACGGCTTCCAGTCCGGCATGTCGCGCAGTCCCTTGTCGAGTGCCGCACCAATCGAGGGAACGTGGCTCGTTCCAAGCCCACCGATGATCTTAGCCATTGCGCTTTTTCCCCAGTCTCAGATGCAGGAAGTCTTCGTGTTCCATGCTGGCCTGGGCTGCACCGATCCTGGTGATCGGGGTCGGATCGACCGCGGAAATCTTCAGGATGAAGAAGAGATTGCCGCCGAGGCGCACCATCTCGTGCCAGTCGCGGGCCATGACCGCCGACTTTTCGTGGGCGCTCAGGCCGAAACTGTCGAGATAGGCCTCTTCGTCAGCCTTGAAGGCTGCGCGGTTGGCGGGCTGGCCAAGCGCCATCGCCATCTTGTTGATCCGGTAACCGCGGATCGAGCCTGCCCGGTCGAAGAGCGGGGTATCCGGTATCGTAGCTGCTGCTTCACTCATTGGGATTCTCCAAATCTGCGCGCCAGCCATTCGGTGATGGCGGCGGTGGTTTCCACGGGTCGCTCCACGGGAGCGAAGTGCCCGGCATTTTCGATGATGACGAGCTCGGCATCCGGCGCTGCGTCGGCGATTTCCTGGTGCTGGGCGATCGGGCTCCAGCCATCCTGGCGAGCGGCGACGAGCAGGATGGGACAACGAAGACCGGCGATATAGGCGCTGGCATCCGGGCGACCGATAAGGGCGCGGATTTGGCGCTCATGAACCTGCGAGCCTGCCCTGAGGACCATGGCGTGGAGGCGTCCGATCAGGTCCTTGTCACCCACGCGGGCCGGATCGAGCATCGGCGGCAACCATTGCCGCGCCAAGTCGTCGATGCTGCGGTTGCCGAGATCGATCATCTGCTGACGCTTGATTTCCTCGCCTTCGCGCTTGGGATGATGCCCCGTATTGGCCAGCACGAGACCGCGAACCCGGTCCGGCGCCATGCGAGCCATTTCCAGGGCGACGCGGCCGCCCATCGAATGGCCGACAGCAACGATATCGTCATCCATCTCGTCGAGAAGCGTTCGAGCCATACCGGTGATCGATGTGCCTTCGGAGAGATCGGCGTGATGAACCGGCATGACGCCAGACGCCGCTTCCGCCAAGGGCGCCCAGACGATGGCGTCCGATACAAGCCCGGGTATGAGAACAAGGGTCGTCATGATCTTCCTATCGGACCAGCCTGTGTGAGGCAGATCGCCCAATCGCAAGCCGAAAATCCTCTGGCGCAATGTATACATCGATTTTATTTGGGATACAATAGACCGTATTATAAGCCAATTAGGATCACAATTTACATATTTGGGATACATATTTCCGAATCGCGCGTGCTCAAACGCCGAGGCCGCAAAACAAAAGGGCGATTGCCGTGGCAATCGCCCCTGTTATCCACGCACTCAATTGGAAGATCAGGCAGCCTCGCCGAGTTCCCGGCGCATGATCTTAGCGCCCTCGACCATCGCCTTCATCTTGCCGAAGGCGACCTCGCGGGGCAGGTATTTCATGCCGCAATCGGGCGCGACGATGATGTTCTTCGCCTCGACGTAAGGCAGCGCCCGGCGGATGCGGTCGGCGACTGCTTCCGGAGTCTCGATATTCATGTCCGACAGGTCAATGACGCCGAGCATCAGCGTCTTGCCGGAAAGACCGGTCAGCGTCGAGCAATCGAGGTTCGACTGCGCCGTTTCGAGCGACACCTGGTGGCAGGAGCAGCCCGAAAGCTGGGTCAGGAAGGAATAGCCTGACGGCCGCTCGTGGATAATGGCCGCATAACCGAAGCAGATATGCACGGCCGTCGTGCCCTGGACGCCGTCCAGCGCGCGATTAAGCGCCGCGAGTCCATACTGTTCCGCCTTCTGCGGCCGGGCCTGCATGTAAGGCTCGTCGATCTGCACCACGTCGGCGCCGGCGGCGAAAAGATCCCGGATCTCGGCGTTCACCGCGTCGGCATAGTCGTAGGCGGCTTCTTCTTCCGACTTGTAGAAATCGTTCTGGGCCTGCTGCGACATGGTGAAGGGGCCGGGAACGGTGATCTTGATCTTGCGGTCCGTGTGGCTGCGCAGGAATTTCACGTCCTCCGCCTCGACTGCGTGCTTGCGGCGGATCTTGCCGGTAATGCGCGGAACGGGGTTCGGGTGGCCGGAACGATCAAGCGCCGAGCCCGGATTGTCGAGATCGACGCCTTCAAGCGCGGTCGCGAAGCGGTTCGAATAACTTTCGCGGCGGATTTCGCCATCGGTGATGATGTCGAGCCCAGCCTCCTCCTGAGCCTTGATCGCCATGATCGTCGCGTCATTCTGAGCTTCGGCGAGGTATTCCTGGGGGATGCGCCAGAGTTCCCTGGCGCGGACGCGCGGCGGGAAACGGCCCGCGAGCTTGGCGCGGTCGATCAGCCATTCCGGCTGCGGATAACTGCCTACGAGTGTCGTTGGAAAAAGCACTGTCTCATCCTCCCATGTGTCAGTGTTGAAAGACGTTATACCTCGACAGACGGCTGTCGTGTCAATGACGACGGAGGCGTTAGTTCCTTGACGAACGAGAAGTCGCGACCGAATATCGCCCGCCGCCTGCGAAGGCGGCATTCAAGATTCCCAAGGAGAATTCATGCCGCTGGACCCCAAGATCATCGAGACGCTGAAGGGTGTCTCCACCGCCACGCTGACCACGGTGCTTTTGAAAAAGGGCCTGCGCAATGTCTGGATGCGCGGCACCAAGCCGCTGAGGCCGGGCCAGGGCCGCGTCGTGGGGCCTGCTTTCACACTGCGATTCGTGCCCGCCCGCGAGGATCTGGCGACGCCGGAAAGCTGGGCTTCGCCGATCTCCACCCGCGCGGCGATCGAGGCGATGCCCGAAGGCTGCGTCGCGGTGGCTGACGCGCTTGGCGTCACCGATGCCGGCATTTTCGGCGACATTCTCTGCTCCCGCATGGCGAAGCGCGGTGTGGCAGGGCTTGTCACCGACGGCGTGATGCGTGATGCCGAAGGCGTGCTCGGCAGCGGCATGAAGGTCTGGTGCGACGGCATAGCCGCTCCGCCCTCCGTCGCCGGCCTCACTTTCGTCGGCTGGCAGGAGCCGATCTCCTGCGGCGGCGTCGCCGTTTTCCCGGATGATATCGTCGTCGTGGATGATGATGGCGCGGTGCTGATCCCGGCCAAGCTGCTCGATGCGGTCGTCGCCGAGGCGCCGGAACAGGAACGCATGGAAGGCTGGATCATGACCGAGGTCGACCGCGGCGTGCCGCTGCCCGGCCTCTATCCGATGAACGCCGAAACAAAAGCCCGCTACCAGGCCTGGAAGGACGCCCAATAATGACCTTCGGGATCGAGACCAAAGGCGTCTACGCCATCGCCACCACGCCGTTCTTTGAAGACGGATCGATCGATTTTGCCTCGATCGACCGGCTGACGGATTTTTATGAAGAGAGCGGCTGCACCGGCATCACCATTCTCGGGATCATGGGCGAAGCGCCGAAGATGGAGCCGGAGGAAAGCCGGGCCATCATCAAACGTGTCGTCTCTCGCGCCAAAGTGCCGATCATCGTCGGCGTTTCGGCCCCGGGCTTTGCAGGGATGCGGTCGCTGGCGCGCGATGCGATGGACATGGGCGCGGCCGGCGTGATGATCGCGCCGACGCCTGCGCTGCGTACCGACGACCAAATCGTCAGCTATTTTGCCGGCGCGGTCGAAGCGGTCGGCGACGACGTGCCGTGGGTGCTGCAGGATTATCCGCTGACGCTCACCGTCGTCATGTCGCCGGGCGTGATCGCCAGGATCATCACCAACCACCCGTCCTGCCTGATGCTGAAGCATGAGGACTGGCCGGGGCTCGAAAAGGTGTCGAAGCTGCGCGCCATGCAGAAGGCCGGCGAACTGCGCGTCTTCTCGATCCTCTGCGGCAATGGCGGCATGTTCCTCGATTTCGAACCGGAACGCGGTGCCGACGGGGCGATGACCGGCTACGGTTTCCCCGACATGCTGACGGAACTGATCGGCCTATTTGCCGCCGGCAAACGCGACGAGGCGCATGACCTGTTCGATGCGCATCTGCCATTGATCCGCTACGAGCAGCAGGCCGGCATCGGTCTGGCAATCCGCAAACACGTGCTGAAACGGCGCGGCGTCATCACCTCGGATGCCCAGCGCAAACCGGCCCAGATGCTTTCCGCGACCGCCAAGGCGGAAGTTGACTATCTGCTCACTCGTCTCGCCAAACACGACAGGCGCGCGGCGTTTTGAGCTGCAAGCGCCTGACCTTATCGCAAGGTCAGGCGCGCCACCCTCTCCGCGATCGCCATGGAGGCGGTCAAGCCGGGGCTTTCGATGCCGTAAAGCGCGGCATAGGCCGGGTGGCCGGTGGTTTCAGGCCCCTGAATGATAAAGTCGCCGGCCCCTCCTCCGTTCGGGCCGAGTACTTTCGGCCGCATGCCCGAATAGGCAGGCTGCAGGGCGCCGTCCGGCAGATTTGGCCAGTAGCGGCGGATCGCTGCATAGAACTTGTCGGCGCGGCGGGGATCGACGTCGTAGTCGATCGTCTCGACCCATTCGACATCCGGGCCGAACCGCGCCTGGCCGGCGAGATCAAGCGTCAGGTGGACGCCGAGCCCGCCGGTCTCCGGCACCGGGTAGATCAGCCGTTCTGCGGGCGCGCGGGCGGTCAATGAGAAATAGCAGCCTTTTGCATAGTGGCGCTCGGGGATAGTTCCCCTGTCGAGGCCGATCATGCCTTCGGAGATCGCCCAGGCGCTTAAGCCGGCCGAGTTGACCACCAGGTTCGCCTCGATCTCCACGGGATCGCGGCCGCCGACCGAGAGCCGCACCGTGTCGGCCAGAAGTTCGCCTCCCAGGACGGGCGAGTTGAGCACGACGCTGCCGCCATGCGCCTCGATATCGGCGATATAGGCTCCCATCAGGCTGTGGCTGTCGATGATGCCGGTCGAAAGGGAGACGAGTGCTGCAAAGCCTACGATCTGCGGCTCGAGGCGGGCAAGTTCGGTGCCGTCGATCAGCCGGCAATCGTCGACGCCATTGGCTTGTGCCTGCTTCAACAGTTTTTCGAGATAGGCGACTTCGGCCTCGTTCGAGGCGACGACCAGCTTGCCGCATCGCTTGTGCGGAATGTGCCGGTCGCGGCAATAATCGTAGAGCTTCTCCTTGCCGGCGACGCAGAGTTCGGCCTTGAGGCTGCCGGTCGGGTAATAGAGCCCGGCGTGGATGACTTCGCTGTTGCGGGAGGAGGTGATGCCGCCGGTCATCGGCTCGGCTTCCAGAAGCACGACCTCGTGGCCGGCCATTGCCAGTTCGCGGGCCACCGCCAGCCCCACCACGCCGCCGCCGATGACGACGCAATCGAGCGTCAACACTTCACCCATGCCATTCTCCGCACTTTTGCCTTTCGGTCGGCGGGCGGGATGATATACGACAAATCCATTGCGGCCAGCGCTTCGGCCGCCGTGGGTTCGATTGGGAGGAGTTCAAATCATGCAGGAATTTTCGCAATGAAGGTCGTGTTTCTGGACCGCGACACGATCGGCCCTTCGGTGACGATCACCCGGCCCGCGTTCGCTCATGAATGGGTAGAGTACGGCAAGACGGCGCTGGAGGATGTGGCTTCCCGTATCGCGGATGCCGATATCGTCATCACCAACAAGGCGCCGGTGCGCGAGCAATCGATCGCCAATGCCCCGAAGCTGAAGATGATCGCGGTTGCTGCCACGGGTTATGACGTGATCGATCTGGCCTTCGCCAAGGAGCGCGGCATCACCGTCTCCAACGTGCGCGGTTATGCGGTCAACACCGTGCCGGAGCATACGTTCGGCCTGATCTTCGCGCTCCGCCGTTCCATCGTCGGTTTTCGTGAGGACGTGATCGCCGGCGAATGGCAGCGCGCCAACCAGTTCTGCTTCTTCAACCATCCGATTAAGGATCTGGCCGGATCGACGCTCGGTATTTTGGGCCGCGGCACGCTCGGCAAGTCGGTGGCGAAGATCGCGGAGGCGTTCGGCATGAAGGTCATCTTCGCGGCCCGGAAAGATGCCGAAAAGGTCGAGCCCGGCTACACCGCCTTCGACGAGGTGCTGGAAACGTCGGATATCATCACCTTCCACATGCCGCTGACGCCGGCGACCCGCGACCTCATCGGCCTGCCCGAGTTCCGAAAGATGAAGCGGCATCCGCTGATCATCAATACCGCCCGCGGCGGCCTGGTGAACGAGGCCGATCTGGTGACCGCGCTCGACGAGGGCCTGATCGGCGGCGCCGGTTTCGACGTGCTGACCAGGGAGCCGCCGGCGCCGGACAATCCGCTGCTGACGATCCTGGAACGGCCGAACTTCATCCTCACCCCGCATGTGGCCTGGGCGAGCGACGAGGCGATGCAGACGCTCTGGGCGCAGGTCATCACCCATGTCGAGAATTTCGAAAAGGGCTCGCCGTCCAACGTGCTCTGAGGCAACACGCTCGGAAGAGAGGTCATGACATCCGCCATTTCCCATCGTCGCTTGTCGGATTGCAGCCTGGAAGAGGCGGCTGAAGGTTTTACTGCCGGCTTTTCGGGCTATGTGGTGCCGATGAATGTGACGGTCCCGTCGCTGCAGTTGCGCATCGAAGGCGATCATGTCGATCTCGATGAGAGCTTCGTTTATTTCGACGGCGAAAACCCGGCGGGCATTCTGTTGGTCGGCCGGCGGGGCGATCTTTCGCGGGTCGGCGCGATCGGCATGGGGCCGACGATCCGCGGCCGCGGTTTCGGGCGCAGCGTGATGCTCAATGCCATCGAGGCGGCGAAGGCGCGCGGCGACCGAAAGCTCATCCTCGAAGTGATCAACACCAATGAGCGGGCGCGCGATCTCTATCTGTCGCTCGGCTTCGTGATTACCCGTAAACTTGTGGGCTTCGGCCGCAGCCGCAAGCTTGCCGCGCCGGATGTGGCGCCGGCCAAGGAAAGCGACCTGAAGACGGCCGCAGCGATGCTTGCAAAATTCGCCGATACCGGCCTCTCCTGGCAGACGGATCCCCGGAGTTTTGAGAGAGCTGGCCTGCCGCTGAAGGGTTTCGCGCTCGGTGACAAAGGCGGCCGTGCTTTTGGATGACTCGGGCAAGGATATCCGGCTCTTCGGCCTCGCGGTCGATCCCGCCCGCCGCCGGCAGGGGTTTGGCCGGTCGCTGACCGATGCTCTCGCCGCCCGTTATCCGGGCCGCCGGCTCTTCATCATCGAAAACGTGCCGGAGGGCCTGCTCGACCGCTTCATGCGGCGGATCGGCTGGCGGAAAAGTACCCTCACCCAGTCCGAGATGGCGATCGATCTCACCTAGTCGCCGAGTTCGATCCAGGCCGGCGCATGATCGCTTGCATGTTCGCGGCCGCGGACGTGGCGGTCGACGCCGGCTGCCTGCAACCGGTCCGCTATCGAGGGGCTGAGCAATAGGTGGTCGAGCCGCAGGCCGGCATCTCGGCCCCAGGCGTTCCTGAAATAATCCCAGAACGTATAGATGCGCTCGCCCGGGTGCAGCTTGCGGATCGCGTCGGTCCAGCCTTGTTCCTGCAGCCGGGAAAAAGCCTCTCGTACCTCCGGCCGGAACAGCGCGTCATCCCGCCAGCGTTCCGGTTTGTAGACATCGAGATCGGTCGGCATGACGTTATAGTCGCCGGCGAGGATAATGGGCGCGCCCGTCTCCAGCAGCGCCTGAGCATGCACCAGAAACCGCTCGTACCAGGCAAGCTTGTAGGCGAACTTCGGGCCTGGCGCGGGATTGCCGTTCGGAGCATAGAGGCACGCGACCAGCACGCCCTGCACTGCAGCTTCGATATAGCGGCTGTGAAGGTCCTCGGGATCGCCGGGCAGGCCGCGGCGCGTTTCGATGGGATCGGCGTCGCGGGCAAGGATGGCGACGCCGTTCCAGCTTTTCTGGCCGTGCCAGGCTGCGCCGTAACCCGCCTTCGCGATCGCCTTTGCCGGAAACTTCTCCTGCGGCGCCTTCAGCTCCTGCAGGCAGACCACGTCCGGCGCCGCCTCCTCGAGCCATTCGAGGAGCAGGCCGAGGCGACCGTTGACGCCGTTCACATTGAAGGTCGCGATCTTCATGGATGCATCAACGTCGAGGCCGGCATTTGGATGCGGTTAAGCTTGTGGACAAAAGCGTTTTACAAATTAGCAAAACGTTCAGGGATAGTCTGGAAGATGCCTTTTCAATCGACCGCGCCGCATCCGCGCGGCAAAAACCATTTGTGGAGAGGGCAGTCGATGGCGGAAGCAATCGAAAACAGCGTGCGCGAGTTCATCGCGGAAAATTTTCTTTTCCGGGCCGACGCGCAGGTTTCCAACAACCAGTCGCTGCTCGAAAGCGGCGTGATCGATTCCACCGGCGTGCTCGAACTGATCGCCTTCCTGGAACAGACCTACGGCATCACCGTCGCCGACGATGAAATCGTTCCGGAAAACCTCGACAGTATCGACAACATGACGAGCTACCTGTCGATCAAGCTGGCAGCGGCCTGAGGCTGCGCCGGTGCGCATAGAGGCCAGGCTCCGCGATAGCGCCAGACGTTTCGGGCCGAAGCTCGCGCTCATCGCGGGCGACGTCCGGCTGACCTACGCAGAACTCGATACGTTGTCCGATCGCCTCGCCGCAAGCCTTGCCGGCGGCGGCATCAAGCCCGGTGACCGGGTGCTAATGGTGCTGGACAACAGCCATGAGGCGGTGGTCAGCTTTTTTGGCCTCTGGAAGGCGGGTGCCGTGTCCTGCCCACTTTATCCGTCGATCAAGGCGGAAAAGCTCTCTGTCATTCTAAACAGCACAGAGGCTTCCGCGGTCATCACCCATGCCCGCCAGCGAGCAACCGTGAATTCGGCCATCGCCATGGCGAAGATGCAGCCGCTGACGATCGTCGCCCAGGCGGATACCGGCGACGATCTCGGTCATGGATTGCGGTTCGAAGATCTGGTTAGCGGTGAGTTTCCCGTTCCGCTCAGGGAGCTCGAAAACACCGAAGCGCTGGCGCTGCTGCTCCACACTTCGGGCTCCACCGGCCAACCGAAGGGCGTGATGCTGACCCACGCCAATGTCGGCGCCGCCTGCGAAGCGATCGTTGTCTATCTCGGCAATACGGCCGAGGACGTCGTGCTCAGCGTCCTGCCGCTGTCCTTCGGCTACGGCATCACGCAGGTGGTGACGATGGTAATGGCCGGGGGTACGCTGGCACTCGAAAAGAGCTTCGCCTTTCCGCGGAAGATCCTCGAACGGCTGACGGAGGTGAAGGCGACGGGTTTCCCGCTCGTGCCGCCGATGGCCGCCCTGATCACCGGCATGAAGGATCTGGAGCCGGGTTTCCTGCCACATCTGCGCACCATCACCAGCGCCGCCGCAGCCATGCCGCCGGCCTTTGCCGAACGGCTTCAGCAGCTTTTACCCGATACCCGGCTTTTCCTGATGTACGGCCAGACAGAATGCCTGCGTGCCACCTATCTGCCGCCGGAAGAGGTTTCCCGCCGGCCGCTTTCGGTCGGCCGCGCCATTCCCGGCACCAGCGCTTTCGTGATCGACGAGGACGGACGTCCCGCTCCTCCGGGCACGATCGGTGAACTTGTCGTCGAGGGGCCGCATGTGATGTCCGGTTACTGGGGCAACGACCTGACCTCGGTAAGGGCACTTTCGCCGGTTGCGGGCGGTAGGCGGCTGCACACCGGAGATCTCTTCCAGGCGGATGCGGACGGCTTTCTCTATTTCGTCAGCCGGCGCGACGACATCATCAAGACGCGCGGCGAAAAAGTCAGCCCGCAGGAAGTCGAGCGCGCGCTCTATGCGCTGCCCGGCATCAAGGAAGCGGCGGTTGGCGGCATCGACGATCCGATCTTCGGCCAGGTCGTCCGCGCCTATGTGGTGGTGGAGGACGGCGTGACGCTGACCGAGCGGGAAATCATCCGCCACTGCGCTCAGTTGCTTGAAGATTACATGGTGCCGAAAAGCGTCGCGTTCCGCGACGCGCTGCCGCGCACGACGACCGGCAAGATCCGGCTCGGCGCGGACGAAACAAACACAGTCACACGGGGGAATGTCGCATGATCCAGAGCCTGAAGCAGGCCCAAACGGCGGGAAAATTCTCGGCCGAGACGTTGAAGCTCGATGCGGAGGCCGAGATCGAGCGCATCTGCGGCTGGCTGCGCGAGACCGTCCTAAAGGATTTGCGCAAGCGCGGCGCGGTGCTCGGCCTGTCCGGCGGCATCGATTCCAGCGTCACCGCGGCCCTTTGTGCTCGCGCGCTCGGGCCGGGCAAGGTGACGGGCATCTTCATGCCGGAGCACGATTCCGATCCGGACAGCCTGAAGCTCGGCAAAGCGCTGGCAGAAGCGGTCGGAGTTGAGACCGTTCTCGAAGATATCGGTCCGGCGCTTGCCGCGGCCGGCTGCTATACGCGCCGCGACGGCTTCATCCGGCAGATCGTTCCGGAGTTCGGCGAGGGCTGGGGCTGCAAGGTGGTGCTGGAAAATGCGCTGACCGGCCGCGGCTACAATATTTCCTGGCTGGTGGTCGCCAATCCGGCTGGCGAGCAGAGCCGCCATCGCATGCCGCTCGAGGTCTATCTCGGCATGATCGCGGCCGCCAACATGAAACAGCGCACCCGCAAGCAGATCGAATATTACCACGCCGACCGGCTGAACTTTGCCGTCGCCGGCACACCGAACCGGCTCGAATACGATCAGGGCTTCTTCGTGAAGAACGGCGATGGCGCCGCGGATTTCAAGCCGATCGCGCATCTCTACAAGAGCCAGGTCTATCAGCTTGCCGAAGCCCTCGGCGTACCCGCCGATATTCGCCGGCGCCCGCCGACGACGGACACATGGTCGCTGCCGCAGGGCCAGGACGAGTATTATTTCTCGCTGCCTTATGACCGGATGGATCTATGCCTCTACGCTCTCGACAACGGCATTGTGCGGGAAGAGGTCGGCGAGGCTGCAGGGCTGACGCCGGACGAGGTGGACGCCGTCTGGCGCAACATCGCCTCGAAGCGCAAGGTGGCGGAATATCTGCATGCCGAGCCGGTGACGATGCTCAGTTAAGTGGCTTGGCTGAGAAGTCTCAGTCGAACCGGTCGCCGACCAGGCGCGTCCAGCTTTCTCCGGCAAGTCCGCTGATCAGCGCCTGGCCGGACCTGATCGGCTCCAGCAGGCTCTTGTCGCGCGCCTGCGCGACAAAGAACGAGCGGCCGTAGAAAATCGTCTTGCGGCTCATCAGCGTCGGGATCAGCCATGGATGCCCCCCGCCGCGTATGCCGGAGCATCCCATCTCGTAAGCGTGGGCAAACAGGTCGTCGACCATTTCCGCTGCCGCGTTCGGCGCCGACAAGGCCTGTAGCAGCCAGCCGATCTCGCCGGGACCGGCGAAATAGACGTAGGCCGCAACCGGTCGCCCGTCGGGAGCAAAGCCGACGCGCCATTCCGGATAGCCGAAATTCCGCTTGTTTTCCGCCTGATCCAGGAACCACGCCAACGAACGATCATCCCAGCGCGGACGAAGGGGATAGTTCAAGGCAAGCGCCGGAAGCGCCGTGCCGAACTGCTCGCGGGTGACGTCGCGGAACATGATCTTCGAGGCGCTGCGTTCGGCCGGCCGAAGAGGCGTCATACGGACCAGAGCCGAGCCACGGTCGGCGATCCGGCCGAAGGGGCGCAGGAGGGCCGCGGGACGCAACCGCCTGGCCAGGACCTCGACCGCTGCGGAAGCCGGACGCAGGATGCGCAGCCAATTCATGCTGTAGCCGGGATCGAGCGGATGGCCGGCCTTCTGCCACATGCCGAGCGCCGTGGAATTGGCGGTCTCTGTCAGCGAGATATCCTGCGGGCCGGCGAGGAAGGAGCGCAGCAGCCGTGCCCCGGCGAGTGGATTATCCTTCGGGTTCTGGACCATCATCGAACCGGCGAAGGCGGCACGAAGGGGCCGGCCGTCAAGTTCCAGCCGCGACGGAAAGACGCCGATGAAACCGGACACCTTTCCACCAGCGCCCGCAAAGATCTTCGAGCGGATATCGGGCTCCGCCCAGGGATGATCGAAAAAGGCTTCTTCCAAATAGGCGGTCAAGGAGGGCGACGGCGCATTCGATTTGCGGAACGTCTCCTGGAAAAGCTGCGCTACAGCCTCGATATCACCGCGCTCGAAATCTCGGACCGTGCCCGCTTCCGTCTTTCCCGTCATCGCCGTCCCCTTGTCGTGAGGACCTTGCATCAGGAGAATTAAATAAACGAAAAGAGGCCCCGCAACGCGGAGCCTCGGAATTCTATTGGCGGAACGCTTACATCCAGTATGGCGGAACGCCGTAATAGTCGTAGATCGTCCGGCCCTTGTCGTTGTACCAGGTCTCATCATCCAGATCGCGGTAACGCGGGGCGCCGGTGATCTGGTCCTTGGTCAGGTCGATGCGGTAGCCATCGAGCTGTTCGTCGTAACGAAGCTTTTCCCAGGGCAGCGGGTAATAGTCGTCGCCGATACCCAGAAAGCCGCCGAAGCTGAGGACCGCATAACCGACCCGACCGCCGCGCTTTTCGAGAAGCACGCGGGCGATAGAGCCGATATGCTTGCCGTCGGCGCCATAAACCTTCGTCCCTTCAACCTTGTCGCTGGCGATCAGCGATGGGCTGTCCTTGACATAGGGGTCCTGTCCGGCTCGTGGTTCTTGATGCAACATTTCGCACCTCCTTTTCGTGATTCCTCGTGCATTTCGCACCGCTTGGAAAACGCCCGATCCCTTGGGATGTTCCGTTGTCGGTTCAATTATGGATACGAACGTGGAGCCTCGTTGACGTTTACGTCAAAGGCGGATAGCTGTTTAAATCTGTGCGGATGGCTTGATGCTGTCGCGGCATGGCATAATCTGTTGTTCGCGGGAAGGTGGAGGACCTGAGCCGCACGCGCCGGGAAAGCGCGGGACAACAACAAGAACGATAGAGGAGGTCGGCATGAACGAAGTCACCGCACGTACCGGTGCCAATCCACCTAAGATCTGGCTCGCCTCCTATCCGCCGACAGTGCCGGCCGAGATCCCGCCGCTGCAGCATCAGTCACTCGGAAACCTCTTCGAGGACAGCTGCGCTCGGTATGCGGACCGCCCCGCCTTTTCGAGCATGGGCAAGTCACTGACCTATCGTCAGCTCGAAGCGGAAAGCCGCAAGATCGGCATCTGGCTGCAGGCCCAGGGCCTCGTCAAGGGCGACCGCGTGGCGGTAATGCTGCCCAATATTCTCCAGAACCCGGTGATCGTATACGGCATCCTTCGCGTCGGCATGGTGGTCGTCAACGTCAACCCGCTCTACACCCCACGCGAACTGGCCTACCAGCTGAAAGATTCCGGCGCCAAGACGATTTTCGTTCTCGAAAATTTTGCCCATACCGTGCAGCAGGCTTTGCCGCAGACGGAGATCAGCCAAGTGGTCGTCGCCACGATGGGCGACATGCTCGGCCTGAAGGGCCATATCGTCAATCTGGTCGTGCGCAAGGTGAAGAAGCTGGTGCCGGAATGGTCGCTGCCATCAAGCCGAAGCTTCAAGCAGGTGATTGCCGAAGGCGCCCGGCAAACGATGAAACCGGTCGAGGTCTCGCCTCGCGATATCGCCTTCCTGCAATATACCGGCGGCACGACCGGTGTTTCCAAGGGCGCCATCCTCACCCATGCCAACCTGCTCGCCAACAAGGAGCAGATGGGCCTGTGGCTGGAAACCGCCTTCCTCAACAAACCGCGCCCGGAGCAGATCCAGTTCGTCTGCGCCCTGCCGCTCTATCATATCTTCGCGCTGACGGTGAATTCGCTGATGGGGGTTGCGACCGGCAGCCACAATATCCTGATCGCCAACCCGCGCGATATTCCAGCCTTCGTCAAGGAACTGCAGAAGTACAAGATCCACGTCTTCCCCGGGCTCAACACGCTGTTCAATGCGCTGATGAACAATCCGGACTTCCAGAAGCTGGATTTCTCGTCGATGATCCTTGCCTTCGGCGGCGGCATGTCGGTGCAGCGGCCGGTCGCCGAACGCTGGATGAAGATGACCCATTGCCAGATCACCGAGGGTTACGGCCTGTCGGAAACCTCGCCGGTCGCCACCGCCAACCGGCTCGACGCCACCGAATTCAGCGGCATGATCGGACTTCCCATCTCGTCCACGGAAATCTCGATCCGTAACGACGACGGGTCCGAAGTGGAACTCGGCGATGTCGGCGAGATCTGCATCCGCGGTCCGCAGGTGATGGCCGGTTACTGGAACCGCCCGGACGAAACCGCCAAGGTCACGACGGCGGACGGTTATTTCCGGACCGGCGACATGGGCTACATGGACCGCCAAGGCTACACGAAGATCGTCGACCGAAAGAAGGACATGATCCTCGTCTCCGGCTTCAACGTCTATCCGAACGAGGTCGAGGAGGTCGTCGCGACCCATCCCGGCGTGCTGGAATGTGCGGCGATCGGCGTGCCGGACGAACATTCCGGCGAGGCGGTGAAGCTTTTCGTGGTCAAGAAGGATCCGAACCTGACGGAGGCGGACGTTAAGGCCCATTGTGTGGCCAGCCTGACCGGCTACAAGCGCCCGCGCTTCATCGAATTCCGCACCGAACTGCCGAAATCCAACGTCGGCAAGATCCTGCGGCGCGAGCTGCGCGGCTAACCTGCCGTTGCAACGCTGCGACAGATGACGACCAAGCGTGTGTCGTAAAGCCGGAATCCTGCCGTTAGCGGTGGACGATGCGGCAGTCCTTGATTAGCCCTTTCCGCGGGGGCTGGTCAAAGCATGTTGGAGTTCGCTTGGAAAGCCGCGCCGGGATTTCGTTTCGTGTGATTGCCGTTCTTACGGTGCTGAGCGTCCTTGCAGGCTGTGCGGGGCGCCCCGAAGGCGTGCTCATTCCGACCCGGACGCAGGCCGCCGGGACCTCGAAGGTCGATGTGCTGGTGGCAACCACGCGACGCCCGACCGAGACGCCCGGCGTGCTGTTTTCCGGCGAGCGCGGCAAGGAACCCGTGGTGACCGAGATTGCGGTCTCCATCCCGCCGGACAAGGCCCGGGAGATCGGTCAGGTGCAGTGGCCGTCGAAGCTGCCCGCCAATCCGGCCAAGGAGTTCGCGACGGTTTCCGTGACGCCGCTTGCCACCCCGGCGGCTGAATCCTGGCTCAAGGGCCACCTGGGCAAGAGCCGGCGGGTGTTCGTCTTCGTGCACGGCTTCAACAACCGCTATGAGGACGCCGTCTACCGTTTTGCCCAGATCGTCCATGACTCCAACGCCGACGTGGCTCCGGTCCTGTTCACCTGGCCGTCGCGCGGCAGCATCTTCGCCTATAACTACGACAAGGAAAGCACCAACTATTCCCGCGATGCGCTGGAGGAGATGCTGCGCCGGCTGGCGAAAGAACCGAACGTCGGGGAAATTACCGTCATGGCCCATTCTATGGGATCGTGGCTGACCGTCGAGGCACTCCGCCAGATGGCAATTCGGGACGGCCGCGTGGCGCCGAAGATCCAGAACGTCATCCTCGCCTCCCCCGACCTCGATGTCGACGTGTTCGGCCAGCAGCTTGCCGAGATCGGCGAGAAGCGGCCGCATTTCACTCTGTTCGTTTCCCGCGACGACCGGGCGCTCAGCCTGTCGCGACGGATTTCCGGCAATATCGACCGGCTCGGCCAGGTGGATCCGACCGTCGAGCCCTATCGCAGCGAGTTCGAGAAAGCCGGCATCGTGGTTCTCGACCTCACCGCGCTCAAGACCGGCGACCGGCTGAACCACGGCAAATTCGCCGAAAGTCCCGAAGTGGTAAAGCTGATCGGCAACCGGCTGATCGCCGGACAAACGGTGACCGACTCGGACGTCGGGCTCGGCGAGACGCTCGGCGCCGTTGCCCTCGGCACGGCTCAGACCGTGGGCAGCGCCGCCAGCGTGGCCGTCAGCACGCCGATCGCGATCTTCGATCCGGCCACCCGCCGAAACTACAAGGACCAGGTCGACCGCTTCGGCAACTCGATCGGCAATGCCGTGGGAACGGCGGTCGGACAATAAACGCATCGTCGGCGCGGCCGTGCTTGATTTGACATCAAAACGGAATAGGTTCCCGATCATCCCATTCAGAGTGCCGAGGAATCACCCATGCAGGCCATCGTCCAAGACCTGAAGTCCACCGTCGCGAAAACCGATGCCACGGACATCCGCGCCGCCTTCGCGGCCGATTCCGGCCGTTTCGCCAAGTTCAGCGCCGTTTTCGACGATCTCCTGATGGACTATTCCAAGACGGCCGTGAACGACGAGATCATGGCGCTGCTCGAAAAGCTGGCGGATGCCGGCGGCGTTGCGGCCAAGCGCGAGGAGATGTTCTCGGGCGTTGCGATCAACTTCACCGAAGGCCGCGCCGTGCTGCATACGGCACTGCGCAACCGCTCCAATACGCCTGTTCTGGTCGACGGCAAGGACGTGATGCCGGATGTCAACGGCGTGCTCGCCGCGATGGGCAAGTTCGCCGACGGCATCCGCTCGGGCGCGCTGAAGGGCGCGACCGGCAAAAAGATCACCGATATCGTCAATATCGGCATCGGCGGTTCCGATCTCGGCCCGGTCATGGTCACCCTGGCGCTCGCACCTTTCCATGACGGCCCGCGGGCGCATTTCGTCTCCAACGTCGATGGCGCCCATATCGCCGACACGCTGAAGCTGCTCGACGCGGAAACGACGCTGTTCATCGTCGCTTCCAAGACCTTCACGACCATCGAGACAATGACCAATGCAGCCTCGGCGCGCGCCTTCATCGCCGACAAGCTCGGGGAAGCAGCCGTCGGGCATCACTTCTGCGCCGTCTCCACCGCGCTCGACAAGGTCGCCGCCTTCGGCATCGACAGCGATCGCATCTTCGGGTTCTGGGACTGGGTTGGCGGACGGTATTCGATCTGGTCGGCGATCGGCCTACCTTTGATGATCGCTGTCGGCCCAGAGAATTTTGGCAAGTTCCTGGACGGTGCGCATGCGATGGACACCCATTTCCGCACCGCGCCGGTGCGCCAGAACCTGCCGATGCTGCTCGGCCTGATCGGCTTCTACCACCGCAACGTTCTCGGATACCCGTCGCGCGCCATCCTGCCCTACGACCAGCGGCTGCTGCGCTTCCCAGCCTATCTGCAGCAGCTCGACATGGAATCGAACGGCAAGGGCGTGACGATCGACGGCACGCCGGTCGAAGGCAATTCCGGCCCGGTCGTCTGGGGCGAACCCGGCACCAACGGCCAGCACGCCTTCTATCAGCTCATCCATCAGGGTACGACCGTCATCCCGGCCGAGTTCACGATCGCCGCCAACAGTTTCGAGCCGCATCTGCGCCACCAGCACGAGTTGCTGATCGCCAATTGCTTGGCGCAGTCGGAAGCGCTGATGAAGGGCCGCACCGTGGCGGAGGCCAAGGCGCAGCTCACCTCAAAGGGAATGGACGACAAACAAGCCGACTTCATCGCGCCGCACCGCGTCTTCACCGGCAACCGCCCCTCGATCACCTTCGTCCACGACAAGCTGACGCCATTCGCCCTCGGTCGGCTGATAGCGCTCTACGAACATCGGGTGTTCGTCGAAGGGGTGCTGTTCCGCATCAACTCGTTCGACCAGTGGGGCGTCGAACTCGGCAAGGAACTGGCGACCGGCCTGCTGCCCGTCGTGGAAGGCAAGGAAAGTGCTGCCGGCCACGACGCCTCGACGCAGGGGCTGGTGAAGGCGCTGCTAGCAGCCCGGAAATGACGTTTCGGCCCTCACGTCAGGGGGCCGAACGTTTTTCCTTTGAAGACCGAGGGCAGAACCTCAGAGACCTATTTCATGGGCAAAGGGCGGGTTGGCGCCGGCACGCGATACGGTGACGGCAGCGGCCTTTGCGCCTAGCGCGAGAGCATGGGCGACCTGAGACTCGGCAAGATTGGCGACCTGCGGCTTCGTCAGCAGGTCCTGCATTTTCAACGAGGCCAGAATGCCCGCATCGAACGTATCGCCGGCGCCGACGGTGTCGACCACCGTGACGCGCTCGCTCGGCACGGATACCTTCAAGCTCTTGGTATAGCCGGTCGCGCCATCCGCGCCGCGGGTGAGGACCACCAGCTTGGCGCCCTGCTCCAGCCAATGCGCCGCCAGCGTGTCATGGTCGCCCTGCATGCCGAACCAATCAAGATCCTCGTCGGAGAACTTGATGATATCGGACATGGCGGCCATCCGGCGGACGCGGTCCATGTGCTTCGGCTTGTCCTTGATGAAGCCCGGGCGGATGTTCGGATCGAAGGAGATCACCCGCTCGCGGTATTCGCGCGCCATCAGCGCCTCGTAGGTCGCGCCGCAAGGTTCGGGGATCAGGCTGATCGCGCCGAAATGCATGGCCTCGCAGTCATCGCCGAGCGCCGGCAGGTCGGCCTCGGTGATCATCCGGCCGGCGGTGCCTTCGTCGTAGAAAGCATAGGTCGCCTGGCCGTTGACGAGTTTCACGAAGGCAATCGTGGTCGGGCGGGAAGAAACAGCCGCAAGGCTGTAATCCACGCCGCTCTTTGCCAGCGTGTCCCGCAGGACGTCACCCATCAGGTCATCGGAAATGCCGGTGAAAAACGCGGTCGGCTGGCCAAGCCGCCCGAGCGCAATCGCGGTGTTGAAGATCGCACCGCCGGCGTAAGGCGCAAAGCCTTTTTCACCGAGCGTGGTGTCACGCGGAAGCATATCGATCAGGGCTTCGCCGCAGCACAAAATCATCAAAATCCTCCCGCGCGCTTTCTCAGCAGTTTTTCAATCGATTAAGCGAGCTTTTGCCAAAAGACCAGAGCAAAAATTCAGAGCGCGATCTCGCTGACGCCGCCATTGCGTCCCGACCAGGCCAGCGGCGCGTCGAGAAAGGCCTCGACTTCCGAGAGCGTGTTGTCATCGAAAAGCTTGTCTTCTCTGGCTGCCGCCAAAACATTGCGCCAGGTGGCGATGTGATGAAGCTTCACCTGGCCGTTCGAGAAACGCTCGTAGGCTTCCGGGAAGATATCATAGAAGAAGAGCGCGATGCCGTGATCGACGGTAGCGCCGGCTGCGCGTATCGCATCGATGAACTTGAACATGCTGCCGCCGGCAGTCGTCAGGTCCTCGATGACCAGCACGCGCGCGCCCTCCGGCAGATGGCCCTCGATCTGCGCATTGCGCCCGTGGCCCTTCGGCGCCTTGCGAACATAGATCATCGGCAGGCCCAAGCGTTCGGCGAGGAAAGCCGCAAAGGGAATGCCTGCCGTCTCGCCGCCGGCAATGCAGTCGAATTTCTCGAAACCGGCGTCGCGCATGACGGTCGCAGCCGCGAAATCCATGATCGCCGAGCGGATACGCGGATAGGAAATCAGCTTGCGGCAGTCGATATAGACCGGGCTCATCAGTCCGGAAGCAAATTTGTAGGGCTTGTCGGCGCTGAAGTGGACCGCTCCGATCTCCCAGAGCATCTTCGCCATCAGTTCGGCCATTACGCCGCGGTCCGGAAATGTGGTTTGAATCATGCGCCCGCTCCTTTTGTCAAAACCACGCGCCGCAATAGCAGCATGCGGCAGAGTATGCCAGACGATGCGAAAAATAAGGAGGGAGTCAGGCGGTGGTACGCGTTTCGTTCAAGTCCACCGGGCGAAGATAGCCTGCGACATGCACGCGGTCGCGGCCGGCCCGCTTTGCTTCGTAGAGCGCGTTATCGGCGAGGCTGAGCACGGTTTCGAACGGCTGGCCGGTCGGGGCACCAACCGCAACACCGGCGCTGACCGTGCACTTAAGCACCGCGTCGCCGATGATGATCTCGCGAGCGGCGAAACGGCGGGAAATGTCATTGGCGATCCGCTCGGCCCGTCCGGGAAGGGCGTTGACGAGGATCATCACAAACTCCTCGCCGCCAAGCCGAGCCACGGTGTTGCGAATTTTAGTGCCGCTTCTGAGGTCGTCGGCGAAAAGCCTCAGCACTTCGTCTCCGGCGGCATGGCCGTGCTGGTCGTTGATGGCCTTGAACCGATCGATATCGAAAACGACGACGGCGGTCGACGGACCGAGGGTGCGATGGCCATACTGCTCGAAAAGAGCGCGGCGGTTGAGAAGCCCCGTCAGCGCATCGGTGATCGCTTCGTGGCGATGGTGGGCCGCCATGCGCCACTGATGCAGCGCCAGCGACAGTGCACCGATGCCCGTCATTCCGGCGATGCAGACAGCGATATTGAGGTTTTCGGCCCAGTTGTCGGGCGCGTGGCCCAGCACCCATTGTTGCCCGTCGATCAGGACGACGGCACATAGGGCGAAAGACACCGCGGTGGCGGCGTAGAGCACCGCCATTCCGATGAGCGGTCCCGGCGCCTCCCGGCGTGCGCGCCAATACTGCCTGGCGGTTTCGAGGAGTAGCCCCGCCGTGGCAAGGTTCATGACGATGAACCCGAGGCCGTCGAGGCCGGCAATCATCAACGGCAGGCCGAAAGTCACGGAAGCGGCGGTAATGGCACCGGCCATGATCCAGGGCCGCGTCCCGCTGCGGAACTGCACTGATGCGGCATAGATCATGCCGAACCCCGCCATCAGAAGCGTATAGGCGATCGAGGCACCCACGACGTCGGCCTCGACGGTATAGGAACTATAGGCGAAAATGCCCGAAACCGTGAGGCAGAGCGCGATGACAAGCGTGAGAAGGAAGGAATCAGTGCGACGCGAATACCATGTGCCGAACAGCGTCACCATCAGGCACGTCGCTGAGACGCCCAGCGCGAGCAGAAGAGAATGGTAGTCGAGCATCATGCCTAGCTTTCTCTTCGGGTACATCCCCGCGGAAAATCTTCGGCGCCAAGCTAAGCCCGGATTCTATCCAAAAGGTTACCGGATCTATCCAACTTCCATCCATCGGCGACCAGTAGAATTTACTTATCAAGCACTTGCCAATGAAGCGGAAACATCGGATCGAAGACCGTGATCGGCCCGGCGCCGCTGTCGCGCTTGGCCGGAAACTTCACCGGATCGTCGCGCTTTTCGAGCGTGATCGTTTCTTCGTTCGGCTTCAGCCCGTACCAGGCAGGGCCGTTGAGCGAGGTGAAAGCCTCCAGCTTGTCGAGCGCATTGTCGTCCTCGAACACATGCGCAAGGCAGCTCATGGTGTTGACCGACGTATAGATGCCGGCGCAGCCGCAGCCGCATTCCTTCAGCGGATCGACATGGGGTGCGGAATCGGTGCCGAGGAAGAAGCGCGCATCACCGGATGTCGCTGCCGCGCGTAGTGCGAGGCGATGGTTCTCGCGCTTGGCGACCGGCAGGCAGTAATAATGGGGGCGGATGCCGCCGACCAGGATGGCGTTGCGATTGATGATCAGGTGGTGGGTGGTGATCGAGCCGGCGAGATTGCCCGTCGACGACTTGATGTAATCGATGCCGTCGGCGGTCGTCACGTGCTCCATCGTGACTTTCAGGTCCGGCAGGCGCTGGCGCAGCGGATCGAGCACCGTTTCGATGAAGACGGCTTCGCGGTCGAAAATGTCCACCTCCGGGGTGGTCACCTCGCCATGCACGCAGAGCGGCAGGCCGATCTTCGCCATGCGCTCGAGAACCGGCATCGCCTTGTTGAAGTCGCGCACGCCGCCATGGGAATTGGTCGTCGCCCCGGCGGGATAAAGCTTCACGGCCGAGATCAGGCCGCTCCTCCTGCCCTCTTCCACATCGTCCGGGTCGGTATGCTCCGTCAGGTAGAGCGTCATCAGCGGCTCGAAGCGATCGCCTGCCGGAAGGGCGGCGAGAATACGCTCGCGATAGGCCCTGGCATCCGCGGTCGTCACCACCGGCGGCACCAGGTTTGGCATGATGATTGCGCGTGCGAAATGCCGGCTCGTATCGCCGATCACCGCTTGCAGGACGTCGCCGTCGCGAAGGTGCAGGTGCCAGTCGTCAGGGCGGCGGAGCGTGAGCGTTTTCATGGGAGAACTTCCGGACGTGGTCGATCAGTCCGCCATAACATCAATGGTTCGGACAAAACAATCCGATGATGCGAGGAACCTGCAATCCAGCAAGCGAGATCCAGGTTACTTCTCACGCGAATGTGCGGGATGCAAAGGCTTCTCGCGCACGAAACCTGAAAGGCACACGGAACCGGTGCCTGCTTCCGGCGTTCGTTAAGCAATCTGAATGATCAGTTAAATCGGAGCGCAAGATGAAATCCCGCCTCTCGAAAGTCAACAGGGGTTTTGCAATTGCCACAGGTACTGCGGTCGCGCTCTGCGCCTTGACCGTTTCGCCGGGCGCTGAGGAACGCGCCAGCCTGCAGCTCACCTCTGCCGTGCAGACGGAATGTGACCGCCTCGCCGGCAGCCCCTACGACCAGCAGCGCAACGGGGAGTTTGCGCCTGTCGGCATTTCGGATATCGACGGCACGGCGGTAGATGCCTGCCGCATGGCCTATGACGCGACCGGCAATCCGCGTTTTGCCTATCAGCTCGGCCGGGCTCTCAACAAGACCCAGCAGGCCGACCAGGCGATGAACGCCTACGATGTTGCAGTCCAGGCGGGATATGCCGCCGCCAAGGTGAATTTCGGCATGCTGATGGGCCGGCTCGGCGACGAACGGTCGGAATTCCAGCTCTATACCGAGGCGGCCAGTGGCGGCAACGTGCTCGCCGCCTACAATCTCGGCGTCGCCTATCGCGATGGCCTCGGCACCCAGCCGGATGTCAAGCGGGCGCTCACCTGGTTCGAAAAGGCGGCGGCGGAAGGCGACGACACTGCTGCCTTCAATATCGGCGCGATCTATGACGAAGGCCAACTCGTGGAGCAGGACGACCAGACGGCGATCGCCTGGTACGACCTCGCGGCTCAGCGCGGCAATACCGATGCGATGATCAATCTCGGGCTGATGTATGAGGCCGGCGAAGGCATCGAAGCCAACGCCCTGAAGGCTGCCGAAATGTACGGCAAGGCTGCCGAGAAAGGCGATGTCTTCGGCGCTTATAAATTCATGCAGATGCAGGAACTGGGCGTTGTCCCGGCTCCGAACGACCCCGCGACGACCGAAGGCGTCAATTCGCTGGTGCTGAAGCCGGGCGACATGGAACAGTCGGGCGGCAACGGCAAGGAAATCTGAAACTCAGATTTCCCCAGCGGATGGCCCCCACACGTCGGTCATCGCAAATCCGTCCGACAGTGGGTCGAACGGATCAAGGGCAATCTGATGCAGACCGAAGGTGAAACCACGGCCGGCGATCGTCGGAACGATCGCCGGCTTTCCGGCGACCTCCGTTTCGGATGCCAGTCCCACCTCGAACTCAGACCCGATGATCGAGCGCGACTTGAAGACGTCCCCCACCTTGACCTTGCCGCGCGCATGGAGCGCTGCCAGATTGGCGGAATTGCCGGTGCCGCAGGGGGAACGATCTGCCCTACCCGGCCACATCGTCGTGCAGGTCCGCACCGTGCCGTCGGCCTCCGTATCCCGGAACATCACGTAAGCGACGCCGGAGATCGCCGGAATTTCCGGGTGGACGACGTCGATCTGCCTGTTGATGAGGTCCTTCAGCACCATGCCGGCCTGGACGAGTGCTGCCGCATTGCCCTTCTCGATGGTCAGACCGATCTGGCCGACATCCACCAGCCCGTAAAAGATCCCGCCATAACAAAGGTCGAGCGTGATCTCGCCCCATGACGGGGTCTGAACCCTGACATCAAGCTGATGCACGAAAGACGGCACCATGGTGAGCTTCACCTTTTCGCAACGCCCGTCGCGGCAGGTGGCGGTCGCGCGCACGAGGCCCGCCGCGGTTTCCAGAACAACGACGGTTTCAGGCTCCTGCATTTCGACAATGCCGGATTCCAGAAGCGCTGTCGTGACGCAGATCGAGTTCGAACCCGAACTCGCATGTGCCTGGTCCGGCTGCAGGATGATAAAGGCGGCGTCCGCATCGGGATGTTTCGCCGGCAGCAGCAGGTTGACCGAGCCGATCGGCGCTCCGCGCGGTTCGAGGCAGAGGAAACGGCGAAGCTCGTTGCCCTTCGGATCGGTGTTCAGCCAGTGAAGCTGGGCCGCAACCGTTTCGCCCGGGATCTTCGGCACGCCGCCGATTGCGACCTTGCCGATCTCACCCTCGCAATGAACGTCCAGCAGCTGGATCGTGCGCTTCCATCTCATCTCGAATACTCCGATCAGACGTGACGGGTGATGCCGCCATCGACGCGGATGTTCTGGCCGGTGATGTAGCCGGCGCCATCCGACAAGAGGAAGGAGGCCGTCTTTGCGATTTCTTCTACCTGGCCGACACGCTTCATCGGCACCTTTTCCGCCGTTTCGGGCTTGTGATCGAGACTGTCGATGAACCCCGGCAGGACGCAGTTCATGCGGATATTATCGGCCGCATAACGATCCGAGTAGAGCTTTGTGAAGGCACCTGCAGCTGCGCGGTAGGTGCAGGAAACCGGGAAGACGAGCGAGGGCTCGTAGGCCGCGAATGTGGTGATGTTGACGAAGGCGCCCTTGCCCTGTTTCAGCATGACCGGCGTCACCAGGCGCGCCATGCGCACCAGCGACAGGATCATCATGTCCGAACCCAGCGTCCACTCCTCGTCGCTGATGTCGAGCAGGTCGCCCTTCGGCGGATGGCCGGTATGGTTGACCACGGCATCGATGCGGCCGTAGGTCTTCATGGTGAGGTCGAAAATCGCCTGGATGTCCTCGGCCTTTTCCGCGACGCCTCGCGAGGCGACGCCGCCGAGTTCGGCTGCCAGTTTCTCGCAGCTTTCCGAGGGCGACATCAGCGCGAGCTTGTAACCCTCGGCGTGCAGTTCGCGGGCGATCGCCTCACCCATGCCACGCCCGCCGCCGGTAATCAGCGCGACCTTTTCCGTCTCAGCCATCGGAATCTCCTTGGGGTCCTTATCCGCCTGCGAGCAGGCTTCCCGAACAGATATATCAGCCTCGCCGGTTTGCCTACCGTCTTCAGCGAAGCCAGAGATAACCGAGGTTGAGCTGCATTTTGCCGTCGCCGTAATAATAGGGCAGCGAGAGAGATTTGGCAGGCGATGCGGTCAATCCGAGCGCAGCGACGGAGGAAAGATCGATCGGCGGCGAGCCCGCCGCGCGCGCGCCATCGGCCCATATCGCCAGAACCGGCCCCTTCATGGCGTTGGGAGCCGGGAAACCGGCGATCGGCTGTTCGGAATTGATGACCGGCACATCGGGAAACTGTAGCCGCATATTGCCAGCCAGGTTCATGCCGGCTGCAATGATGATCGCCGGGCGACCTTCGGCCTTCAGAACTTCGGCGACGGAGGTGAAGGGGTAGTTGATCCGGGTGTAGCCGCCGGTGAGCCCGCCCGTCAGCGTCTTGCCTGCCAGCGGGACCAGCGTCACGAGCATGATCACCACGAAGACGGGGACGAAACGCCTGAGATTGGACGGGGTATCGATGCCGGCTCGTTCAAGCTTCAGAAGCAGATAGAGCGGCAAAGGCAGAAGATACGGATCGAGCCAGCGCTCCGTAATCTTGGTCGTGCCGGTGAACAGGATCACCAATATGACGCCAAGCAGGCCGCCCCCCATCATCAGCGCCAGAAGGCGTGTCCAGCGGTCGCCTGCCTTCAGCGAGCGCATGAACTCCCTTTTGAAGGCTATCGCGAAGATGGCGACCGTCAGCGCGCCGAATGCGATGCAGGCGAGCATCAGCGAGCCGAGTGCGCGTGCAATACGGACAATGCCATGCGGTGCGTTCGCCTCGACCATCTTGCCGATCGTGCCTGATGTCGCGAGATCGAGATTGCCGCGAAGCCAGAGGGCGTGCGGGAGGACGATTACCAGGCCGACGATCGCGGTCAGCAGGATGCGTGGATCAAGAAGACGGGCACGCCATTCCCTGTCGCAGAACACTGCAATGAGGGCGGAGGCAGGCAGCAGCCCGAAATTGTATTTCGAGATCATGCCGATGCCGATCGCCAGCCCAACGATCACGTAGCCCTGCCAATCCGCCCAGACAAGGGTTCGGAAGAGCCCGTAGAGGAACAGCGACGTCGCCATCAGCACCGCCACGGTGTGCGTCAGATCCTGCTGCGGCATGTAGGAAAGCTGCGGCAGGGTGAGCAGGCTCAGCATCGCCATCGCCGCAAAGGCGGGTCGGGTGTCGATCTCACGCGCCGCCATACCAAAGAATAGGTAGCACAACAGCAGCATCAGGAACTTCGGCAAGGTCAGCGAAAAGAGCGAGATGCCGATCACGCTGACAAAGGCATTCTGAACCCAGTTGTAGAAAGGCGGCTGCGGCCCGTACCCAGCAAGCCAGTATTGTGAAAACAGCGCCTGCTCGGCCTCGTCCAGCGTCAGTGCGTTGGGCAGCATCAGGCGGACAGCGATGCTCAGCAGGAAATAAGCGCCCAGAAAAAGCGCCGCGGGCCGAAGGCCGCCAGCCAGAAACCCTGCCAGCCGGCCGGGTTTGATCAACTCTTCGGAACGCACCGCGCCCACGCTCTCGCGATTCATTTTTGCCTTATGAGAAAGTTATCATACGAAGCAGGTGGCACAGCCTGCGGCGCCGATCAATAGAAACCGCGCGCTCGCCGTTTGATAACTTGCGCCAAATTGAACGCGTGTGGATTTCCTACCAATGCCCCTTACACATCAAAAACCGAGGGCGCTGAGGCTTGGATGATCGTCCGGCCTGCGTCCGAGCGGCCAATGGAAACGCCGCTCCGCCTCGCGGATGGGCGCGTCGTTGATGGAGGCGAGCCGTCGGCGCATCAGCCCATGTTCGTCAAACTCCCAATTCTCGTTGCCATAGGAGCGGTACCAGTTGCCGCTGTCGTCGTGCCACTCATAGGCAAAGCGGACCGCTATGCGGTTCTCCCGGAAACTCCACAGCTCCTTGACGAGACGGTAGTCCAGCTCGCGCTGCCATTTGCGAGTGAGGAAGCCGATGATCGCCTCGCGCCCTTCGACGAATTCGGCCCGGTTGCGCCAGTAGCTATCGACAGTGTAGGCGAGCGCCACGCGCGCCGGATCCCGGCTGTTCCAGCCATCCTCCGCAAGGCGGACTTTCTCGACCGCCGTTTCCGGCGTGAACGGCGGCAGGGGTGGACGTTGATCGCTCATCGGGTATCTCCATGGATGGCAAGACGGGCGCGCAATTCTGCGTTTTCGGATTCGAGCTCGGCTAGTCGGTCCCGAAGTGGGCGGACCGCCTCGCCGACTTGTTCCTCGGTGAAGCGGGGAGTGATGTGCTGCGGACAGTTCCAGTCGAAGCTCTCTAGCCGCAGCCGGAAAATCCGTTCGAGCTTCGCCCGGTAGTCCGCATCGATGACAAGCGCGGCCAGAGCAGTATCCGCGTCGAGCGCTACCTCCTCCACATGCACATAGACCTTCAGCCGGGCACGACGGGCGTAATCCATCAGAAAGAGGCATGCCCTGTCGTTCGCCGCAACATTGCCGGTGCTGATATACTGGCGGTTGCCGCGATAATCCGCGAAGGCCAATGTCCGGTCATCGATCACCTTCAGGAAGCCGCGCGGGCCGCCGCGGTGCTGGACATAGGGCCAACCCGTCTCCGAGACCGTCGCCATGTAGAAGCTGTCCCGGTCGGCGATGAAGGCCGCTTCATATTCCGTCAGGCGATCGAAGTCACGATCACCAGCGAAATTCTGCCAGATGTGATCGGCACCCATAGCCTTCTGTGCGGCCCGAACGCTCGGTGTGATGGCGATGCCTAGAAAGCCATAGGACATGAAGGAGCTCCGTCCCGGCCAAGCCGCTATCGGCGCCGTTGAAGAGGATGCATAGCCTTTTCCACAATCCAGCATAATATAGTTTTGCTGGAACTTATCTTGTCGAAAAATGGAAAGATGGATGGATCGCTTCGAAGCCATGTCGATGCTGCTGGAGGTGGTGGACAAGGGGAGCCTGTCTGCCGCGGGTCGGGCGCTCCGAGTGCCCGTACCGACGCTCAGCCGGAAGATCTCGGAGCTCGAGGCATCGCTCGGCGCGCGTCTGCTGATCCGCACGACCCGCAAACTCACCCTGACCGATGTCGGCGCCACCTATGTAACGGCGGCGCGACGTATTCTCGAACAGGTCGAGGATGCGGAACGGGAGGCCGCCGGTGAGTTCACAACGCCAAAGGGTGAATTGGTCATCACAGCGCCGATCATGTTCGGCCGGCTCCATGTCCTGCCCATCGTCATCGATTTCCTTGCCCTGTTTCCCGAGATCAACATCCGCTTGCAGCTGGCGGACCGCAACGTTCACCTCGTCGACGATCACGTCGATATGGCAGTGAGAATCGGCCAGCTGCCGGACAGCACGATGGTTGCGACGCGGGTCGGGTCGATGCGGATGGTGACCTGCGCCAGCCCGGCCCTGCTTGCGGCTCATGGTGTTCCGCAGATACCGGAGGATCTTCGAAGAATGCCGTGGGTGACGTTCGAAGGGCCGGCTCCATCGTCAATTCGGCAAATGCTGCCGGCAGGATTGAGTGCGACCGCGGCTGCATCGCGCCTTTCCGTCTCGACTGCCGAGGCCGCTGCGGAGGCCGCGATATGCAATGTCGGGGTAACGCGGCTGCTCCACTACCAGGCGGCGGAAGCAATCAAAGCCGGAGCGCTCCGGATCATCCTGGAATCCTTCGAGCCGGAGCCCGCCCCCGTCCATCTCGTTCACGCCGCGCGTGGCCAGATGCCGCTCAAGATGCGCAGCTTCCTGGATTTTGCCGCACCAAGGCTGCGGCAGGCGCTCGGCAGGCTCGGCTCCGCCGGCTGACGTCGCCGCGGCACACCGGCCGAGATGAACCTGGGAAACGCTTGTTATTGCGACATCCACCCTATCTTAGAATGGATGTTCGGCCGCAGCAGATTTGCACGGGAGCTTCAAGATGACAGTTATTCAGGAAGAACCTCCGACCGCGCTCCCCTCACATCCCGAGGAAATCAAATCCACTTTTGATCTGCGCGTGGGGAAGAACATTACCCTGCAAGGCAGCGCCAGAATAACGCCTGTGGGCGTGATCAGCACCGGAATCGCGGTTGCCGCAATGACCTTTGCACTGGGGTATCTCATATCATCAATGCGGCGGCGCGGGAATTAGGCGGGCGCGCGTTGCCACCGGCAGCCGATCAGCTCGCAACAATGTTCAGAGATAGTTGGAAAAAATGGCGCACCCGAAGAGATTCGAACTCCTGACCCCCAGATTCGTAGTCTGGTGCTCTATCCAGCTGAGCTACGGGTGCGTCTGCAAGCAGTGCGTCACCGCTTGCGTGGCGATCCTCTAAAACGTCCGCATTCCGATTGCAAGCGATTTTACCGAAGGCAACGTCATTTTGCTGTCACTTCTCGCTCAAACCGTTGAGAAGCAACATTTATTTGCATCAAGCCCGAACCCGATAGTCCTCCAGAGAGACCGGACGGTCGGGAATTTCTATTCTAAACTGCGTGCCGGGGCCTGGTTTCTCGACAAGCGCAATGGTTCCGCCATGGGCCAGGACAAGTTCACGGGCGATGACCAGGCCGAGGCCGGTGCCGCCCGACCGCGCCGAGCCGCGGAAAGCGGAGAACAGGTTCTCACGGGCCTTTCGCGGCATGCCGGGGCCTGTGTCGTCGATGGTGATGCTGACGACGCTGCCCACCCGGTGCGCGGAGACCGTGACCCGGCGAACGATGGACGCATCCTGGGGATCGAAATTCAGCAGCGCCTGGACGGCATTTCGGCAGAGATTGTGGATGACACGGAAAATCTGCTCGCTGTCGCAATCCACTTCGAGATCGGCGGCGATCTGATCCAGGAACTCGATGCCGATCTCCGGATCGATCGCCAGCATGTCGCGCACCTCCTGGGCGAGCGCGGCAAAGCGGATGCGGCGGCGGCGGGGCGCTGCCTCGGAGGCCTGACCGTAGGCCAGCACCTCGTTCGTGTAACCGACTGCCCGATCGATCGTGCGCAACAGTTTCGGTGCGAAACTCCTCACCATCGGATCGTCGACATCCGTCAGGCGGTCCGACATCAGCTGCGCCGATGCCAGGATGTTGCGCATGTCGTGGTTGATCTTGGAAACGGCGAGGCCAAGATCGACCAGGTTCTTCTGCTGCTTCAGCGTTCGCTGCAATTGCGCCTGCATGGCTGTGAGGTGCCGGCCGGCGACCGCAAGTTCGCCCCGGGAACGATCGGCGCTGAAGACGCGGGCGGGGTCGTCCGGCTGCTCCGAGAAAAACTGCATGCTATGGGTGAGCCGCCGGATCGGCATGATCATCATCCGGTTGATGGCGAGGAAGATCAGCACGGCGGTAATGAGGGAGATCAGCAGCGACAGGAGAAACATCGTCTTCGAATATTTCAGCATGTCCTTGCGCAAGGCGTCATCGGTCATGACCAGCTCGATGACCATGTCGCTGTCGCCGATCGGGCCATAAACGCGCATCACGCGGCCGCCGCCAAAGACGAGCGTGTCGAGTGCGTCGCGCATCGAGGATGCTATCGGGACATTGGCAAGATCGAACACTTCGTCGATCTGCGGCTGCGTGTCCGTTGCAGCCAGCAGCCGCGACGTCCCGTCCTTGCGCAGGGCGATCACCTTGGTGCCCGTCGCAAGCAGCGTATCGTCCTGCACGGCGCGGGGAAGCTCGGCGGGCTGCAGCCCGTCGATGACGATGCCTGCGGCGGCGGCCGTATCCAGCCGATCGCGCAGCCAGTTCATCCGCATGGTGGCGACGGAGGGGACGAAGATCAGGACTTCGGCCATCATCACGAAAATGACGGTAAGCCAGAGAAGCCTGCCGGAAAGGCCGCGGAAAAGGCGCGGCATGGTTTCCGGGCCTACGCCTTCCGGCGAGGACCCCGAGCGCCCCGAGGTATGAACCTCGTCGTCCATGCGGATCTCCATTTCCGAATACCCGGCCCGCCGGATTGATACGAGCCTACGGATGATCGCTTATTTTAGAGGTTCGGCGTTTTTTTTACCAGTCCCCTTTGCCGCAGTGCAAAAGAGAAAGCGGAGAGGGTTGCCCCTCTCCGCTTCCTTATTCGGCTGATGTTCGAACCTGGATCAGAATTCTTCCCATTCTCCGGCAACCGCTGCCGTTGCGACGGCCGCTCCGCCGAAGGCCCGCGAGAGCGCCCCCGTCATCGCCTTGACCGGAGAGACGCGCGGCCGATGGACGGCAGCCGCCGCAACCGGACGCGTGGTCCGGACCGGCTCGGCGACACGTTCGCCCTCCTGACCGATGTCGAAATTGGAGACAAGTGCAAACAGGCTGTCGGCCTCGGAAGACAATGTCTGCGTCGCCGCGGACGTCTCCTCGACCATGGCGGCGTTCTGCTGCGTCACCTGGTCCATCTGGTTGACGGCGGTGTTGACCTCGGCGAGCCCCGTCGCCTGCTCGCGGGAAGCGACGGCGATCGAATGGATATGGTCGTTGATGCGCAACACGCGGCTTTCGATTTCCGACAATGCCTCGCCGGTCTTCTGGACCAGCATCACGCCTCCGGCGACTTCCTCGCCGGACTTGCTGATCAACGCCTTGATGCCCTTTGCGGCACTTGCCGAGCGCTGGGCGAGTTCGCGGACCTCCTGAGCGACGACGGCAAAACCCTTGCCGGCTTCGCCTGCACGGGCGGCCTCGACGCCGGCATTCAGCGCCAGAAGATTGGTCTGGAAGGCGATTTCGTCGATGACATTGGTGATCTGGGCGATCTCGCGGGAGGCCTGCTCTATCCGGCCCATCGCGTCGACGGCGCTCCGAACCACCTCGCCCGACTGGACCGCGCTCTGCTTGGCCTCGCCGACCATCACCGTTGCTTCATGCGCCCGCTCGGTCGACGTCTTGACGACGGCGGTGATCTCTTCGAGCGCAGCGGACGTTTCTTCCAGCGCGGCAGCCTGCTGTTCGGTGCGGCGAGACAGATCATTGGTCGCCCGGCTCAGCTCGGCGGCGCTGCCGTTGATGGAGCCCGTGGCGGTGCGGACATTCCGCATCGTGCCGCGCAGCGTGTCCATGGTACCGTTGACATTGTGCTGCAGCTCGGCGAATGCGCCCTTGAAATTGCCCCGCATGCTGTCGGTGAGGTCACCCTCGGCAAGGCTTTTGACGACGCGCCGGGTTTCCGAGACTCCGGCATCGACGCTCGCGACGAGCATGTCGACGTCACGAGCGAAGCGATCGAGGCTCTCCTCGCCCCATTGCTTGTCGATGCGGCGGGTAAAATCCCCTTCCGCGGCGGCTGCGACGACGGTGGCCATCCGCGCCTGCAGGTCGTCGTTCTTGCCACGCATGGTCGATTCGGAAGCATTCATGCGCGCCACTTCGATGCCGTTCCTGCGGAAGATCTCGATCGCGGCGGCCATGTCGCCAATCTCGTCGGCGCGGTTCGCGCCGTGGACGACCGTGTCGAATTCGCCGTCGGCGATATGTTTCATCGCTCTGGTCAGAGCCGTGATCGGATGGCTGAGCTGGCGGCGCCCGAGATAGAGGCCGAAGCCGGCACCTGCGGCAACGCCTGCAAGGGTCACTGCGGAGACAAGAATAAAAAGGGTCCGCGTGAAGCTGTTGAGCTCTTCATTGACTGCAGCGAGGACGGCCTTGTCGGTGCCGACGATAGCATCGATCTCGACCTGATAGGCCTTGCGGTTGCTGCGGTTGGCGTCGTTGTTGCCCTGCACGTTGGCGTCGGCGGGGCTCACTTCCCGACCCAGGCGGGCGGTCTCGGTCCGGAAGCCGTTGAACTCCTTGGAACGGGCAAGCAGCTTATCGAATACGGCACGCTCGTCGGTCGGGACGATCTTGTCCCATTCCTTGAGAAGCTTGCCCATTTCATCGAGATACACCAGGATGCCGTCGGCGAATTTTGCAGCCTCCTTGGTATCCTTCGACATGTAGACGCCGCGTGATTCCATCACGACTGCGGTGACGAGCCTGTTCAGATGCTCGCCCTTGTGCGCCCGGTCTGCGGCCAATTCATATTGAACCATCATCTGGCGATATTCGGCCATGGCAAACAGAGCCATGCCGCCGATAAAGCAGGCGACGAGGCTCATGAGGCCGACGAGGAGGTTGATTTTCCCTCGAATTTTCATTTCATTCCCTTCCAGACGGGACTCATCATGCGAGGAAGGCAGGCCCGTAACCCAGATTCTCTTCCATTCAATTGCTAAAATTAGGCTTTAGAAATTAAAGAAACGCTTAGAGAAAAAAGGCTTGCGCAGCCCGGGCGGGCATGGGTTTTCGCTGTGCGCGCCTCGGTTGAGATATTTGACGTTTGATAGGGAAGACGGCTCATACCTATTATTTTTCACCCCTAAATTCATGGGGAGATAATAGGCAGCCTCAGCTGCAACGGCGCCCGGCAGGCGGGACCGATCAAGATCGGCCGGCTCTCGGCCTAAAGGCCCAAAAATCCCGGCAGCGATTGACTTTTGCGGCGGAGTCCTCTTATAAGCCGCCCACGTTCAGCTCCGGCCGGCTTGCACGCATGCAGCCGCTTGCGCAGATCGTTTTTCCGAAGCGCTCTTGCCGTCGTGATGACGGCAAACTCCAAGAAGGGCCGCACACCGCGGTATTAAAATAAATGAAGCGTACCTATCAACCGTCTAAGCTTGTTCGCAAGCGCCGCCACGGATTCCGTACCCGTATGGCCACCAAAGGTGGTCGTCTGGTTCTCTCCGCACGTCGCGCCCGTGGCCGCAAGCGTCTCTCGGCCTAAGGCCTGAGATGCCCGAGACGACCGGGCGATGACGACTGAGACAAAGAACGAGAAAACTGTCGGGCGGCTTAAAAGCCGGCCGCAGTTCCTTGCCGTCCGGGCAGGCGAAGCCCGCCGGGGCCGGAACTTCCTTCTGGAAGTGCTTGATCGAAACCAGCCGGACGAAGCGCCGCGCGTCGGTTTCACCGTCACCAAAAAACATGGCAACGCGGTCGAACGCAACCGCATGCGCCGCCGTCTCCGCGAGGCGGTGAGGCAATCTGCCGGATTTGCAATGAAGAACGGACACGACTATGTGATTGTCGCGCGGCGGGAGGTGCTTAAGGCTCCCTTTGCGGATATGACGGCCCAGCTTATCGAGCGTATCGAAAGCAAGCCGAGACCAAAGCGGTCCGAGGAGACCCGTTCCAGGAAAGCATGATGGAAAAGAACCGCAATTACTTCATCGCGATCGCGCTCTCGGTGCTGATCGTTCTTGCCTGGCAATTCCTCTACATGAACCCGAGGATGGAAGCCCAGCAGCGCGCCGAGGAAGCCAGCCGTGCGCTTCAGGGCGAAAGCGCTCAGCCCGTTTCCCCCGAGAGCCCCGGCGCTCAGAGTGGTGGCGTACTGGGCAATCTGCCCGGCGCCAGCCCGGCAGCTGCCGCGCTCTCCCGCGACCAGGCGCTCGCACGGTCGCGGCGCGTGCAGATCGAGACGCCGGCCCTGATCGGCTCCATCAACCTGACCGGCGCCCGCTTCGACGACCTGAAGCTGCGCGAATATCACGAGACCGTCGACGACAAGAGCCCGATCATCACGCTGTTTTCGCCGTCCGATACGACCGACGGCTATTTCACGGAAATCGGCTATATCCCCAATGAATCGATCGGCGCCGCCCCCGGCACCGGCACGCAATGGACGCTCGCAAGCGGCGACAAGCTGACCCAGCAGACACCGGTGACGCTGACCTTCACCAACGAGAAGGGCGTGACCTTCACGCGCACGATTTCGATCGACGACCACTACATGCTGACCGTCGCCGACAAGGTCGACAACAAGACGGCCGCCCCGGTGACGCTGACGCCCTATGGCCGCGTGCTGCGCAACAACAAGCCGGCGACGCCGTCCGTCTGGGTCATCCACGAAGGCTTCATCGGCGTGATGGGCGAGAGCGGCAGCCTCGACGAACACACCTACTCCAATATTGAAAAAGAGCAGTTCACCAACGAAAAATCCACGACTGGCTGGATGGGCATCACCGACAAGTACTGGGCTGCCACCATCGTGCCGCCGCAGACGCTGCCCTATGTTGCACGCTTCTCGCATTTCGCCGGTGCTCAGGCGAGCTATCAGGCGGACTACAAGGGCGACGACCTGACGGTTCAGCCGGGTCAATCCACCGAACTCAAGAACCTCATCTTCGCCGGCGCCAAGGAAGTGCCTTTGATCTCGCGATACGAGACCGAATTCGGCGTTCCGCAGTTCAACCGCCTGATCGACTGGGGATGGTTCTACTTCATCACCAAGCCGATGTTCCAGCTGATGGACTTCTTCTTCCGTCACGTGGGTAATTTCGGCGTTGCGATTCTGCTCACCACCATCGTCGTCAAGGCGCTGTTCTTCCCGCTCGCCAGCAAGCAATACGCTTCCATGGCCAACATGAAGCGCATGCAGCCGAAGATGGAAGAGCTGAAGGCCAAGTTCGGCGACGACCGGATGGGCCTGCAGCAGGCGATGATGGCGCTCTACAAGGAAGAAAAGATCAATCCGATCGCCGGCTGCTGGCCGGTGCTGTTGCAGATCCCGGTCTTCTTCGCGCTCTACAAGGTCATCTACGTCACCATCGAAATGCGGCACGCGCCGTTCTTCGGCTGGATCCAGGATCTGTCGGCTCCCGACCCGACGTCGCTCTTCAACCTCTTCGGCCTGCTGCCCTTCGACGTGCCGCACGCGCTGATGATCGGCGTCTGGCCGCTGGTGATGGGCGTCACGATGTTCGTGCAGATGCGCATGAACCCGACGCCGCCGGATCCGACCCAGGCGATGATCTTCACCTGGATGCCGCTGGTGTTCACCTTCATGCTGGCGTCCTTCCCGGCCGGCCTCGTCATCTACTGGGCCTGGAACAACACCCTGTCGGTGACGCAGCAGGCGATCATCATGAAGCGTCATGGCGCCAAGATCGAACTCTTCGACAATCTGAAGGGCTTCTTCCGACGAAAAGAAGCGCCGACAAAATAGCATCCCCCAAGACACCGATGAGGAACCCCGGCTGGTCCGGGGTTTTTCTTTTGGAATAGGGCTGGGAAGCCCGAAAGCTTGACATTGCCGGCCAAAACCTTGAAGCCGTGCCCTTCGACAGAACAGGACGACCACAACCGATGCCCGCAGACATGAGCACGGACGACAAGCCGCTCTTCGGCCGCCCCTGGATTTTCATCCGCGGCGTGCCCTCGATGAAGTTCCTGCCACCGGAAGGTCCGCTCGAAGTCGCCTTTGCCGGCCGCTCAAACGTCGGCAAGTCGTCGCTGATCAACGCGATCGTCGGCCAGAAGGGATTGGCGCGCACCTCCAATACGCCCGGCCGTACTCAGGAACTCAACTATTTCGTGCCGGACGGCTATTCGGGCGCAGGTACCGACCTGCCGCCGATGGCGCTGGTCGACATGCCGGGCTACGGTTATGCCAAGGCTCCGAAGGAAACCGTCGATGCCTGGACCAGGCTGGTCTTCGACTATCTGCGCGGCCGCGCGACGCTGAAGCGCGTCTATGTGCTGATCGACAGCCGCCACGGCATCAAGAAGAACGACGACGAAGTCCTGGACCTCCTCGACAAGGCTGCCGTCTCCTACCAGATCGTGCTGACCAAGACCGACAAGATCAAGGAACCAGCCGTGGTGAAGCTGCTGGCCGAGACGCAGGAAAAGATCCGCAAGCACCCGGCGGCCTTCCCGTTCGTGCTCTCCACCTCGTCCGAAAAAGGCAAGGGGATCGAGGAACTGCGCCAGGCGATCGCCGAAACCGTCGGCCGGGCGCTCTGACGCTGCCTTACTAGAAACGGTAAATCCGGCCGCCCCGAGAGAGGCGACCGGATCCTGATGCAAAAGCCCCAAACGGGTGTGACCGGCTTTTACATTTTCGGCAGCAGAACCTTGTCGACCACGTGGATGACGCCGTTCGACTGCTTGACGTCGGCGATCGTGACAGTAGACACGCCGCCCGTTTCGTCGGTGAGCGTGATCTTGCCCATGCTTTCCTTGGCCTTCAGGATGCAGCCGCCAACGGTCTTGACGTCATGGGTGCCCTTGTCGTCCTTGATCATCTTTTCGATGGCGGTGGACATGGCGCTGACCGCGACCACATGGCAGGTCAGCACCTTGGTGAGCTGAGCCTTGTTCTCCGGCTTCAGCAGCGTATCGACCGTACCCTTGGGCAGGGCGGCGAAGGCTTCGTTGGTCGGCGCAAAGACCGTGAACGGACCCTTGCCCTGGAGCGTCTCCACCAGGCCGGCAGCCTTGACGGCCGCGACGAGCGTCGTGTGATCCTTGGAGTTCACGGCATTTTCGACGATGTTCTTGTCTTCGTACATCGCCGCACCGCCGACCTTCGGATTGGCGGCAAAAACGGTCACGGCGGTGGCGGACAGAACGGTGGCGACAGCGAGCGTGCGGAATGCGGTCTTGGACATGATGGCTTCCTCTCAACGAAACTAATTGCCCCGGCGCGGATGCGCGCCTCCCAAGGCATGGCGTCCCGACATCGGCGGAGACATCACAAGAGACGGAAGGCGGAGAAGAAGAGTTTCAACGCCGACGACGAAACCGCCGTTAAATTTTCAAGCTGCTGTTTTTATTTACCTATATCTGTTGTGCCGTCGGTCGGCTGCAATATCCGGGCCTTCCCGCGAGAGCTATTTGCCGGAATACGGCCACCATTTATCCGGCGCCGACACGTCGATTGAGCGACAATCTCGCGGACTGATTATTTCCTCTGTCAGAAACATGCGCTAAAAGGCCCCACTTATCATTCAGGGGTATCCGATGACGGCTTCCGAAAGCGAACTTCAGGCCAAGCTTCTGGCACAGGCGCTGCCCTATATGCAGCGTTACGAAAACAAGACGATCGTCGTGAAATACGGCGGCCACGCCATGGGCGACACCGAACTCGGCAAGGCGTTCGCCGCGGATATCGCGCTTCTCAAGCAATCCGGCGTCAACCCGATCGTCGTGCACGGCGGCGGCCCGCAGATCGGCGCCATGCTGACGAAGATGGGCATCGAGTCCAAGTTCGAAGCCGGCCTGCGCGTCACCGACCAGAAGACCGTCGAGATCGTCGAAATGGTCCTCGCCGGCTCGATCAACAAGGAAATCGTCGCGCTGATCAACCAGACCGGCGAATGGGCGATCGGCCTTTGCGGCAAGGACGGAAACATGGTCTTCGCCGAAAAGGCCAAGAAGACCATCATCGATCCCGACAGCAATATCGAGCGAGTCCTCGACCTCGGTTTCGTCGGTGAAGTGGTGGAAGTCGACCGCACCCTGCTCGACCTGCTCGCCAAATCGGAAATGATCCCGGTCATCGCCCCGGTCGCTCCGGGCCGCGACGGCGCGACCTACAACATCAATGCCGACACGTTTGCGGGCGCCATCGCTGGCGCGCTCAGCGCCACCCGCCTGCTCTTCCTCACCGACGTTCCGGGCGTCCTCGACAAGGACAAGCAGCTGATCAAGGAACTGACGGTCGCCCAGGCCCAGGCCCTCATCAAGGACGGCACGATCTCCGGCGGCATGATTCCCAAGGTCGAGACCTGCATCGAGGCGATCAAGGCCGGCGTGCAGGGCGTCGTCATCCTGAACGGCAAGACGGCCCACTCGGTGCTGCTCGAAATCTTCACCGAACACGGCGCCGGCACGCTGATCGTTCCCTGATCACGAACGGCTTCAAGGCTCAGCCAGCGGCGGTGAAAACCGCCGCGGCGTCTTCCTTCAGCTTCGCCATCATCGCGCGATACGGCCCCGGCCCGTAACTGACCCGGCCAACCCCGAGTTCACCGAGGCGTTTCGGCGACGGAACACCGCCGAACATCATGATGTTGACCGGAAGCGGCGAGGCCTTGCAGAGCGTCTCGATCAACCCCTCGTCGGCCAGTCCCGGTGCGAAGAACCCGTTGCCCCCAGCCTCGGCATAGGCTTTGGCACGTTCGATCGCCTGATCGAGAAGTGCAGGATGTTTCGTCCGGTCGCCCTCCTGCAGGAAGAGGTCGGTGCGGGCATTGATGAAGAGCGGCATATCGCGGGTGTCTGCCAGGGCCCGGATGGCACGGATGCGCTCGGCCTGCTGCGCCACCCGATAGATACCGCTGCCGCCGACCACCTGATCCTCGAAATTGATGCCGATCGCGCCGGCGTCGATGACCCTGGTGACATTTGCCGCCAGTTCGGCCGGATCTTCCGCGTAACCGCCCTCGAAATCCACCGACAAGGGAAGGTCGACCGCTGCGGTGATCGATTTCGCCGTGGCGAGCAATGCATCGAGCGGCAGGTTTTCGCCGTCGGCATACCCTTGCGCTGCGGCGACCGACCAGCTTCCGGTGCCGAGCGCCTTCGCGCCGGCCTCCGCAACCGCCTTGGCGGTGCCGGCATCCCAGATGTTGTAGATGATGACCGGATTGCCCTTCCGGTGAAGCGCTGCGAACGCTGCTGCCTTGTCTTTCTCCAGCATGAATGATCCTCCCATTGATCGGAATACCCTAACCGGTTTCGGTGACGGATGCCGCCGCAAATCGGGCGTCGATCAGGAAAAGAGCAACCCGAGGATGCCGCAGACGATCAAGAGGCAGCCGAACACTTCCATGCGGTTCACCCGTTCACGGAAAAGGAAATAGGACGCCATGAAGGTGAAGACGAGCTCGATCTGCCCGAGCGCGCGGACATAGGCCACCTGCTGCAGGGTCATGGCGGTGAACCAGCCGGCCGAGCCGACGACGCCCGCCAGGCCCACGAGAGAGGATGAACGCCACGAGAGAACGACCTGGACGATCTCGCGCTTGTCCTTCCAGAACATCCAGACCAGCATGAACGCCGTCTGGAAAGTCGTGACGCAGGCGAGCGTCACCGCGGCCTCCATGACCGGTCCGGGACCGCCGAGCGACAGAGAAGCGCTACGGTACGAGACGGCCGAAATACCGAAGACCGCCCCGGAGGCGATGCCGATCAGGGCGGTGCGGCTGGTCAGCGCGACCAGCATGTTGCGCCAGGAGAGCGGCATGCGCGCCATCGAGATCGTCATCACGCCGATGACCCCGACGATGATCGCGGCGACCGAGCCCGGCGTTAGCTTTTCGCCGAGCAGGATGAAGCCGAATATCGCGGCCTGCACCGGCTCGGTCTTGGAATAGGCCGTCCCGACCGCAAAATTTCTGAGCGAAAAGAGATGCACCAGCATCATGGTCGCAAAGATCTGCGCCAGGCCGCCGATCACCGCCCAAAGAGCGAAGGTCCAGTTCAGTGCCGGGAACGGATAACCGGCGATATGGCGAAGGCAGAGGACATAGAGGATCGCGATCGGAAAACCGTAGCCGAAGCGCACGAAGCTCGCTCCCCGCGTGCCAAGCGAACCCTGCAGATGCTTCTGCAGGGCAGAGCGCAGGTTCTGCAGAAAGGCGGCGGCGATGGTGATGGGGATCCAGAGTTCCATAGGCTGGCGGTATCACGCGTTCCGGCAGATCGCCAAGGCCGGCCCTGGCCGAAAGCGTTCGTCTTTTTCGTTTTCTTTGCCGCCGAGCCGGTGCATAAAGCGGCCATGGAAAAAAAGCCGCAGACCTCGCCCGATCCCGCCGATTTCTCCCATGTCCGCGACTGGGTGTTCGATCTCGACAACACGCTTTATCCGCATCACATCAATCTGTTCGCGCAGATCGACAAGAACATGACGGCCTATGTGCAGGAACTGCTGCAGCTTGAGCCGGCGGAAGCGAAAGCCCTGCAGAAGCGCTATTACCACGAGCACGGCACGACGCTGCAGGGCCTGATGCTGAACCACGGCATCGAGCCGGACGGGTTTCTCGAACAGGCGCATGCGATCGACTATTCCGCGCTGTTGCCGCATCCGGAACTCGGCGAGGCGATCAAGGCGCTTCCCGGCCGCAAGTTCATCTTCACCAATGGCAGCGTGCCGCATGCGGAAGCCGCAGCCAGGGCACTCGGCATCCTCGATAATTTCGACGACATATTCGACATCGTCGCCGCAGACTACGTGCCGAAACCGGCGGGCGCGACTTACGACAAGTTCGCCAGCCTGCACCGGGTCGATACGCAGAAAGCCGCGATGTTCGAGGATCTGCCGCGCAACCTGCAGGTGCCGAAGGCGCTCGGCATGCGCACCATCCTCCTCGTGCCGCGCAACCTGGACGCGGTGCTGATGGAACGGTGGGAAAAGCTCAGCGACGAGGACGATCATATCGACTATGTCACGGACGATCTGACCGGCTTCCTCAGCGGCCTCGATATCGGCTAAGGTTTTATCGGCATTACGAAAAGTTCATCCACATTACGGATGTTTAAGTGGTTTTGGCCGTTGCAGGCTTTATCTTCAGGCTATCGAAACAACCTGAAGGACCACCACAATGACCGCGAAGAAGATCGTTCTGGCGACCCTTGGAGCAGCGCTGATCGCCGGCGCAGCCGTTCCTGCCTTTGCAGCTCCAGGGCGTGATGGTCCCGACCGCCATGGTGGTCCCGGCCGTGCGATGATGCAGGACGTGATGTTCGTGCGCCTCCTGAAGAATGCCGATGCCGACAAGGACGGCAAGATCTCCAAGGACGAGATGACGGCATTTCAGGACAAGCTCTTCACCGCGATCGACGCCAACAAGGACGGCTCACTGACCCGCGGCGAGATGCTCGACTATCGTCAGGCGAAGATGGAAGAGTTCCGCAAGACCCATCAGCCCGACGTCGCCAATACCACGGACCAGAAGGACGACCAATCCGACGATAAAATGGCCGACCGGCGTGATGACCACCGTCGGGACCGCGATCATTCCGCATGGAACCATGATGGTCAGGGCCGCCACGGCGGGCGCCGCGAAGACGCTCGCTGGGAAGGCCCGCACGGCCGTCAGATGATGGGCCGGGGCATGTTCCGCATGGTCGATGAAGACAAGGACGGCAAGATCACCAAGACGGAAGCCACCGCCGCATCCGACAAGCTGTTCGCCCGCATGGATAGCAACAAGGATGGAACCATTTCCATCGACGACCTGCCGGACCGCCCCCTCTAGTTCTCCGCCCCCTTGGAACTAGCTCCGACAGTCGTCCAAAGGACCCGCCCCTTCCCCAAGGGGCGGGTTCTTTTATTTTTTGGACCAGGGACAGTCAGGAATCAGGAGGGTCTGTGCTCGACCGCAGTCACCCGGTCGGCGACCTCCTCCACCTTGTCCTCGATCCGGACAAGAGAGTGCTCGATCGTCGACTGCATGTGGGATAAAGCCCCGCCAAGTTCGATTTTGATGGAAAGCTCAAGATCATCCCGAACTTCCGCCTGACGTCGTTCCAGGCGCTTCGAAAATTCATAAGTCTGGATCGTCAGGGTCCTGATTTCAGCAACTTCCTTGCGAAGCGCACGAATCTCATCGTTCGTCCGCTGTCCAAGCTTCGCCAGAAAATTCAGATCTACGACTTCTTCGCTCATTGGTACGATCCTCTACCAACAATCTAATCGCGAACTTCCGGACTTTCAATCAGGCCCTCAATGCTCGTAAAAATCCGAGATGATCTTCCAAGCCTGTTCCGAGGTTTCGACAAAACTGATGAGGCTCAGGTCATCCGGCGCGATGGTCCCGAACTCCGCCAGCGCGCCAAAATTGATGATGCCGCGCCAGAAGGATTCGCTGAACAGAATGAGCGGTATGCGCTCCATGCGCTTTGTCTGGATAAGCGTGAGCGCCTCGAACATTTCGTCCAGCGTGCCGAACCCGCCGGGGAAGACAACGACTGCCTTCGCCCGCATCATGAAATGCATCTTGCGGATGGCGAAATAGTGGAAGTTGAAGCTGAGCTCCGGCGTTACGAAGCGGTTGGGAGCCTGCTCGTGGGGCAGCATGATGTTGAGCCCGATGCTCGGGGCACCGGCTTCCGCCGCACCGCGATTGCCAGCCTCCATGACGCCCGGCCCGCCGCCGGTCACCACCACATATTCCTGATGATTGTAGCCGGCCGAGTGTTTGCCGCAGAGGGCCGCGAACTTGCGCGCCTCGTCGTAATAGACCGAAGCCGCTTCGAGGTTCTGGCGTTGGGTGTCGTTGCGGGCGGCCCAGGCGCCCTGGCCGGGAGCCGGGATGCGCGCGCCGCCGAACAGCACGACGGTCGATCTGATGCCCCGCTCGGTCAGCGCCATTTCCGTCTTCATCAGCTCGAGCTGGAGGCGGACGGGTCGAAGCTCTTCGCGGCTGAGGAATTCGTCATCCGCATAGGCTAGCCGATAGGAATGCGATTCCGTCTGGGGCGTCCTGGGCTGGTCGGCGGCGGCGGTCTTATCCGCCTTGTTGTCCTTCAACGGATCCCAGACCCCGTCCTTGCGCCGCGGCCCGTCCTTCTTCGCCTTTGCCATTCGCATGATCCTTCCAGCGTCAAATGCATTGACGCCAATTCACATTGACGCTTGAGTGGCGGTCGCTTAGATCAAATGACACCAAATGGCCACCTCTCCCACCATCACGATACAGAGTGACGTTTAAGGATTTCCCATGAGCAGCCCCGACTTCTCTTCCCTTGAAAAGACTATCGAGACGGCCTTCGACAACCGCGACACCGTAACGGTTTCGACCAAGGGAGAGATCCGCGACGCGGTCGAAGAGGCGCTCAACCTTTTGGACAGCGGTAAGGCGCGGGTTGCAAGCCGTGGCGAAGACGGCGTGTGGACGGTGCATCAGTGGCTGAAGAAGGCTGTTCTGCTGTCCTTCCGCCTCAACGACATGGAAGTGGTCAAGAACGGCCCCGGCGCCTCCACCTGGTGGGATAAGGTGCCTTCCAAGTTCGAGAACTGGGGGGAGAGCGAGTTCCGCGCCGCCGGCTTCCGTGCCGTGCCGAATGCGGTCGCGCGTCGCTCGGCCTATATCGCCAAAAACGTCGTCCTGATGCCCTCCTTCGTCAACCTCGGCGCCTATGTCGATGAAGGCACCATGGTCGACACCTGGGCGACCGTCGGTTCCTGCGCCCAGATCGGCAAGCACGTGCATCTTTCCGGAGGCGTCGGTATCGGCGGCGTGCTGGAGCCGATGCAGGCCGGCCCGACCATCATCGAGGACAATTGCTTCATCGGCGCCCGCTCGGAAGTGGTCGAAGGCTGCATCGTCCGCCAGGGCTCAGTGCTCGGCATGGGCGTGTTCATCGGCAAGTCGACCAAGATCGTCGACCGCGCCACCGGCGAGATCAGCTATGGCGAAGTACCGCCCTACTCGGTGGTCGTTGCCGGCACGCTGCCGGGCAAGCCGTTCCCGAACGGCGAGCCGGGCCCCGGCCTCTATTGCGCCGTGATCGTCAAGCGCGTCGATGAAAAGACCCGCTCCAAGACCGGTATCAACGAACTGCTGCGCGACTGATCCCATCCCATGTCCAGTGCCGATCCCATCGCCAATCTCCGGACGCTCATCCGCTGCCCTTCGGTGACACCCGCCGAGGGCGGCGCGCTGGCAGCGCTGGAGGCCATGCTGCTTCCGCTCGGTTTCAAGGTCGAGCGCATGGTGGCGACGGAGCCCGGCATGCCGGACATCGAGAACCTCTACGCCCGGCTCGGCACCAATGCGCCGCACCTGATGTTCGCCGGCCATACGGACGTGGTGCCGCCGGGGGATGAAACGTCATGGAGCCGGCCGCCGTTTGCCGGCGAGATTGTCGGCGACGAGTTGTTCGGCCGCGGCGCGGTGGACATGAAGGGCGGTATCGCCTGTTTCGTCGCCGCCGTCGCCCGCCAGATAGAGAAACATGGCGCGCCAAAAGGCTCGATCTCTTTTCTGATCACCGGCGATGAGGAAGGCCCCGCGGTCAACGGAACCGAGAAGCTGCTGAAGTGGGCCGCTGAACAGGGCGAGGCCTGGGATGCCTGCCTGGTCGGTGAGCCAACCAATCCCGATATGCTCGGCGACATGATCAAGATCGGCCGCCGCGGTTCGGTCTCTGGCAAGGTCACCGTCTTCGGTATCCAGGGCCACGCGGCCTATCCGCATCTGGCCGACAATCCGGTGCGCGGCCTGCTGCCGCTTGCATCTGCCCTGATGGACCCGCCTTTCGACGGCGGCACGGCGGAATTCCCGGCCTCCAACCTGGAAGTGACATCCATCGATGTCGGCAATCCGGCGACCAATGTCATTCCGGGAAAAGCCACATTCGCTTTCAACATACGCTTCAACGACACCTGGACGGCCGACACCGTCAAGGCGGAGATCGTCCGACGGCTGGATGCGGCGGCGATCGGCAGCCCGCTTCGCCCGGATCGGGAACCGGCGCGCTACGAGATCACCTGGGCGGAACGCCCAAGCCACGTGTTCCTGACCCGCAACAACGCTCTGATCGCGTCGCTTTCCGGCGCCGTCGAGAGCGTAACCGGCAAGGTGCCCAAGCTCTCTACGACGGGCGGAACGTCTGATGCCCGGTTCATCAAGGATTATTGCCCCGTTGTAGAATTCGGCCTGGTCGGCCAGACCATGCACATGATCGACGAGCGCGTGGCCCTTGCCGATCTGGAGACGCTTACCCAAATCTATGGGACCTTCATCTCCCGCTGGTTCGATAATGCCCTCCTATCATGAAGTCAGGCTCTACCTCGGCGGCCTCTGGCTGCTGATCCGCGGCGATGCGCGCGGTTTGCGGCCGTTCGATATTTCGGACGAGGGCGTGTTACGTTCGTTCTGGGCAGTCGCCTGGTGCGCGCCGGCGCTAATTGTCGGCTGGATCTTCCGGCGGATGGAATACCTTCGCCATTTCCCTCAACGTGAGGACTATTCCTTCATCTTTTTCCTGAAGATGCTGGTTCTCGAAGCGGCCCAATGGATCGTGCCAGCCGTGGCGCTCATCGTGCTCGGCTTCATTCTGCGCTTCATGCCGCTCGTGCGGATTCTGATCGTGCTGCGCAACTGGTTTGCCGTCCCGTTCGCCTATGCGGCCTATGCTGTCTTGGCGCCTGTCGCCTTCCTTTCCGATCAGCCTGGCGCCCTTGCAAGCCTTGCCGGTTATGGCGCGCTTGTGCTCGCGGCAATCCTTCTGTTTGCAACGCTCTTTCTCATGTGGTGCATCCTGAGAACCGTCATGGGTGGCCCGGTGATGATACGAGTTGCGACCCTCGGGCTCGTGGTTGTGGCGGAAGTTATTGTTGCGCGCGAACTGGAGACGATCATGGGGGTTGCGTTAACCTGATGCGTGATTTCGCCGTTTTGCGGGGAGGCAACCTTGCCCTCCTATCCTGAAGTCAGACTTTATCTAAGCGGTCTCTGGCTGCTGATCCGCGGCGATGCGCAGGGCTTCCGCCTGCTCGACATTTCCGATCGCGGCATGATGCGCTCGTTCTGGGCGTTCGTCTGGTGCCTGCCGGGAGCGTTCATTTCCTGGCTTTGGTGGCGCGACTATCTGCTCGAAGGCATGCCGCCCGGCGCCCGGATCGGCGGGATTTTCTTCCTCCGCATGGCAATGCTGGAAATCTTCAACTGGCTGGTGCCGCTGATCCTTGCCGGCGTACTCTGCTCGCTTCTCGGCATTGCCCGAAAGTTTCCGGCGGTCGTCGTCAGCGTCAACTGGCTCTCGGTTCCGTTTGCCTATCTCTACGGCCTGCTGAGCCTGCGCTTCCTGTTGCCATCCAGCCTCGATACCGTCCTGGCGCTTGTCCATTTCGCACTGCTGATCGTCATGATCGTCGCTGTATCGCGGGTGATGCGGATGATCTGCGGGCCGCAGCCGCTGATGATCACCACGCTGGTGCTGGTGCTGATCGTGCCGAGCATGCTGCTGACCGAAGCCCTGCAGCGTTTCCTCGGCATTTATCCGCTCTGATGAACCAGCGCTTCAGGGCTCTACGGGGTCGCCTGGATAGTCGACGCGCATGAAATAAAGTCCCTCCGGCGGCGCCACCGGCCCGCAGGCCTTGCGGTCCCGGGCGTCCAGTGCTGCGCGGACATCCGCCGGCGTCATGCGGCCTTCACCGGCCAGTTTCAACGTGCCTGCGAGCGAGCGTATCTGATTGTGCAGGAAACTCTGTGCCGTCGCGCGGATTTCGATCAGATCGCCGGTGCGCGTGACGTCAAGCATGTCCAACGTGCGGACGGGGCTCTTCGCTTGGCAATGAACCGAACGGAAGGTCGTGAAATCGTGCTTTCCGACCAGCGTCTGAGCGGCGGCATGCATGACCTCATGATCCAGATCCTTAGTGACCCACCAGGCGCGCTTCGCATCCAGCGCCAGCGGGCCGGCGCGTGAAATGATACGGTAGAGATAATATCGCCGGATAGCCGAAAAGCGGGCGTCGAACGCATCATCGACGACCTGCACGCCGATGATAGCGACCTTCTCCCTGGCCATGCCCAGATAGGCGTTCAGCGCGTCGCGCAGCCGGTGTGGCTGCCACGACCGCGTGAGATCGACATGCACCACCTGCCCGCGCGCATGAACGCCGGAATCGGTGCGACCGGCTCCCTTGACCACCACGCTCTCCTTGGTCAAGGACAGGATGGCGGTTTCAAGCGCCGACTGTACTGAGTGGCCGTTCTTCTGTTTCTGCCAGCCGACATAAGGCGTGCCGTCATATTCGACGGTCATGCGGAAACGTGGCATCAGGAGAGCCTCGTGCCAGGCCCAAGCGGTGTCCCCCGCAGGAACTCTGCCGCCGCCAAGGGCTTGCCCCCAGCCTTCTGCAATTTGAGGAGCCGTACTGCACCCGCGCCGCAGGCAATGGTCAGTGCGTCGTCCAGAACCGTTCCGGGCTCGCCCTGCCCCTCGCCGATTTCCGAAAGAAGAACCTTCACACGCTCCAGCCTGCCGTTGATCTCCGCCTCGAACCATGCACCCGGGAAAGGCGACAGACCGCGGATGTGGTTATGCACATCCGCTGCGGGTTTCGAAAAATCGATACGCGTCTCGCCCTTGTCGATCTTGGCGGCATAAAGCACGCCTTCCGGCGATTGCGGCGTCAGCGGCAGGTCGTTGGCTTCGAGTTTTTCCATCGCCTCGACCATGGCACGGGCACCGGCCAGCATCAGCTTGTCGTGCAACTCGCCCGCCGTCATGTTCTCGCCGATTTCCACTTCCCTCGTCAGCGCAACGGGGCCGGTATCGAGGCCCTTTTCCATCTGCATGACCATCATGCCGGTCTTCTTGTCACCCGCCATGATCGCCCGCTGGATCGGCGCGGCACCGCGCCAGCGTGGCAGGAGCGAAGCGTGGCCGTTGTAGCAACCGAGCTGTGTGCCTGTCAGGATCGCTTCCGGCAGCAGCAGGCCGTAGGCGACGACCACACCCACATCGGCGTTCAGTGCGCGGAATTTCTCGCGCTCTTCGGGCTCCTTGAAATTCACGGGCGTGAAGACGGGAATGCCGAGCAGTTCGGCGGCCTGGTGCACCGGCGACTTCACGAGATCAAGCCCGCGGCGGCCGCCCGGACGCGGCGGTTGCGTATAGACGGCGACGATCTCATGGCCTGCATGTTTGAGGTTCTGCAGCGTCGGCACGGAAAATTCCGGCGTTCCCATGAAGATGATGCGAAGAGACATGGACGTTCCGCGTCTCAAGAGACCGCGCCTTCTTAACTCGGATCGCCCGAGCGACGGTTCAGACCGCCTTGGACTTGGCAGCCTTGGTGAATTTCTTGATCACCATCTCGCGCTTCAGGCGGGAAATATGGTCGATGAAAAGCACGCCATTCAGGTGATCGATCTCATGCTGCAGGCAGGTGGCGAGCAGGCCATCGGCCTCTACCACATATTCCTTGCCGTCGCGGCCGAGATGCTTGACGCTGACGGTCGCCGGGCGTTCCACCTCGGCATAATATTCCGGAATGGAAAGGCAGCCCTCTTCATATACGGAGATCTCGTCGGAGGATGTGACGATCTCGGGATTGATGAAGACCTGCGGCTGCTTTTCCTCGCCCTCACGCGCAATGTCGACGACCAGCAGGCGGCGCGGCACGCCGATCTGGATCGCCGCAAGGCCGATGCCCGGCGCGTCGTACATGGTCTCCAGCATGTCGTCGGCGAGCCTCAGAAGCTCGGCGTCAACACGCTCTATCGGCTTGGAAACCTGACGCAGGATCGGGTCAGGCAGAATAATCAGAGGCTTGATCGTCATGGCTTCCCATAACCCATCTTTTTTTCCGAAGGAATAGAAATTACGGACCGAGGAAACGGAATGTTCACGTTTTGATCTTTTCAAGTGGCAAAATTCTGTTAGTTTCCCGCCATGGATAATCTTGTCGCCAACCTTTCCCGTTTCTTCGACGATCCGCGTGCTGCCGTCGTGGCGGTGATGTGTGGAGCGGCATTGCTGCTGTTATGGCTGTTTCTGGCGCGCCGGGCATCCCTTCAGCGGCAGGAAGATGCGGCGTTGCGGGCGATGGAAGGCGAGGCCAGGCTTTCCGAACTTCTGAGAGCGCAAAGCGAGATGCAGGGTCGGTTGTCGGCGATGGCGGAGACCCTTTCGACGCGGCAATCGGAACTGAACCAGTCGGTCAGCCAGCGGCTCGACGGCATGACGCACCGGATCGGCGCTAGCATCACCGAACAGACCAAGTCGACGCACGAGAACCTGCAGCGGCTGCAGGAACGGCTGGCGGTGATTGACGCCGCCCAGAACAATATCCAGACACTGGCAAAGGACGTCGTCGGCCTGCAGGCGATCCTGTCGAACAAGCAGACACGCGGTGCCTTCGGCCAAGGCCGAATGGAAGCGATCGTTGCCGACGGATTGCCGATGGGGGCCTACGGCTTCCAGATCACCCTTTCGAACGGCACCAGGCCCGACTGCACGATCAGGATGCCGAACGGCGCGCCGCCCTTGGTGATCGATGCCAAATTTCCGCTCGAAGCCTGGAACGCTTTTCGCGAGGCCGCGGCACCCGAAGCGAGAAGGGCCGCCGCCCAGGCCTTCAAGCGGGACCTCGAAGTTCACATCCGCGATGTCTCGGAAAAGTACCTGATCCCGGGCGAGACGCAGGAAATGGCTTTCCTCTTCGTGCCGTCGGAATCGATCTTCGCGGAGATCCATGAGCATTTCGAGAGCGCCGTGCAGAAGGCGCAGCGTTCCCGCATCGTCATTGTCTCGCCTTCGCTGCTGATGCTGTCCATCCAGGTCATCCAGGCCGTGCTGAAGGACCAGCGCATGCGCGAGCAGGCACATCTCATCCAGGGCGAAGTGGCGCTGCTGATCGAGGATCTTTCCCGCCTCGACGATCGCACCCGCAAGCTTCAGGCGCATTTCTTCGCGGCGCAGAAGGATGTCGAACAGATCCTCACCTCCACCGACAAGCTCAACCGCCGCGGCGCCAGGATCGAGGCTCTCGAACTGAAGGCTCCGGCGGAGGCCGGGGCAGCCCGCGACCTGCCACAGGCGAAGGTGGTCGAAAGCCGCACCGGGCTGCTCAAGCTGCGGGTGGTTGACGAGGAGTGATCCTCTCGGGCAGTGTCGCGCGACTTTAAATCAAGCACGCAGGCCCGCCATGATTACCGTCCTCGGCTCCATCAACATGGATCTCATCGCCACGACTGAGCGCCTGCCCCAGCCGGGCGAGACGGTTGCCGGATCGAGCTTTGCGACGGCCGCCGGTGGCAAGGGCGCCAACCAGGCGCTCGCCGCACGCCGCGCCGGAAGCGCCGTGCATATGGTCGGAGCCGTTGGCGAAGATGGTTTTGCTACACCGGCACTGGCACTTCTCGATGACGCCAAGGTCGATCTCTCCGCGGTCGCGCGCGTAGCCGATCCAACGGGCACGGCCCTGATCCTGGTGGGGGGCACGGGCGAAAACATGATCGCGGTGGTGGCCGGCGCCAACGGTACGGTAAGCACGGCGCAGGCCGAGGCGGCGGTCGAAGCCATGAAGACCGGCGATATCCTGATGCTGCAGCTCGAAATCCCGGCCGAGACGGTAGAAACGGCGCTCAACGCGGCGCGTGGCAAAGGCATTCAGACGGTGATCAACACGGCGCCGCTGACCGGCGATGCGGCCCGGCTTGCCCGGCTCGCGGATATCGTCGTCGCCAATGAGACGGAATTCGAACTGCTGGCCGGAAGCCCTATCCCGGACGCTGCGGCGCGCCAGGAGATGTTGAAAAAACTGCATTCCGAAACCGGTCAGACATACGTCGTGACGCTCGGCGGCGACGGCGTGGTCGCGATCCGCGACGGAGAGATTGTCACGGCCGAGGGATTGAAGATCGAACCGGTCGACACGGTCGGCGCCGGCGACACGTTTTGCGGTTATCTGGCCGCCAGCCTCGAACAGGGGCTGGATTTTGCGAAAGCGCTCCGCCGCGCCGCGGTGGCCGGTTCGCTCGCCTGCCTCAGCCGCGGCGCCCAGCCTTCGATCCCGCCCGCCGAAGCGGTCGACGCCAGGGTCTGAGCTGCTCCGGTCGAGCGTCGGGCGGCATTTCGCTGCGGTTCTAGATAGAATTAAAAAGCCGTCGAGCAACCGCCGGCTTATTCCGCCTCAGAGCCGGGCGACCCGCTCCCTCAGCAATTCAAAAAAGCCTTCAGCATCGACATGGCGCATCACCTTGGCATTCGGCTTGCGGCCGGAGACGTGCCACCAGTCAACCACCGTCATGCCGACCGTCAGGTCCGACTGCGTCTCGATCTCGACATTGCAGTCGCGCCCGGAAAAGAGTTCGGGCCTGATGAGGTAGGCGATGACCGTGGGATCATGCAGCGGCCCGCCATCGGAGCCGTATTTTTCGATGTCGAAGCGCTCGAAGAAGGCGAGCCACGCGACCAGGACCTCCGCCGGATGGGTGCCGAGCGCGGCGATCTTTTCGACACGGGCTTTGGTCGTCAGCAATTGGTGGGTGACGTCGAGCGGCATCATGACGATCGGCATGCCCGAGGCGAACACGGTCTTTGCCGCTTCGGGATCGACATAGATGTTGAATTCGGCAGCCGGCGTGATGTTGCCGCCCTCGAAAAAGCCGCCGCCCATCATCACCAGTTCCTTCACGCGCCCCGCGATGTCCGGCGCTTTCTCCAGAGCGAGCGCGATATTGGTGAGCGGCCCGAGCGTGCAGAGCGTTACCGTTCCGGCAGGCTCGGTGCGCAACGTGTCGACGATGAAATCGACAGCATGGATATCCTTCACCGGCATGGTCGGTTCGGGCAGCTCGATACCGTCGAGGCCGGTCCTGCCGTGCACGTGCTCGGCGGTGACCTGCGGGCGCATGGTTGGCTTCAGCGCGCCCTCGTAAACCGGTGCATCCGACTTGGTGCAGAGTTCGCAGACGATCCGGAGGTTGCGGCTGGTGTAGGAAAGCGGCACGTTTCCGGCGACCGCGCAGAGACCAAGCACCTCGATCTCGTCGGGACTCGCAAAAGCAAGCATGATCGCCGCGGCATCGTCCTGACCCGGGTCGGTATCGATGATAATCTTCCTGCGCTGCATGAATGCTCCTTTTTTCCGGGTAGTGGTCCACAACCTGACATTCTGTCAAGTGCCGCATGACCGGCATGGGCAGCCGTGTCCATCAGCCCCGGCGCTCATCCTTGCGGTCGCCGCCGTAACCTCCCATATAACGAACGAGTTGGCGGGCCGCCCGGCGGGCGCCAACATGGTCGCTTGTTGCAAGGACTGTCCGATGAGCCGAATGACGCCGTTTGCGAGCCCCCTGCTTCTGGGCTTCGACGCCATGGAAAAGACACTCGAACGCCTTGCGAAGGCGAACGACGGTTATCCGCCCTATAATATAGAACGCCTCCGCGCCGATGCTTCCGGTGCACCAGAGCGACTGCGAATCACCTTGGCCGTCGCCGGCTTTTCCGAAGCCGAGCTCGAGGTGACGACGGAAGAAAACCACCTCGTCATCCGCGGACGCCAGACGGAGCAGGGTGAGCGCGACTATCTCTACCGCGGCATTGCTGCCCGCCAGTTCCAGCGCATGTTCGTGCTGGCCGATGGAATGCAGGTTTCCGGCGCCTCGCTCAAGAACGGCTTGCTGTCGGTCGACCTTATCCGCCCCGAGCCCGCACGCATGGTGCGAAAAATTAACATTTCCGTCTCAGAGTAGGTCAATGGCGCTAATGCCATTGCCCCTCAATGCTGGAGGCTGGAATGCTCCTGAAAGAAGCGAATACGCGTTTGACGCAGTCCGAACTTGCTCATCTGGGCGCTGGAGAGGTCGGATACATTCGCAAGATGCGGTCGGAAGAAGTGTCCCGCTGCTTCCCTGAAGCCCCGGATATCGATCCCAGTCTCGATCTTTGGGCCCTGTTCGGCGCAGATGGCACGCCGATTCTTTTGACCGACAATCGCTCCAGCACCTTCTTCAAGGCTGCTGAAGACGACCTGAAGACCGTCAGCCTGCACTGACCTTTCAGGCTTTCCTGAACGTCAGATAGGCCGAGGAACGACCTTCTCGGCGGGCCTTGTTCTCGTATCGCGTACCCGGCCAGCCGGCGAAGGGCGTCAGCCAGTCGGAAGATTGCTCCGCCTGCCATTGATAACCGCCATGGTCGCGGCAATGGGTCAGCGTCCAGTTGACATAGGTGTCGATGTCGGATGCGAACAGGAACATACCGCCCGGCTTCAGCACGCGGTGGAAGCGGTCGAGATTGACCGCAGACACAAACCGCCTTTTCCAATGTTTTCGCTTCGGCCACGGGTCCGGATAGAGCAGGTCGATGCGATCGAGCGATGCATCCGGCAGCCAGTCCAGAACCTGCGTGGCGTCGTCGTCATAGACCCGGATATTCTTGAGCCCCAGTTCGTCGACGCGCGACAGAAGCTTCGCCATGGAATTGACGAAAGGCTCGACGCCGATGAAGCCGGTTTTCAGATTCTCCCGCGCACGGTGGACCAGATGCTCGCCGCCGCCGAAGCCGATCTCCAGCCGCAGTTCCTCGACCGGTATCGGAAATATCTCCGAAAGCACCGCCGGCGCCGGCGCCTGAAGATCGAGCTTCAGCGCGGGCAGCAATGTCGCCATCCCCTCCGCCTGGCGTTCGCGGAGCTGCTTGCCCTTGCGGCGCCCGAAGAAGGCTTCGGTGCTGCGGCTCGGGTGCTGCGGTTCGGTCATAGGCTGGTCTCTCATTATAAAAGCGGGCGTCTCCGTCAGGAGGCACCCGCTTTACAGTTTTACAGAGCTATCCGTAAAGGCCGATCAGGCAGCCTTTAGGGTCTCTTCCTTCAGCGCATCCTTGAGCGGCTTCGCCAGATCGGTCTTCTCCCAGGAGAAGGAGCCGTCGCGGCCGGCCTTGCGGCCGAAGTGGCCGTAAGCGGACGTCTTGGCATAGATCGGCTTGTTGAGGTCGAGATGGCGGCGGATACCGGTCGGCGACAGGTCCATGACCTTGCGGATGGCGGCTTCCACCTGGTCTTCCGTCACGCCCTTGCCGGTGCCGTGCAGGTCGACATAGATCGACAGCGGCTGGGCGATGCCGATTGCGTAGGAAATCTGGAGGGTGCAGCGGTCGGCAATGCCGGCAGCAACGACGTTCTTCGCCAGATACCGGGCTGCGTAAGCGGCCGAACGGTCGACCTTGGTCGTGTCCTTGCCGGAAAATGCGCCGCCGCCGTGGGGAGCCGCGCCACCGTAGGTGTCGACGATGATCTTGCGGCCGGTAAGGCCTGCGTCACCATCCGGGCCGCCGATGACGAACTTGCCGGTCGGATTGATGTACCACTTGCAATCCTTGGCGATCGGCAGGTCGCCGAGCGCTTCGCGGATGTAGGGTTCGACGACCTGGCGGACCTTTTTGGAGTCCCAGCTCTCGTCGAGGTGCTGGGTGGAAAGAACGATCGAGTCGACGGCGGCCGGCTTGCCGTTCTCGTAGCGTACAGTCACCTGGCTCTTGGCATCCGGGCCGAGCTTGCCGGCGTCACCCTCGCCCTTCTTGCGGGCGATTGCGAGAAGCTGCAGGATCTTGTGGGAATAATAGATCGGCGCCGGCATGAGGTCCGGAGTTTCCTTGCAGGCGTAACCGAACATGATGCCCTGGTCGCCGGCACCTTCGTCGCCCTGCTTGTCGGCAGCGCTGTCAACACCCTGTGCGATATCGGCAGACTGGGAATGCAGCAGCACGTCGATCTTGGCCGTCTTCCAGTGGAAGCCTTCCTGCTCGTAACCGATGTCGCGGATCGCCTTGCGGGCGGCCGACTTGAACTTCGAGGGATTGATGACGTCCTTGCCGTCCTTGTCCTTCTTCATCAGGCTCGGCGGCAGGCGGACTTCGCCGGCAATGACGACACGGTTCGTGGTTGCCAGCGTTTCGCAGGCAATGCGCACGGTCCAGGGATCGACGCCGGTCTTGGCCGCTTCGCGGTACACAAGATCTACAATTTCATCGGAGATACGATCACAAACCTTGTCCGGATGGCCCTCGGCAACGGACTCGCTGGTGAACAGATAACTTGCGCGCATTACGGGATTCCCCTCAAAGAAACGAACGCACCTGTGTTAGTGATTTCCATCGACAAACACAAGCGTACAACGACATAAATATATCTTTATGTCTACAAGTCTGGCATTCCCGCAACACCCCGATGCTTCGGTGCGGGCAACAAAAAAGCGGCCCGGAGGCCGCTTCTGTGCTGATATCAATGAGCCTTATTCGACCTCGGCATCTGCTGCCAGGGCCTTTACGAGATCTACCACACGCCGGCGAACTTTCGGGTCCGAAATCTTCACGAAGGCCCGGTTCAGTTGCAGGCCTTCGGAGGAGGAGAGGAAATCGACCACGTAGTTGGAGCTTGAGGCTTCCGCCATGCCGCCCTGACCGCCCTGATCGCCCGGCGCATCTTCGAAGAAGAAGGAGACCGGCACGTTGAGAATGCTGGAGATGTTCTGCAGACGGCTCGCGCCGACGCGGTTCGTGCCTTTTTCGTATTTCTGAATCTGCTGGAACGTAATGCCAAGGCTTTCACCGAGCTTTTCCTGGCTCATTCCGAGCATGGTCCGGCGAAGGCGAATTCGGCTCCCGACGTGAATATCGATCGGGTTCGGCTTCTTTTTGTTTTCAATCATAACGGTGTCCTGACGACGTTTGTTGTTCAATCCTCACAACCCGGTCTGCGTGTGGAGATACACTTCGTGCGGCTGGTCACAACAGGCTCAACGTTTGAAGCATATGGCGAGACGAAAGGCTGCGACCACTATGCAATTTTAGGGGTTTTTGGTCAATTCGTCCGAAAATTAAAACCAGCGCGCGAGATGGCTGCAATCAACAACATCAATGCAAGAACCAACCAGAAGTGCTGTTCCCGAGCATTTACATCCCAATGCGGGATGGAAATACTTCCCAAGGTTGCGTCCATCACGCCTTTTTGATTATAGTCCAAACCCCGGATCAGCCTCCCGAAGGGGTCAACAACCGCTGAAATGCCGGTATTTGCTCCGCGAATCAACGGCAGGCCGTTTTCGACGGCGCGGATTCGAGCCTGCTGGAAGTGCTGATACGGCCCCGGCGTCGCTCCGAACCAGCCGTCATTGGTAACATTCAGAAGCGCGCTCGCCCGCTCCACATCCGGCCCGATCTCGTCGGGGAAGATCGCCTCGTAGCAGATCAGCGGATAGAAGGTCCTGCCCCCTGGCAGCGTCAGCATGGCCCGCACCGGCGCGGCACTGAAGCCGCCCGGCATGGCGATGGCATCGGGTATGCCGAGATTGCGCAGGAGATCCTCATAGGGAACATATTCCCCGAAGGGGACGAGATGCAGCTTGTCGGAGGCCGATACGATCTGGCCTTTGCTGTCGATCACATAGATGGAATTGTAAAAACGCGGCGCGAAGCCCGCGCCCGCATCTTCCGAACGGACCGCGCCGGTAATCAGAACCTGGCCATCCTGCAGTACCTCGGCGATGCGGGTCAGCGCATCGGGGTTCTGGGTCAGAATGAAGGGCACCGAGGTTTCGGGCCAGACGATGATGTCCGCCCGCTTGCCACCGTTCTCGGGCGGCAAAGCCGACAACGCAAGATGTTCCTCGAAGATCGCCGCCCGTTCGGCATCGTCCAGTTTTCGCGCCTGGTCGATGACCGGCTGAACGATGCGGACGATCGGCTGATTGTCGGCGGCTGGAGCCGGCACGGCGTCGGCGATGTGGAGACGATAGGCGCCATAACCCAGATGGGCGGCAAACAGCAGGACGGCGAGCGTCAGTCCGGTCCGCATGCCTTTTTTTGTGCCGATCAGGGCGGGTGCCGAAAACACGAAGACAGAGAGAACCGTCACGCCGAAAATACCGAGCACGGCTGCGGACTGCATCATCAGCGGCATGGGCATGGCGCCATATCCGACCGCATTCCAGGGAAAGCCGGTGGCGACGAAGCCGCGAAGCCATTCGGCAAGACCGAAGCCGAAGGCGAGCGAGGCCATCCGCCCGAAACCATCCGACCAGAAGATCCGGGCGATCGCCGTCGCGAGACCGTAAAAGAGGGCGAGATAGGCAGGCAGGCCAAGAACCGCGAGCGGCAGCGCCCAGGCAAATTCGTCCGCTTCCACCAGAAGCGCGTTGCCGAGCCACCAGAGGCCGGCGACGAAATAGCCGAAACCGAAGACCCAGCCGATCCAGAAGGCCGACCGGAACCGCGCGAACCGTCCCCCATCCGGATTGCCGGTCGAACCGTCCATCAGCCAGACGAGCAGCGTGAAGGAGATGAAAAGCGCCGCGAAGAAGCCGAAGGGCGGCAGGGCGAGCGCACCGATCGCTCCTGCGAGAAAAGCGACGGCGACGCGCGGGAAGCCCCAGAGAAGCATGATCCTGCCCGCCAGCCGCTCCATCTATGTTCCCTTCCGCCCCCGAATCAGCGGCTGCAGTCTTTCAAAAAATGGCGGGCTTGTCGTGAGGTCAAAGAGGCGGACACCTCAGGGATCATTCAGGCCTGGTGATTGCGCCGGTCGGTATCCTGAGCGGATGGTGCCGGCAGCAGGGCAGTCGTCGGCGTCTGATCGGTGAGCAGCATTTCGCCCTCCCCTTTCTGGCGGCGGCGCGCGAGCGTCCGCTTGCGCAGGATCCGGACGCGCTTGATGCGACGAGGATCGGCCTCCAGAATCTGGAATTCGAAGCCGGGAACCGCCTGCACCACTTCGCCGCGCACCGGAATACGGCCGAGCGCGGAGAAGATCAGGCCGCCCAGGGTATCGACGTCTTCGAGACGGTCGCGAATGTCGAAATCGGAACCGATCGCCTTGGCGATCTCCTCCAGTTCGATACGCGCATCGGCGACGAAGACGTCCTCGCTGGTGCGGGAGAACATGACCTCTTCATTGTCATGTTCGTCCTCGACGTCGCCGATCACCATCTCGACGATATCCTCATGGGTGACGAGACCGTCTGTCCCGCCGTACTCGTCAATGACGAGCGCGAGCTGGGTGCGGGCGGCCTGCATGCTCTGCATGAGGTCGGAGGCGAGCATCGAGGGTGGCACGAACAGGATCTTGCGGATCAGTCCGGCTTCGGCAACCGTCTGCTCAAGGTCGACACGGCCGAGGTCGAAGGCAGGCCGCGGGGTGCGCACGGTCTTTTCCGCCTTTTCCGGCTTGTCGGTGGCAAGCGGCATCGGCTGGGCGGGTGCGGCGCGCGCGCTGGTGCGGCGTTTGTTGCGCGCCTGCTTGGCCAGATAGGACAGGAGGTCGCGGATATGGACCATGCCGCGCGGATCATCGAGCGTGTCGCTGTAGACAGGCATGCGCGAGCGGCCGGTTTCCTCGAAATGGATCATCAGTTCGCCGATCGTCATGGTCATGTCGACCGCCTCGATATCGGCGCGCGGCACCATGATGTCTTCGACGCGAATCTCGCGGAACCGGAGAATGTTGTGCAGCATCGCCCGTTCCTCGGGCGAGAAGGCATTGCTGATATTGGTGTCGGTCATCAGCGCATCGGCAAGGTCCTCGCGGAGCTTCTCGCCCTGCGACGGCCTGAGTAGCCTCACGGCGCGCGACCAGAAAGAGCTTTGGTGTTTTTGGGCTTCCGCTCGAGACGGACTACTGCCCTCTTCCGAGGAACTCGAGTCGGCGTCCTTGCCCTCACGGGTCGGGTTTGTCGAAAAGTCGTTCATTGGTCCAGACTATACTATCGGGTCTTGCCCCGCATAGGGGTCAGATAGGCCAAGGGTAGCCAAAATGCGAGTCTCCAACGCTTCCATTCTTTCCGCTTCGTCCGTCTGCATATGGTCGTAGCCGAACAGATGCAGGAAACCGTGGACGAGCAGATGGGTCAGATGATCCTCGAAACTTTTATCGAGATCAACCGCTTCCCGCTCAACCGTCTCGCGAGCGATGACGATATCGCCGAGCATTGGGCCTGGCATCTTGCCCGGTTCGAGCGGAAAAGCCGGGAAAGACAGCACGTTGGTCGGTTTGTCCTTGCCGCGCCACTCGGCGTTGATTTCCTTGATCGCGGCGTCGTCGGTAAAGACCAGCGACAATTCCGGGGCAGTTTTCGGGAATGGCTGTTTTTCCTGGCCCGCCAGGAATTCGGCCGCCGCGCCAAGCGTTTTTTTGCTTAAGGACAAAAGGGTCGGCTCTTCGGGCCAGCCCTCGTCTTCAATGCTGATCTGTATGTCGAGTTGGGGCATAAGGTTTGGAGCCGACCGTTACCGGTCGCCTTCCTCGCTCTCCTCGTGGACGGCATATTGCGCATCATAGGCCCGTACGATGCGGCCGACCAGCGGATGGCGGACCACGTCGGTATCCTTGAAGCGGATCACCGAAATGCCCTCGACGCCCTTCAGGATCTGAAGCGCTTCCACGAGGCCTGACTTCACGCCGCGTGGAAGATCGACCTGGCTCGGGTCGCCGGTGATGATCATCCGGGCATTTTCGCCGAGACGGGTCAGGAACATCTTCATCTGCATCGACGTGGTGTTCTGCGCCTCGTCGAGGATGACGGCGGCGTTTGCGAGCGTACGGCCGCGCATAAAAGCGAGCGGCGCGATTTCGATGACGCCGGCGGTAATCGCCCGCTCCACTTTGTCGCCCGGCATCATGTCGTAGAGAGCGTCATAGAGCGGCCGCAGATAGGGGTCGACCTTGTCCTTCATGTCGCCGGGCAGAAAGCCCAGGCGCTCGCCGGCTTCTACGGCCGGACGCGACAGGATGATGCGATCGACAGCCCCGCGCTCCAAAAGCTGGGCGGCATGAGCGACGGCGAGATAGGTCTTGCCGGTACCGGCCGGTCCGACGCCGAAGACAAGCTCCGACCGTTCCAGCGCCCGCATATAGGCGTCCTGGGTGGGAGTGCGCGCGACGACCGTCTTCTTCTTGGTGGAAATCTGGCTCATGGAGAGCTTGGCTTTTTTCTCCAGCGTCGGCAGCTGCAGCTGGTCGTCGGCCGCCTGCGCCATGCGGATCGCACCGTCGACATCGGAAGTGTCGACCGAGCCGCCTTTCTGGATGCGTTCGTAGAGGAAATCCAGCGCCCGGCGCGCCTGGTTGGTCGCCGTCAGATCGCCGGAGATGGCCACCGAATTGCCGCGTGCCCTGGCATCGATGTGAAGCCGCTCTTCGAGAAGTTTGAGATTTTGATCGAACTGACCGAAAAGCTCGCTGGCGAACCTATTGTTCTCGAACGTCAGGACAAAGTGATTGGCGTCGGTAGCGGCGGTGCGGGGGTGGCGCGCGGATGAAGAAACCAATTCACGTCCGTTCAAGTAGGGCAAGCTCCTCGATGTTAGCTCAGGCTCCTATTAAACTCCCTGCCGGGTCGGCAAACAAGCTGTTCGGGCCGGTTCCACTGATTCGTACCTGGATAATGTCACCGATTTGCGATGTTTTTGCATCAACATTCACAGATTGAAGCCAGGGAGAACGTCCGATTATCTGTCCTGGCATGCGACCGGGCTTTTCCAGCAACAGGTCGATGACTTTTCCGACACAGGATTTGGCGAATTCGGCCTGCTGTTTCAAGAGCAGGGCCTGCAATCTTTCCAACCGCTCCGCCTTCACCGCTTCCGGCACCTGATCGCCGAGGTCGGCGCCGGGCGTGCCGGGACGGGTCGAATATTTGAAGGAATAGGCCTGGGCGTAGTTCACGTCCTCGACAAGGCGCAGCGTATCTTCGAAGTCCTTGTCCGTCTCGCCGGGGAAACCGACGATGAAATCGCCGGCGATGGCGATATCCGGCCGGGCATCGCGGATGCGCTCGATCAGGCGCAGATATTCTGCACCCGTGTGGCGGCGGTTCATGGCTTTCAGAATGCGGTCCGAACCGGCCTGAACCGGCAGATGCAGGTAGGGCATCAGGGTGCGCAGGTTGCGATGGGCCTCGATCAGCCGGTCATCCATGTCGCGCGGATGGCTGGTCGTGTAACGCAAACGTGCGAGGCCCGGGATTTCCGCCAGGCGATAAAGCAGGTCGCCGAGGCTCCATTCGCCGCCTTTGGGGCCTTCCGCACGCCAGGCATTGACGTTCTGGCCGAGCAGCGTGATCTCGCGCACGCCGCCATCGACGAGCCGCCAGGCTTCGTCGACGATCTGTTGGACGGGACGGGAGACTTCCGACCCGCGCGTATAGGGCACGACGCAGAAGGTGCAGAACTTGTCGCAGCCTTCCTGAACCGTGAGAAAAGCGGTAACGCCGCGGGCGCGGATCTTCGCCTTCTCGGTAACCGGCAGGTGGTCGAACTTGTCCTCGACCGCATATTCGGTGTCGACGACAGGCTTGCCGCCGCGGGCGCGCCTCAGCGCTTCCGGCAGGCGATGATAGGTCTGGGGGCCGATCACCACGTCGACGGCCGGGGCGCGGCGGATGATTTCCTCGCCTTCCGCCTGGGCGACGCAGCCGGCGACGCCGATCATCAACTCCCGGCCCTCGGCAGCGCGTGCCTTCTTCATGTCGCGAAGACGCCCGAGCGCGGAATAGACCTTGTCGGCGGCCTTCTCGCGGATGTGACAGGTGTTGAGGAGGATGAGGTCGGCTTCCCCCATCTCTTCGGTCGGCACGTAACCTTCGCCTGCCAGCGCATCGCTCATGCGGCCTGAATCATAGACATTCATCTGGCAGCCGTAGGTCTTGATGAAGACCTTGCGGGAATTCGGGCGCTGGGCCGGCTCGTCGGCGGGCACGGAAAGAGAGACGTGTTCGTTCATGGCTCGCTCCATACCGCAAGAAGACCCGGAAATGAAGCGTTTCCTAAAGCGCTTCGTAATCACGACCCCGCAGATGGCGGATCAGCATGCGCCGAAGCCGGCTCGTCACGGCCATGCTCAGGTGCTTGCGGTTATCGCCGGCGCGGAAATCGACCGTTTCCCCGAAGCCGACGTCCACGTCGAGCGCGCCTTCCTTCAGGACGCCAAGCAGATGCGGCACGAGTTCGATATCGCCTGGCCACGCCGCGATCGGCCGATGATAACGCCCCATGGCCATGCCGTGGACGCGGGTATAGGCGATCGCCACCGGTTGGATATGCACGACGCCTTCCGGCGTGCGCTGTACCGCGGCAGCAGCAGCGCCGAACAGCGATGACTTGACCTCCAGAAGCCGGTTGCCGTCGGAAGTGGTGCCCTCGGGAAAAAGCACGACGATTTCGCCGGCTGCCATGCGCTCGGCGATCTCGTTCACCTGATCTCCGGTGCGGCGCTTCTGCTCGCGAGCGACGAAGATGCTTTTCTGCAGCTTGGCGAGCGTGCCGAAGACCGGCCATTCCGACACTTGCATCTTGGCAATGAAGACCACGTCGGCGATTGCGCCGAGCACCAGAATGTCCTTCCACGAGGCATGATTGCAGGCAAGCATCAGCGGCCGGCGGCGATCCGGTGTTCCGTGGACATGAATGCGGATGCCAAGCAGAAAACAGGCAGTCTTATGCCAGTAGCGCGGGATATAGCGGCGGATCTTGAGGTCGAAGGCGAGGCCGAGGAGCTGAAACGGCAACAGGACCAGCGTAACTGCGAAAAGAGCAACGAAAACGAAGCCGATCCGCGCCCAAGTAATCACTTATCGTCCTTGTCCAGCGGGATGCCGTAGAGCTCCAGCCGGTGGCCGACGAGACGGAATCCATGCTCCCGGGCAATGCGTTCCTGCAGCGCCTCGATTTCGGCCGAGCGGAACTCGATGACATTGCCGGTGTTGAGATCGATCATATGGTCATGATGTTCCTCGGGCACGGTCTCGTAACGCGAGCGGCCGTCGCGGAAATCGTGACGTTCGATGATCCCTTCGTCCTCGAACAATTTTACCGTGCGGTAGACCGTCGAGATGGAGATACGCGGATCGACCTTGGAGGAGCGGCGATAGAGTTCCTCGACATCCGGATGGTCAACGGACTCCTGCAGTATACGCGCGATCACGCGGCGTTGATCCGTCATTCGCATGCCTTTCTCGGCACACAGCTCCTCCAGGGTCTTGGAAAGGTCTGTCATGTCGTTTTGGCCTTCGAAACGTTCCCGTAGAAAGTAACGGACTAACGAAGAACTCGGCTCATGACAAGCGCCGTGGATCGCGTCCCGTCCGGCCCGGCATAATAGGCGGGGCGCTCGCCGACTTTCTGGAAACCGAGCTTGCGGTAAAGCTCGACAGCCGGGCGATTGGCCGCCTCCACTTCCAGAAACATGCTCTCACCGCCGCGCGCCGCCGCCTCGCGCAGGGCGGCCTGCATCAGACGCCAGCCGAGGCCCACCCGGCCGTATTTCTCGTTAATGGCGACCGTCAGGATCTCCGCCTCTCCGGCCGCTTCCCGCGACAGAACGAAACCGCCGAGCGGCTTGGAGAAAAACGCATTGGTCTGACGCGCGACAAAACCGAAGACATTTTGCTGCAGGAGCAGGTTCTGGAATTCGCCGTCACTCCATTGGCGCGGAAATCGCTGGCCATGCAGCTCGGAGATCTCCCGGCAATCGCTTGCCTCCATCGGCACGACTTCGAAATACGGCTTCCAGGTCAGGTAATCGTCGAGCATCGGCGCAGTCTGTGCATTCACGAACGGGCAAGGGCAAAACCGGTCTGCGGTTTCGCATCTGGTCCACGAAGATACAATGGTTTGGGGCGTTGCGCATCCACAGGTTTTTCAGCGGCGATGCGGGCGACCACGGCAATATCGAAACGGTCCCGCCCGTCATGTTCGGCCACTCCCTTGCCAAGGGAATGCTCTACCCAGGAGCCGGTCATCACCGCCGAGAGGGACTTGGCAAGTTCCGAAGCATCCTCTGGCGAAAGTGCTGCGGGTTGGCTCAACGCCTCGCCATTGGCGGAAAACGCCTGGGTATAGACCTCGTTGCGCTTGGCATCCATGGCAACAACGACCGGCTGGCCGGGGTGTTCGCCAAGAAACTTGACCGCTAGGGCCTCGAGCGTTGTCACGCCGACCGATTCGACACCGAGCGCGAGCGCGAAACCACGGGCGGCGGCAACACCGACGCGAATGCCGGTGAAAGAGCCGGGGCCGATGACGACTGCAACACGCTCGACGGCTTTGAGGGGAAGACCGGCTGCAGCGAGCGCTTCGTCGATGACCGACATCAGCCGTTCGGCATGGCCCTTGCCGATCGTCTCGGTGACTTCAGACAGCACTTTGCCCGCGGCGCTGTCATAGAGCGCTGCGGAGCAATCCACCCCGGCGGTATCGATGGTGAGAACAATCATTCAACGGTGCCGGCGGGCTCAGAGCGCTTCGACGGCCTGCACTTCCGGAACGAAATGCTTGAGCAGGTTCTGCACCCCGTGCTTCAGCGTCGCCGTGGAAGACGGGCAGCCGGAGCATGCACCCTTCATGTTGAGGTAGACCGTGCCGTCGCGGAAACCCTTGAAGGTAATGTCGCCGCCATCCTGGGCGACGGCCGGGCGGACGCGGGTTTCAAGCAGTTCCTTGATCGTCGCGACGATCGTTTCGTCGTCCTCGTCGAAGAACTCGCCTTCGATGTCGGATGCTTCAGCAAGCGTGGACGTACCGCCCATGACCGGCGCGCCGGACATGAAATGCTCCATGATCGAGCCGAGGATCGCCGGCTTCAGGTGCTGCCATTCGGCGCTGTCCTTGGTGACGGTGATGAAGTCGTAACCGAAATAGACGCCGGTGACGCCGGAGATGCCGAACAGGCGCTCGGCCAGCGGTGATGCTTCCGCCTCGCCGGCGTTGCGGAAATCGGCGGTGCCTTTTTCCATGACGACTTTGCCGGGCAGGAACTTCAGGGTCGCCGGGTTGGGGGTGGCTTCCGTCTGAATGAACATCTCGTCTCTCCTGGGGCACGGCGCCCCTCGCAAATTTAGAACTCTTCAAAAGAAGATAAGCCGTATCAGCTTTTCGTTCAAGTGCTCCTTTGCCTGCGCAAGATCAAGTCCGCAATCAGGCCAGGGCGTCAATTTCCTCGGCCGTCAGCGTGTCGGGCAACACGGTGACGGGAATCGGGAAGGCAGCAACGGCGGACACCAGGGGTCCCGGCCCTTCCTTGGTGGAGCCGGCCGCCAGCACGAGGACCGCAATGTCGCGGTCTTCCTCGACCAGCTGGATGATCTGTTCGCTGGCGTTACCTTCGCGGATGACGATTTCCGGATCGATGCCGATCGTATCGCGCACCTTCTGGGCGGCCTTGGCCATCACCGCATCCGCTTCTTCGCGGGCCTCGGCACGCATGATCTGCTCGACGCCCAGCCATTGCTGGAAATCGCCTTCGGGAATGACGAAAAGCAGGACGAGACCGCCATTGGAGTTCTTGGCGCGACGCCCGGCATAGTGGACCGCCTTTTCACATTCCGGCGTGCCGTCGATGACGGCCATGAACTTGCGCCGGTGCCCTTCAAGCCGCGAAAGCCGTTTCGATACCATGCCGCCCCTCCTTCGCATGTAGACGACCCAAGCAGTCGTGATGCGGAACTTATACCAACCGAAAAAAATGAAAACCCGCCACGAATGTCGTGACGGGTATGCAATCCTTGCGTGACTTGAGAGCGCCGATAGTCTCAGCGCAGGAAACCGACGATGTCGAAGACGTCTCCCATGACCTTCTCGGCACGGGCGCGGGCGCGCTCGCCACCGTCCTTGAGGATGGCGTCGATATGGGTCGTGTCGTCCATCAGCCGGCGCATTTCCGATGTGATCGGCGCGAGCACGTGCACGGCGAGGTCGGCCAGCGCGGGCTTGAAGACCGAAAACTGCTGGCCGCCATATTCCGCGAGAACGTCGGCCTTGGTCCTGTCCGCAAGGGCTGCATAGATGCCGACGAGGTTGTCGGCTTCCGGGCGGCCCTTGAGGCCTTCGAGTTCGCTCGGCAGGCCCTCCGGATCGGTCTTGGCCTTGCGGATCTTCTTGGCGATCTCTTCCGGCTCGTCCATCAGGTTGATGCGCGACAGATCCGACGGGTCGGATTTCGACATCTTCTTGGTGCCGTCACGCAGCGACATGACGCGTGGCGCCGGCCCCTCGATCAACGGCTCGACCAGTGGGAAGAAACCATGGATCGGCTCCTCGCCGACGACCATGTCGACGCCGGTGCCGGCGGCGCGGATCTTCTCCTGGAAGTCGATGTTGAACTTCTGGGCGATATCGCGGGCGAGTTCCAGGTGCTGCTTCTGGTCGTCGCCGACCGGCACGTGGGTGGCGCGGTAGACGAGAATGTCGGCGGCCATCAGGCTCGGATAGGCGAGCAGGCCGAGCGAGGCGTTCTCGCGATCCTTGCCGGCCTTGTCCTTGAACTGGGTCATGCGGTTCATCCAGCCGATGCGGGCGACGCAATTGAAGACCCAGGCAAGCTCCGCGTGCTGCGGCACGGCCGACTGATTGAAGACGATATGTTTCTTCGGATCGATACCCGAGGCGATGAAGGCGGCGGCGATCGAGCGGATCTGTCCCCGCAGGTCGTCATGGACGAGCTGGGCGGTGATCGCGTGCAGATCGACGACGCAATAGATGCAGTCGTTATTTTCCTGCAGCGCCACGAATTTGCGGATCGCGCCGAGGTAGTTGCCGAGATGGAGATTGCCGGTCGGCTGGACGCCGGAAAAGACAAGCGGCTTGAAGGTATTCATATCGTCCTCAATTAGGCTGGTGGAGGGCCCCAGACCCGAAGGGTCATGTTGCTAACGCGCGGGCTTATGCACGGCGAAGCGCGGAGGATCAAGAGCATCAGCGGGCCGCGTGTTCAATCAGATCCCAGGTGTTGCCGTAGGGATCGGCAAACACCGCCACCGACCCGTAAACCTCATGGCGCGGCTCCTCGAGGAAACGGACGCCTTTGGCGGTCATGGCGGCATGATCGCGGACGAAATCGTCCGTTTTCAGGAAGAAGCCGACCCGGCCGCCGGTCTGGTTGCCGATTGCCGCCTTCTGCGTGTCGGTGGCGGCCTTAGCCAATAGCAGCGCCGCGCCCTCGCCGCCCTTCGGCTTCACCACGACCCAACGCTTGCCCTCCGGCTGCACGCTGTCCTCCAGGCAGTCGAAGCCGAGGGCGCCGCAATAAAAATCCTTGGCCCGGTCGTAGTCGTCGACAATCAGGGCCACCAGAAACAGCGATTGAACGGGCATCAAAAAACTCCGGACTCGATTGACTTTCAGCCGACCAGAAATTGCGGGTGAACGCGGTCTTGGCAAGGGTGGAAGAGCCGCTCAGGGCGCCTGCCGGACCACTACAACGACAAAAGAACCACCACCATAGCCATTCGAGGTAGGGCCGGGAAAGGGTTACCTCTTTGGGAGCATCTCGCCTACGTCAATACTCCTAAAGGAAAAATTTTTCCTGGGACCCCTCCGAAAAGATTAACGGGCGTTAGTCTTTTAGGCAGCCATAATCCCATTTCTGAGCAAAAGTCTCCTTATTCGCGCCCCTTTTGGAAAGGAAATACCCAAGCGTACCACGGTTAACCGGTCATGAACGACACGGTCTGTCCTCGGGGGATCCCCATGCGCATCATATTTCGCGTCGCGCTTTCCTGCCTATTGGCGCTAGGCCTGAATGTCACCGCAGAAGCTGGCGAAAGCCAAAAGCGAAGAAGTACTTCCTTCAAGCACGATTATTCAGCCTTCTTTACCGTGCAGCGGGTCAGCGTTCGCACGAGTTGCTTTCCGGAAAAATTGGGGGCCATCCTTGCGCATATCGCGCGACAGACCGGCCACAAACCGATGGTCACGTCCGGCCATCGGCCGCATTCGGGCAGGTCGCAGCATAGTCATTGTTATGCGGCCGACATCCGGGTACCGGGCGTATCGGAGCGAGCGATCCTTGCCGCTGCGGCCAGCGCACCCGGCATCGGCGGCATCGGCCGCTATTGCAACGGTATCGTCCATGTGGATGTCGGGCCGAAACGCCGGTGGGCATATTGCGGGCGGCGCAAGCGGGCTTAGGCCTTAGGCTTCCGCTTGATGTTCCGGCGTATCATGCCGATGTCGGCGCCGCCGATCAGGAAAGCGCAGGCGAAATAGACGGCCATCGCCAGGACAAGCAGGCCGGAGAGAGCCGCGGCCTGATGGATCAGCAGGGCATCCGGGGCCAGCCACGGGCCGGCATGGCGGAGCGCATAGATCAGCGCTGCGGACATGATCGCGGTCGAGACGAGCAGCAGGCCCGTACGCCTCGCGAGTGCCCATTCCCAGGTGAGATGGCCGCGCCAGACGAGCGTCGTGAACAGCAGGATGGTATTCGTCCAGCCCGCAGCTGCCTCGGCAGTCGCGATGCCGCGCTCGGCGATCAGCGGGAAAAGCGAAATCGCCAGGCCGGAATTGATGACGACCGAGAGCATGGTGAAACGCATCGGCGTCCTGGTGTCCTCGCGAGCATAAAAGCCGGGCTGCAGCGCCTTGATCAGCACGAAGCCCGGCAGACCTATGCCATAGATCGCAAGGATTCCAGCGACGACCGAGGTGTTTTCGGCGGAGAAGGCGCCGCGCTCGTAAAGCACGCGAATGATCGCGTCCGACAGGATCCAGAGCCCGGCTGCGGCCGGAAGCGTCAGGAACAGCACAAATTCGATCGAACGGTTCTGGGTATTGGCGGCTTCCTTGAGATGCCCGCCCTTCAAGGCACGCGCAAGTTCCGGCAGGAGCACGACACCGACGGCGACGCCGACCACACCGAGCGGAAGCTGGTAGATGCGGTCGGCATATTGGAGGGCGGCGATCGCGCCTTCCTTGCCGGAGGCGATCGCCTGGCCGATGATCTGGTTGATCTGGGTGATGCCGCCGGTGACGGCGGCCGGTACGGCCAGCACCAGAAGGCGCTTGACGTTCGGCGTCATCCTGGGGCGGCGGAAGCCGATGTTGATGCCGGCATGGCGAACCCCGGCATAGACCACGGCGAGCTGCAGTATGCCGGCGGCCAGAACGCTCCAGGAAAGATACCAGGCGATGGTCAGCGGATCGGCATGGATCCAGAGGCCGTAGAGCAGCGCCCCGATCATCACCACGTTCAGGAAGATCGGGGCGATGGCGGCCGCAAAGAAGTGATGCAGCGAATTGAGCATGCCGCTCATCATCGCCGTCAGCGACATGCACATCAGATAGGGAAACATCACCGCTGCTAAGCGGATGGTGATGGAGGTCTTTTCGGGATCGTCAGCGAATCCCGGTGCGATGATCCATTCCACCAGCCATGGCATCATCAGTTCCATGACGATGGTGATAATCATCAAGGCAGAGAAGAGAACGCCGAAAACCTCTTCCGAAAAGCGCTTGGCGCCCTCGACGCCGTTCGCCTCGATCTCTTTCGAAAACAGCGGTACGAAAGCGGCGTTGAAGGCGCCCTCGGCAAACAGCCGGCGGAAGAGGTTGGGGAAGCGGAAGGCCGCATAAAAGACGTCGGCCATCGGGCCGGTGCCGAGCGCCGCCGCCATGAAGGTCTCGCGCGCAAAACCGAAAATCCGGCTGCCGAGGGTCGCTCCGCCGACTGTAGCGAATTTCCGGACTAGGCTCATCGGGAAGGGCTCATCGGACGAAACTCATACGCTGGCCTTGGACTTGCGCGGCTGGGACGCCTGGTCCGGATTGGGGGCCGGCGCGATCATGCCCATCGGCATGCCGCTTCTGAGTTCGTCCTCCTGCTCGGACATCACAGCCTTCAGCCGCGCGGCGATATTGCCCTGGCGGTTCTCGTTGACGACCTTCTGGCCGACGAGATCGGTGACATAGAAGGTATCGATGACCTTTTCGCCGAAGGTGGTGATGCGTGCCGAATGGATGTCGAGCGAGAGATCGGCGAGCACGGCGGTGATATCCGCAAGCAGGCCGGTGCGGTCGAGGCATTCCACCTCGATGACCGTGAACTTGTTCGACAGGCCGTTCGAGAGAATGACCGACGGCGGAATGGTGAAGGTTTTGTTGCGCTTGCGGGACTTGGCACGCGTCGCGATGACTTCCGGCAGCCGCTTCTTACCCGACAGCACGTCCTCGATCATCCGGCTGATCGTACCGGCGCGGCGCAATTCGTCCTCGTCCACCGGGAATTCCCGGTTGATCAAAATGGTATCGAGCGCCCGCCCGTCCGAGGTCGTGAAGATCTGCGCATCGGCGATGTTGGCGCCCGCCGCGGCGCAGGCGCCGGCGATGATCGACAACAGGCGGGGATGGTCCGGCGCCAGGACGGTGATCTCGGTGATGGCGTGGAAACTGTCGGTCCTCACCATGGTGGCGAGCGCCTGGCCTGCCTTGTCCGTGTCTCGGAGGAACTTCGTATGGCGGACCTGGTCGTCTAGCGAGACCGACAGGAGGTAGGGCTGGTAGTGCAGTTTCGAATAGGTGCGGCGGTCCTTGGCGCTCCAGTCGGCCAATGCCTTGACGAGCTCCTCCTCGGCGACCTTGGCGCGCTCCTTGCGCGACACTTCCGAAAAGCCGCCAGAGAGCAGCAGCTCTGTCTCGTAGTAGAGCGTGCGCAGCAGCTGGCCTTTCCAGCCGTTCCACACACCCGGGCCAACGGCGCGGATATCGCAGATGGTCAGGATCAAGAGCAGCTTCAGCCGGTCCATCGACTGCACCTTTTCGGCGAAGTCGGTGATCGTCTTGCGGTCGTGCAGGTCGCGGGTCTGAGCCGTCATCGACATCAGGAGATGCACTTCGATCAGCCAGACAACGAGTTCGGTCTGCTTGGCATTGAGCCCGAGACGCGGGCAGATCTTGCGCGCGATGCGGGCGCCTGCGATCGAATGATCCTCCTGGCGGCCTTTGGCAACGTCGTGAAGCAGCACGGCGACGTAAAGCGCCTCGCGCTCTTCGACGCTCGGCATCACCTTGTTGGCAAGCGGGTGGATATCGGCAGCCTTGCCCTTGTCCACTTCCGACAGCGCCTCGACGGAGCGGATCAGATGCTCGTCGACCGTATAGTGATGATACATATTGAACTGCATCATCGCGACCACCTTGCCGAACTCCGGAATGAAGCGGCCGAGCACGCCTGCCTCGTTCATCCGGCGCAGCATCAGCGCCGGATCACGCCGCGAGGTCAGCATCGAGAGGAAAAGCCGGTTGGCCTCCTCGTTCTCGCGTACATCGTTGTCGATCAGCGAGAGCGAGCGGGTCATGCGCTTCAGGGCATCGGGATGGAGCTCCAGCCCGTTGATATCGGCCACATGGAAAAACCGGATGATATTGACCGGGTCGCGCTTGAAGACGTTCGGATCGGCAAGCGTGATGCGGCCGCGATCCACGACGAATTCCACGGTGCCGGGGATCTTGTGGAGGCGTTTGGTGAAGCGTGAGATGACGCGGTTTGTAAGGCCGGGTGCTGCCTTCGCCTGCTGTTCCTCCAGCGCGGCGCAGAGAATGCGGGTCAGATCGCCGACATTCTTCGACACGAGGAAATAGTGCTTCATGAAGCGCTCGACCGCGGAGAGGCCGGGGCGCGAGTGATAACCGAGGCTCTCGGCGATCTCGCGCTGGATATCGAAGGAGAGACGCTCCTCGGCCTTGCCGGTCAGGAAATGCATCTGGCAGCGCACCGCCCAAAGGAAGTCGTCGGCCTTTTCGAACGAGCGCGCTTCCTCCCGGGAAAGAACGCCCACCTTGACGAGCTCGGTTGTTTCGCGAACCCGGTAATAATATTTGGCGATCCAGAAGAGGGTGTGAAGGTCGCGCAGGCCGCCCTTGCCTTCCTTGACGTTGGGCTCGACCAGATAGCGCGTATCGCCGGCCTTCTCGTGGCGATTGTCGCGCTCGGCAAGCTTGGCGGCGATGAATTCCGGACCGGTATCGGCGACGATTTCCTTGTCGAAACGGCTCTCGAGGTCGTTCACCAGCGCCTCGCGGCCGCAGATGTAACGGCTTTCGAGAATGGCGGTGCGGATCGTCATGTCGGTCTTGGACAGCCGGATGCATTCTTCGACGGTGCGGGTCGCATGACCGACCTTGAAGCCCATGTCCCACAGCACATAGAGCAGGAACTCGACGGCCTTGCGCATGGTCTCGGTATTTCGGGGAGGCAGCAGGAACAGGAGATCGATGTCCGAACCAGGCGCCAGCGTATCGCGGCCGTACCCGCCGACGGCCGCCACGGCGATATCCGTGCCCTCGCTATAGAAGCCCTCGGCAATCGTCTCGTAGAGAACACGGATCAGCTGGTCCTGGAGCCAGGAGATGCGGCGGGCGCAATTCAGCCCGCTGCCGTCCTTGGAAAGGAGCTGGCGGGCCTTTTCGCGGCCCTCGACGCTTGCCCGGCGCAGCAACGGCAGAAGTGCCGCCCGCAATTCGAGCTGGGGGCGATCCTTGTCCTTGACGATCGCCCTGCAATCGCCCCGAAGACGGGCCACGTCGAGAAGTTCAGAAAAATCGATGTCGTGTCTGGCCATGTTATCCTGCCGGTGCCCGGCCTGCGGAGGGAGGCTATAATCGTTTTGAGGCACCTTGACCAACGATTATCATCATCGGACGTTTCAAAGTTGTTGCTTCCTGCATCGAAGTTCAAGCCGATATTTTTCTGGCACCGGCGTCTTGTGCGGTCCTTGCCTCGGCCCTCCACTGCTTGGGGTTCGTCCCCGTCACCCGACGGAATTCCCGATTGAAGTTCGATTTCGTCGAAAACCCGACGTCCAGCATGATCTGGATCACCGTCCGCTCGGTTTCCCGCAGAAGGCGGCAGGCCTCGGCGACGCGGCGGTCGTTGACGAACTGCGAGACATTCAGCCCGGTCACCCGATTGATGGCGGCAGAGACCTCACGGGCCGGAAGCCTCGCCTTGCGGGCGAGCCTGGCAAGGCTCAGGTCTTCGCTCCTGTAAAGCTCCCCCTCCTCCAGGGCCGCCTCGACAAGGGATAACGTGGCCTTGTCTTCTTCGGTCGGCTTGAGTGCGGGGGGAACGGCTGTCGGTTTGGGCTGCGAGAAATCGGGGGCGAAATAATAGACGATCACGGCGGCGATCACCGTGAGGTTCATCATTGTGACAGCCAACGGTACATCGCCTGAGCCGTAGATACTCGTGTAGGCCGCCAGCGAGGCATCACTCGCGGCGAAAAACAGCATCAGCCCAGCGGTCAAACGAGCGGCGCGCAGAGCCGGCCCCATGCGCGGAAGTGAAGCCTCCGCCATGACGTCGGCGCCGCCCGAGAGCGTGAGACGCCAGAGCGCGATGCCATAACCGAAGAAGATCGCCAGCAGCAGGGGATCAACGAGAACGCGGAGGAAACCGACGGCGGCGGCGACGAGCAGAGGCGGCAGGATATGCAGCCAGGGCCGGTCGAGGCGTTCGTCCATCAATGCTCGGAAGGCCAGGAAGGCAAGCGGCGGCATGAGCGCGGCGGTCACCGGCTGGACCGGTGCGAGCGCCTTGACGCCATAGCCGAAATGCAGGCCGACGATCACACCCTGCAGGGCATAGAGGATGAGGAAAGCGAAGAAATAACGACGCGATCCGGGCGCGTCGACGCCCTTCAGGCTGCGGTAGAGCGTCAGCGCGAAAACAAGGCCGGCAAGAAAGGGCAAGGGAACGGACAGCACGTGGAGCCCCGGTAAAAGCGGCCTAAATCATGATCTTGATGGCCTTTATCACGTTCGAGGTCGAAAGGCATGCGGATCGAAGGCTTTGTTGCGAGGTCTCAACGAGCCCCGCAGGAGCCAATCATGCCCTCTACTCTCCGCCTTCTCTCGCTTGTCGTGCCGCTGCTTGCATTGCCGCTATCGGCATCGGCCTTCGAAGCCGGTACGACCTGGATCACGATCAATCCGCCACATCGCGGCGTCCCCGAACGCGTGCTGATCACCTATCCGGCAAAGGCAGATGGCGACCCATATACGCTCGGTGCCGATGCACTGTGGACGGGCGTGCCGGCCAGGCGCAATGCGACGCCGGTGGCAGAGAAATTCCCATTGGTGATCCTCAGCCACGGCTCGGGCGGCAATGCGTCGGCGCTCGGTTGGCTTTCGACGCAGCTTGCCGAAAACGGCTTCATCGTCGCGGCTCCAAATCACATACACAGCACGTCCGGCGATTCCATTCCGATCGAGAGTTTCAAGATCTGGGACCGGCCGAAGGACGTAACGGCGCTGATCGATGCGATACTCGCCGATCCGCAATGGTCGAAGCTGGTGGATCCGGGCCGTATCGGCGGCATCGGCTTTTCGCTGGGTGGTACGACCCTGATGCTTTCGGCAGGGGCACGCGGATCGCTTGCCGACTACCAGGCCTATTGCGCAACGATGAGCGCTCCGGAATCGGACTGCGCCTGGTTCAGACGGGGAGGCGTGGATTTTTCCAAGGTCGACCGCGAGACTTTCGACGGCAGCTACAAGGACCCGCGCCTCTCGGCGCTGGTCGCCGTTGATCCCGGTCTGGCGCCGGCCTATCAGGCCGACAGCGCGAAGGCGATCGGCATCCCGACGCTCATCGTCAACCTCGGAGAGGGCGTCGAGGTCCCAAAGGCGGTGCGGGCTGATGAACTCGTCAAGCAGATCCCAGGGGCCGAGTACGCGGCCATTCCCGACGCGGTTCACCTGAGTTTTCTCGCCGTCTGCAATCCTGACGGCCGCGAGGTTCTGAAGGCCTACGGCGAGGAAGATCCCCTCTGCGACGATGGCGGCGACATCCCGCGCGAAATCCTGCACCGGCAGATGTTCTTCAAGATCGCCGTGTTTCTCCGGAAAACGCTAGTCGAGCGTTAGGACCGATCGACATAGGATTCCCAAATCGCCTGAAGGCTGATTCATAGGCTCCCGTGTTCAACGCGGAGGTCTGCGGGTGGCAGCCAGACGGTATGAATTGAGCGATGTGCAGTGGGCGCAGATTGCGTCGTTGTTGCCCG
>NZ_PVBL01000027.1:0-91785 GCF_002968555.1 Neorhizobium sp. T6_25
GTCGCCAATTACGGCAGCATACGCTCCGCCTTGGCAGGCAGGAAGCTGGCGTCGAAAACCTGCTCGGCCTTGACGTTGCGCTTGAGGCCCATGGAGACCTTCAGCGTGTCGATCGAGGCGGCCAGGCGGGCCGGGTCGATACCGCCGAAGCCGTTGGCGACCACGTAAGGCGTCTTGATGTTCATCGCATTCGCCATCTTGAGGCGCTCGAGCTCGATATCCTTGTTGAGCGTCTCGTTGCGCTTGAGGACGGCGGCAACGCCCTCTTCCGGCTTGGCGACGGCATCGGCAAAACCCTTGGCGAGCGCCTTCAGGAAGCCCTTGACGGCGGCCGGGTTCTTGGCCGCGAAATCGGTGTTGATCAGCACCGCGTTGCCATAGAGGTTGAGGCCGTGCTCGGCCATCAGGATGGTGGCGATGTCGTCATCCTTGATGCCCTGAGCTTTCAGGTTGAGGATGACCGAGAAGGCGAAACCGAAGACCGCGTCGACCTTGGCCTGGGCGAGCATCGGCTCGCGGACCGGGAAGCCGATCGATTCCAGCGTGATCTTCGAATCGTCGATCTTGGCGACCTGCTTGAAAGCCTTCCATTGAGCGAAGGCACCATCCGGAGGAGGCGCGCCGAGCTTCTTGCCTTCCAGCGACTTCGGATCGGTGGTGATGCCAAGCGACTTGCGGCCGACGACCGCAAAGGTCGGGCGCTCGTAGACCATCATCGCGGCCCTGATCTTCTGGGAGGAATCCTCGTCCAGGAACTTGATCAGCGAGTTGATGTCGCCGAAGCCCATCTGGTAGGCGCCAGTCGCAACACGCGGGATCGCCTCGACCGAGCCGTTGCCGGTATCGATGGTGACGTCGAGGCCCTCGGCCTTGAAGTAACCCTTGTCCTGGGCGAGCAGGAAGCCGGCGGCCGGGCCTTCGAATTTCCAGTCCAGCGTGAACTTGACGGCGGTTTGCGCTAGAGCCTGGCCGGCCGGCATGGAAAAGCCGGCGGCAAGCGCCAGCGCCGCGACGGCCGAGAGTTTTGAGAGCAGTCTGCGCGAGATCATGAAAGGTCGTCCCCCTGGAGTTTTTTGTGCGGATGGGCTGCATCCAAGCGCTTATTCGGGGGCTGCGCAAGTCGAAATTGCACATAAAACAATCATATTTTTATATCGCACACTTTATATGCATTTGCTGCTTTGGAACGCAGGACGCTGCCTATCTTTCCGGCAGGAACCGCCGGGCCAACTGGGACCCTCCGGACCACGTCGCAAAGGACCTTCTGGCCACCGGATGCGGCAAACGGAACTCCGAAACGACAATAGTTTCCGAGGCTTCCGTTTGGAAATTGGCTGTGGAACGGCTCTTCCCTTCCTTCGTCCGGCAATTGTATAAACGCACGACCGAACTCTTCACTCGCGAGCGTGCCGATGATCGAAATCCTCCTTCTGCTGCTGGTGATCCTGATGACGGGTCTCCACCGCAAGACATCGGCCCGGGTGACGTTGCTTGAAAAGGAGCTTGAGGCGGTCAAGGCCGATCTCCTGGCTCGGCAACCGGTTTCCGCTGCCACGCCCATGGCGACGCCGGCGACCGTTCCAGCCGCAGCAGCGGCTGTCACCACCGAGATGGCCGTCGAGGAACCGCCTGCTCAGGCAGAGCCGGTGCCCGAGGCCGTTCCGGCTGCGCCCGCGGCCCTGCCGGAGGAGAGGATCGCGGCGAGCACCACTGCCGAGGAGGCTCCTGCCCCGGCTGTAGCGAGGGCACCGACGCCGGCCAAACCGAAGACCAAAGAAAACCTCGAAAGCTATCTCGGTGCCCGCTGGCCGGTCTGGGTCGGCGGCGTGGCGCTTGCCTTCGGCGGCATCTTCCTGGTGCGCGCTTCGATCGAGGCCGGGCTGCTCGGACCGGGCGCACGCCTCGTGCTCGCCTGCCTGTTCGGCCTCGTCCTGATGGCCGGCGGCGAGATCGTGCGGCGCCGGGCGATGCCTCAGATATCCGACCGGTTCAGCAATGCGATGATCCCCGGCGCGCTGACGGCGGCGGGTGCAGTGACGCTGCTGGGCGCGATCTACGCGGCCCACGGCGTCTACGGATTCATCGGCGCAACGCCGGCCTTCGTCCTGCTCGCGCTCGTATCCTTCGCAACCCTTGGACTGTCGCTGCTGCACGGGCAGGCGCTGGCCGGACTCGGCCTGCTCGCTTCGCTGCTGACGCCGGCCCTGGTCGCCAGCGAACAACCGAACCCCAATGCGCTGTTCACCTTCCTCTGCCTCACCTGGGTGGCCGTCAATGCCGCCTCGCGCTTCCGCCGCTGGACGATCGTGCCGATGCTCGCCAATATCGGCATCGGGCTTTGGGCGATCGCCTACACGTTCGGCGCCGCCGAGTTCGACCCGATGCCCTCGACCCTGACGCTGATCGTGATGATCGCCGGCACCGGCTTCTTCTGGCCCGGCGCCGCCTATGGCACCGACCGTGTGGCCAAAAGCGGCTGGAGCGGGCTGCTCGGGCGCCAGCCGCTGGCCATCACGCTGTCGGTGGCGATCATGTCGGTGCTGCCGGCGCTCGCCATGCTGGTGGCGGACACGGTCACCGGCATCGATCCGTACTTCGCCTCCGCTGCCGTGATCGCGGCCCTCGCCGCACTCGGCGCCAGCCGCGCCTACACGGTTTGGCCTGCGATGATCGCCGCCTGCGGGTCGGTGCTGGTCATTGCCGTCGTGGCGCTGATGCTGCTCGATACCTATGTGCCGCAACCGGTCGGCAACGAACCGCTGCCGGTCGTGACCTATGCGACGGAAATCGCCATCAGCTTGCTGCTCGGGGCGGTGTTCACGCTGCTCGGCTTTGCGTTCCTGAAACGCTTCCGCAGGGCGGAGCCGGAATTCTCGATGGTCTGGAGCGTGCTGATGTCCGGCGTGCCGGTGGCGCTGGCGACCATCAGCTTCCTCAATTTCGGCAATCTCGGACGCGACTGGACGCATGGGCTTTACGGGGTCGGCCTCGGCCTCGTGCTGCTGGCCGGTGCCGAATGGCTGTTCCGCGAGCGTGACGAGACGAGCGATGGACGCATCGACTGGGCTGCCAATTTCTTCATCGCCGGCTCGTTTGCCGGCTTCACGTTCGCGCTGCACGCGCTGACCAACGGCATCGTCACCACCATTCTCCTGTCCGTGCTGGGCTTTGCCTATGTACTGGGCATGCGGGCGCGGCCATGGCCGGCGCTTCCCTGGATGATGGCGGCTGCGATCCTGATGGTGTTCGGCCGGATCGCCTGGGAGCCGACGCTGATCGGCCAGAACAGTCTCGGCACCACGCCGTTCTTCAACGCGCTTCTGCCGGGCTACGGCATTCCGACGCTGCTGGCGATCGTGACGGCCTATCTCCTGAAGGGCTCTTCCGATTTCCGCATCCGCAACCTCATGCAGGCGCTCGCCTCGCTTGCCGCTCTCATGACGGTTGCCGTTCTGGTGCGCCACGCGATGAACGGCGGCGTGCTCGACGACCGGGTGCCGACGCTTGGCGAACAGTCGATCTACACGCTGCTGACGGTCGGCTTCTCGGGCATATTGATGACGCTCGACCTCAAGTCGCCGAGCCCGGTGTTCCGCTGGGGCTCGATGATCGCCGGCGTGCTTGCGACCATCAACGTTCTGTCGCTGCACGTGTTTGCGCTCAACCCCTATTTCAGCGGCGAAAACACCGGCGCCTGGCCTTTCCTCAACCTGCTGCTGCTCGGCTACCTCCTGCCCGGCCTCGCCTATGCGCTCGTTGCCTATTACGCACGCGGGCGGCGGCCGACGCCCTACGTGGTCATGCTGGCGCTGGCCGGCGCGGTGCTCGGTTTCCTCTGGGCGACACTTTCCGTGCGGCGCTTCTGGCAGGGCGAAAACATCGCCGACTGGAAGGGCTTCATTGCGGCCGAGACCTATACCTATTCCGTGGTCTGGCTGCTGATCGGCGTGGCGCTGCTGGCGATCGGCTCCAAGCTCGACGCCAAGAGCCTGCGGCTTGCCTCCGCCGCTCTCGTGCTGGTCGCCGTGGTAAAGGTGTTCCTGGTCGACATGTCAAACCTCGAAGGGATACTCCGGGCGCTGTCCTTCATCGGGCTCGGTGCGGTGCTGATCGGGATCGGGCTTTTCTACCAGCGCATTCTGGTGAACAAGAGCGGTGAACCCGCCGCCGTTGATTCCCAGGAACCCGCTTCGTGACCGCTTCGCTTGTCGCTTCCTTGGCCGCCGCCTTTTCGCCTTTCGAGGCGCTTGCCGAGACCCTGATCCCGCATGCGACCGAAGGCGACGACGGCTCGCACGACATCGCTCATATCCTGCGCGTCTTTCGTAACGCTATGCGGATCCATGCCAAGGAAGGCGGCGACGGACGGGTGCTGGCCGCCGCCGTGCTGCTGCACGATTGCGTTTCGGTGGAAAAGAACTCGCCGCTGCGGGCGCAAGCCTCGCGGCTGGCGGCGGAAAAGGCCGCGACCGTCCTTGCCGATCTCGGCTGGGACAAGACGGATATCGCGGCCGTCGCGCATGCGGTGACGGCGCACAGCTTTTCGGCCAATATCTTGCCCGAGACGCTGGAGGCCAGGATATTGCAGGATGCGGACCGGCTGGATGCGATCGGCATGGTGGGGGCGGCGCGCTGTTTCTATATCGCCGGGCGGATGGGGTCCGGCCTCTACGACCCGGCCGATCCGCTCGCCAGACATCGCCCGCTCGACGACAAGGCGTTTGCGATCGACCATTTCGAGGTGAAACTGTTCAAGCTCGCCGACGGCTTCCAGACGGCGACGGGCCGCGCGCTTGCCACTGAACGGCATGAGCGCCTGCGCCAGGTGCTCGACCTCTTCATCGACGAGATCTGAAGGAGAAACCATGCGGATCAGCGAACTCAACTTCTATCCCCTGAAAAGCGGCCGCGGCATTGCGCTTGACCACGCGGAGATCACAGCCGCGGGCATTCCCGGCGACCGGGAGATGATGGTCGTCGATCCGACGGGCATGTTCATCACCCAGCGGGAACTGCAGTCTCTCGCCCGGCTTAAGGTCTACCCGGGAACCGATGCCGTGCGCTTCGCCATGGAAGGTCAAGGTGAGATCAGCGTCGCCCGGCCGCCGACTGAGCGGCGCATGGAAACCGTGGTGTGGAAATCCAGTGTCAACGCGGCGCTTGCCGACGATGCGGCCAATGCGGTGCTGTCGGACTGGCTCGGGCGCGATATCCGGCTGGTGTTCTTCGACGATGGAGCAAGGCGCGTTGCAAGCCCCGAATGGGCGGGCGACAATTCGCCGGTGACATTTGCGGACGGCTACCAGGTGCTGGTGACCACGACCGGGTCGCTTGCGGCGCTCAATGCGGACATGGCGGCCAGGGGTGAAGGCTCGGTCGGTATGGAACGGTTCCGGCCGAACATCGTGCTCGACCACGCCGAGGCCTGGGCGGAGGACGGCTGGACCGGCATCGAGATCGCCGGCATCCGCTTCGATTTCGTCAAGCCCTGCGCCCGCTGCATCATGACCACCCAGGACCAGCAGACCGGTTCGCGCGACGTGCCGGACCCGATCCCCGCCATGGGCCGCATCCGCATGTCCGCGGACCGGCGCGTGCCCGGCCCGCTGTTCGGCTGGAACGCCGTGCCGCGCGGCACCGGCCATATCAAGGTCGGCGACATCGCGACAGTGGTTGCCGAGCGGGCGGAGGCCTGGGCGATCAAGCGGCGGGCCTGAGACGTCCTTGCGTCGAGGCTTCAGCGGGCCGGACGCGCGTCACCGGCGATTGCAAGGCGCAGACCCAGTCCGATCATGACAAGGCCGGCGAAACGGTTCTGCCAGACGATCAGACCAGGCCGACGCGCCAGCCAGCCGCCGAATGTTCCGGCCCCCAGCGCAACCGCGCTGAGGATCGCGAAGTTCGAAAGCTTGGTGATGCCTCCCAGCAGCAGAAGCTGAGCGGTCACCGGCCAATCGTTCGCCGGATTCACGAATTGTGGAAGGAAGGCGAAAAGAAAAGCCAGCGCCTTCGGATTGGTGAGATTGTTGATCGCACCCTCCCTCAGCGCTGCCGCATCCGACATGGAGACGAGCACAGCCTCCTCGGCTATAGGGCCACGTTTGTATGAGCCGACGAGAAGTCTTACGCCAAGCCAAATGAGATAGGCTGCGCCGGCCCAACGGAGGATTTCGAAGGCCAATGGCGAAGCGGCCAGCAGTGAAGCAATGCCGAATGCCAGCATCAGCAATTGCACAATGCCGGCAACCAGCGTCATGCCGACGGCGCTGAAAAGTGCAACGCGGCGGCCCTGACCGATGCCGCGCCCGACCACGAGCACCATATCCGGCCCAGGGGTGAGCTGAATTGCCAGAACGGCGGCATAAAAGGTCAGAAACGTACCGAGGTCAGGCATCGTCGTTAAGGTCCTGTTTCAAGGCCCCGCGGCTCCGTCTGGCGCTCGAAGCCCGGCCTCCGGCTTTCGCAAAAAAAACCGCCCGCGGCAATCTACCACGGGCGGGCTCAGGCACCAAAGGCGATCCAGATTTGTTCAGCCGGCGTGCTAACCGTCCGGCTTAGCGTGGGAGCAATCACCTATTCCGCCGGGTTCAATACCCCCGCCCCCGGCACCGCCTGCCGATCCGGTCGGCTCAGCAATCCGTAACCGGCGAGCATGGTGGTGAGCGCCACCGCGCCACCGGCGACGGCGACCCAGAAGCCGTTGGAGGCGCCGTAGGCATCGATCGTCCAGCCGGCGAGCGAGGAGCCGGCGGCAAAACCGATGCTGACGCCGGTCATCGCATAGGTGATGCCTTCCGTGACCTGCGACGAGGGAACGATGCGCTCGATCAGCGTCATGGCGCTGATGAAGGTCGGCGAGATCGCGGCCCCGGCAAGGAAGATGACGGCCGTCAGCGCCCAGAGGCTGCCGACGAAAGGCATGGGCAGCGTGGTGACGGCAGCGACCAGGCTTGCGAAGAGCAGCCGGCGGGCCAGCGACGACTTGAACTTGATGGCGCCGAAGACGAGGCCGACCACGAAGGAGCCGGCGGCATAGGCCGACAGGATGTAGCTGGCGGCCCCCTTGTTGCCCAGCGCTTCCGAGAAGGCGACGACCGAGACTTCCGCCGTGCCGAAAATGGTACCCATGCCGGCAAAGACCACGACCAGGAACCACATGGGCAGCAGCCGCATGACCGAACCGCCGCCCTTCATCCGCTGCGGATCGACTTTCGGCTCGGTCGACTTCTGGACCACGAACAGCGCCGTGCCGACGGCGAGGAAAGCGGCGGAAGCGAGCACGCCGGCTTCAGGGAAGAGCGCGACGCTGAGGCCGATGCCGAAGACCGGGCCGCAGATATAGACGAGCTCGTCCATCACCGATTCGAAGGCGAAGGCGGTGTGCAGCTCCGGCCGGTCGCGATAGATTTCCGACCAGCGGGCGCGCACCAGCGCCATCATGCTGGGCATCAGCCCGGCGACGAAGGCGAAGGCGAATAGCGTCCAGTTCGGCCAGCGCATCCAGGCGGCGGCGGCAAGGCCGACAAGCGCCAGGAGGGTGATGATCGTGGTCGGCACCAGCACCGCCGATTGGCCCCGGGCATCCACCCAGCGCGACACCTGCGGGGAGATGAAGGCGTTGGCGAGCGCAAACGTGGCCGAGACGGCGCCGGCCAGCCAATATTCGCCATGCGTCTGGGACAGCATGGCAACGAGGCCGATCGTCGTCATCGGCAGCGGCAGCCGCGCCACGAAAGCAGCGGCGGAAAAACCTTTGGTACCCGGCCTTGCGAATATTTCGCGATAGGGATTGGGCATAACCTGCTCCTTGGGTTATTTTGAATGAGGACTTACATACGCCGCGTATGTGAGGTAAATAGTCGCATACGTTTCGTATGTCAATTCACATACGGCACGTATGCGAATAATTCGGAGTCCGCATGGCAGAGAAGATGGCAGACAAGATCGTCACCGAGATGGCTCCCGGCACGCCCCCGCGGAGCGCCGCCAGGCCGCGCAAGGAAATGATCGCCGAAACGAAGGCCAAGCTGATCGCCGCCGCAAGGCACGCCTTTGCGACACAAGGTTATGCGGAAGCCTCGATGGACGATTTCACCGCCGGCGCCGGGCTGACGCGCGGGGCGCTCTACCACCATTTCGGCGACAAGAAGGGCCTGCTGATGGCGGTGGTCATGCAGATCGACGCGGAGATATCAAACCGTCTCTGCGAGATCTCGAGCCGGGCCGACAATACCTGGCGCGGCTTCGTCGACGAATGCGTCGCCTATATCGAGATGTCGCTGGAGCCCGAAATCCAGCGGATCATGCTGCTCGACGGACCGGCGGTGCTCGGTGATCCGTCGCAATGGCCGAGCCAGAGCGCCTGCATCCGCACCACCACCGCAAGCATCCAGAAACTGATCGACGACGGCACGATCCGCCCCGTCGACGCCGAAGCCACCGCCCGCCTCGTCAACGGCGCCACCTTGAGTGCCGCACTCTGGATCGCCAGTGCCGAGAACCCGGAGGCGGTGTCGAAGAAGGCGGTGGAGGCGTTTTTGACGTTGGTTTCGGGGTTGTTGGTGGAGAGGTGAGGTTGAGATGCCACGTTGGTTGAGCCGAGAAAGACACTTACTTCCGCTTCCGGCCCTAAGCGGAAGCGTCACGACAGGTGAATTTCTTCGCCGTGGATAACGGCCGGGTTCGTCGAAAATACAGGCGCTAGTATGCTCGTACTCGGTGCTCTTGAACGGCTTCAATTTAAAGTCGTTCTGTCATCGTTCTGCTGTACCCGACCTATTCGAGATCGGGTACAGCGTTTCGGCGGCTCCCTAGACTTGCCGCAAGCCGCCGTCGACGCACAGTTCGGCACCGGCGATGTAGCTCGCGTCATCGCTCAACAAGAACAAGGCGGCCGCAGCCACTTCTGAAGGCCGTGCCATACGACCCATCGGAATCGGAGCAACAATTGCCGCGCGAGTGTCTTCCGCGACAGCAGCCATCATATCCGTATCGGTGGGGCCGGGTGCAACGACATTGACCCGAATACCTTTGGGTGCGAGTTCTGCCGTCCAGGTTCTGGCATAGGATCGAACGGCCGCCTTGGTGGCGCAGTAGGTTCCGTAACCCGAGTAGCCCGCGTTCCCGGCTATGGACCCGACGAGGACGATCGCGCCGCCTTCTGTCATTGCGGGAAGAGCTGCCTGGAGGCCGAACACCATCCCTCGGACGTTGACGTCGAAGTGACGGTCGAAGTGCTCCGGCGTGATCTCGGCGATCTGCGAAGGCTCGGAAAGACCTGCATTCAAAACAAGCGCGTCGATACGACCGTATGCTTTGCGCACTATTTCGACAGCAATTACCATGTCTTCCGGAGAGCTCGCGTCAGCGGTAATAGCGACCGCGCCATTGCCGATGCCTTTGGCCGCCTTCTCGGCATCTTCACCTCTACGACTGGTGATGAAGACATGGGCGCCTTCGGCAGAAAGTCGTTCTGCAATAGCCAGGCCGATACCCTTCGCGCCACCGACGACCAAAGCCACCTTGTTAATCATTCGAGCCATCGTAAATCCTTTCACTAAATGGTCTCGCGATGATATACGTTGGATATCTGATATCAATTACGCACCTGGAATAGACTAGATATGGACGAGTATACCGACCTTGAAGCCCTCTCTCATCGCGCGCTTTGCGACATGGCGCAGGTTCGTCCGGTGCTCGACAAGATTGCTGATAAATGGACGATCCTGATACTGACAGTGATTTGTCCAAAACCTGCGCGCTTCAACGAACTCAAGCGGCGTCTCGATGGGATCACTCACAAGGCTCTCGCCGACGCTTTGAAGAGGCTTGAGCGGAACGGCCTTGTGACGAGAACCGTACTCCCAACGCAGCCGATTGGCGTCGAATATGCAATTACTTCACTAGGCCACTCACTGCGGGAGCCGTTTGAAGCACTGTGTTCATGGGCAGCGGCCAACGGCGACAAGGTTGAGGCGGCCACGCTACGCTACGACAACACCGAAAATCGTCGCTGAAAATGTCGCTATGTCCGCTTCTGCCGCGAAGCGGACGCGACGACACCCCCCCCCCCGCCTCACGCCTGCAGCTATTCGCAGAGCAGATCGTCCGCCCCTTGCCGAACGATTACAACGGAATCATCACGCTATGCTGCCTGATCCCCGGATTTTGGCGATCCCCGAGAGACTGCCTTCGGAAAAGCACCCTTGAGCCCCTCCCCATAAGGGAAGGAGCTCCACGCACCGCGCACAGATCATACGCGACTCTCGCCTTCCGATCAGAGCGCCCTTACACGCTTGGGCAGCACAAGATCACCCACGGTATAGGTGTGGAACTCGCTCTTCGAGACCCCGTCAAGCTTTTGAAACTTTTCGGCGAATACCGGGTCGGAGAAGAACTCGTCGACATTTCCGGCGGCTTGGATGGCTTCGATATTGACGACGGTCTGTCCGTCCGTGCTCTTCGCCAAGGTGCTCCAGAGGAAACCTTCCTTTCGTTCGGCGACGTAGTGGACGACATCCTGGATGATGGCGAATGCCTCCTCCTGCTTTCCGGGGTGGGCGTGAATGACGTTGACGATGAACGTGGTCGGAGCGGGCAGCGGCGAGAAGGCGGCGGAAGAATTCGTATCCATGAGTGTCTCCGTTTGAAAATGCGGCTGGCTGCCGCGGCGGCATCTGGATATCCGGCGACGGATATCGGATAAACAGGCCCGTATTCTCATCACATCGGAATTTTGTTCCGTAATTGGATCGTCATGGACAAGCTGGGAACGCTCGGAGTTTTCATCCAGGTCGCGGAATGCGGAAGCTTCGTCGCGGCAGCCCACCGTCTGGGATTGTCCGGCTCCGCCGTGGGAAAGGCCATTTCACGGCTCGAAGACGAGATGGGCGTGCGGCTGTTCCATCGCTCGACCCGCAGCATGGCATTGACTGAAGAAGGCAGTTTCTTCCTCGATACCTGTCGGCGGATCCAATCCGAGTTCGACGTGGCCCGGGCGCAGTTGTCGAGGTCGCAGACGAGCCCGCGCGGACAACTTCGCGTCAGCCTTCCGCTCGCAGGCATGCTTTTGATGCCGACGATCTCGGCCTTCATGAAGGCATATCCGGAGATCAATCTCGATCTCGACTTCACCGATCGGCTGGTCGACGTCATCGAGGAAGGCTTTGATGCCGTGATCAGAACGGGCGAGGTCAGAGACACCCGGTTGATGAGCCGAAAGCTCGGGACCTTCCGGCACAAGATCGTCGCCGCACCCGGATATCTCGCCGCAAACGGTTGGCCGAAGGTTCCGGAAGACCTGCTCCGGCATCAGTGCCTTCACCACCGGTTCGCCAATTCCGGAACCCTTGAGCCTTGGCCGCTGGTTCGCGACGGACGCGAGGTGAAGATCGAACTTCCCGTGACCACCGTTGCAAGCACGCTGGAACCCTTGATCTACCTGGCGGAACGATCCTTCGGCATTACCTGCCTTCCTCCATTCGCCGTGGCATCGGAACTGGCCGAGGGAAAGCTCGTTTCGCTGCTGGAAGAGTACATGGCCGAGACCGGGACATTCCGTGTCCTGTGGCCGACCAATCGATATCTCTCCCTCAAGGTCCGGGCTTTCGTCGATTACATGGCTGGCGAACTGTTCAAGGCGTGATTCATTGCTCCCAGCACCGTCCCACTCCCCCGCCCCACGCATGGCAGCTATTCGCAAAAGCAGGTTGTCCGGCCCCTTGCCGAACGGTCACAACGGGGTCATCACCATATGCTGCTCATGCGCCGGCCGGGTTTTCGGGCGGTTTCCCCGAAAGAGACTGCCTTCATGACCCCTCGGTCCACCGGCCTCATCTGCGCCATTGCGGCGGTGACGATCTTTTCGATGCAGGACGGGATTTCCAAACATCTGGGCAGCGCCTATCCGCCGATCTTCATCACCATGATCCGCTACTGGGCGTTCGCGGGCTTTGCGTTTGCACTGGCCAGCCGCTCGGCGGGCGGGGTGAAGGTTGCGGCGAACGCCCACCGGCCCTGGCTGCAGGTTGCCCGCGGCGCGCTTTTGGCGGTGCAGATCGTCATTTCGATCTTCTCCTTCTCGCATGTCGGGCTCGCGGCCAGCCACACGATGTTTGCGGCGACGCCGCTGGTGGTCGCCTGTCTTTCGGTGCCGTTCCTCGGCGAAAAGGTCGGCTGGCGGCGGTGGACGGCGATCGGCATCGGCTTTATCGGCATCCTTCTGATCGCCAACCCGCTCAACGCCACCTTCGACGCCCGGATCGTCATCCCGATGGTCGCGACGCTGATGTTCGGCCTCTATTCCGTCATGACCCGGCTTGCCAGCCGCACCGATACCTCCGACACGGCGTTTTTCTATACCGGCGTCGTCGGCGCGGTGACGATCACCATCGTCGGCCCGTTCTACTGGACGCAGGTCACCCCCGCCGACTGGCTGTGGATGCTGGTGCTCTGCATGACCGGCATAAGCGGTCATTACCTTCTGATCCGCGCCTTCAACCTGCTCGATGCGGTGGTCGTGCAGCCGATGTCCTATATCCAGTCGGTGCTGGTCTGCCTGATCGGCGTCTTCGTGTTCGGCGAGGTGATGACCGCCAACATGATCCTCGGCGTCACGATCGTCATCGGCGCCGGCATCTTCACCATCTGGCGCGAGGCCCGGCTCGGCCGCGCCGCGCCGCCGGCGATCGACCCGCCCGGCACGCCGTAAGGCGGCGCACCATCAATCCTGGTGATGGATTGATTGAGCAAAAGTTGTTTTAAGAACAGCGGCGCACGCGGTATGTTTTGCTCCTTGTGTTCGAGGAGATTCCCATGCCCACGTCCGCGTCGCCATCCGTGCTCCCCTCGAGGCCGAAGCCAGCTTCCATGCCCTGGCTGATCATCGTCGCCGGCGCCCTGATCGCCATGCTGACCTTCGGCCCGCGTTCCGCCATGGGCTTCTTCCAGCTTCCGATGCTCTCCGACACCGGCTGGGACCGGTCCACCTTCGGGCTCGCCATGGCGATCCAGAACCTTGCCTGGGGGCTCGGCCAGCCCTTCTTCGGGGCGCTTGCCGACAAATACGGCACAGGCCGCGTCCTCACCATGTCCGGCGTGCTCTATGCCGCCGGCCTCATCATCATGGCCAATGCCAACGCGCCGGTCTGGCTGCATATCGGCGGGGGCGTGCTGATCGGCCTGGCGATCGCCGCCGGCTCGTTCAGCGTCATCCTCTCGGCCTTTGCCCGCAACGTGACGCCGGAGCAGCGCTCCATGGCGTTCGGCATCGGCACGGCCGCGGGCTCGGCCGGCATGTTCCTGTTTGCGCCTTTGAGCCAGGCGCTGATCAGCAATTTCGGCTGGTCCGACAGTCTGGTCTATCTGTCGGTGCTGATGCTGATCGTGCCGCTGCTCGCCTTTCCGTTGCGCGGCAATGCAAACTCGGGAAGCCAGTCGCACAGCCAGTTCCAGCAATCGGTAGGTGCCGCCCTGAAGGAGGCCTTCGCTCATCAGAGCTACCTGCTCCTGACCGCCGGGTTCTTCGTCTGCGGCTTCCAGGTCGCCTTCATCACCGCGCATTTTCCGGCCTATCTCGGGGATATCGGCATCGCGCCCGCTTACGCGGTGATCGCCATGGCGCTGATCGGCTTCTTCAACATCATCGGCTCGCTCGGCGCGGGCTTTATCGGCCAGCGGTACTCCAAACCCTATTTCCTCGCCTACATCTATATTGCCCGGTCGATCGCGGTGACGGCCTTCCTCCTCCTGCCGCAAACGCCGACCTCGGTGATCGTGTTCGCGATCGTCATGGGCCTCCTGTGGCTCTCCACCGTGCCGCCGACCAACGGGCTCGTCGCCATCATGTTCGGCACACGCCATCTCGGGCTCTTGGGCGGCCTCGTCTTCCTGTCGCACCAGGTGGGCTCGTTCCTCGGTGTGTGGATGGGTGGTTATCTCTACGACCGTTTCGGATCCTACGATCCGGTCTGGTGGCTCGGCGTGGCACTCGGCCTTTTTGCCGCCGCCGTGCATTGGCCGATACAGGAAAAGGCGGTGGACCGCGGGGTATTGCAGCCGCAGCCGGCGGAGTAATGGCGGGGCAAGCCTTAGCTGGCCTGGCGTTCCGCATTCTTCGAAAGCGCCTTCAGCGCCGCCTGGACGAAACCGTCGCGGGCGGCGTTTTCCGTCAGGCCGCGGGGCTCGTAGACGTGGCGGTGCAGGAAATAACCGGTGAGCCGGAAGGCCTCCGCCATGCTGTCGCGATCGGCGGCCGAAGCAGCGCCTTCTCCGAGGAACCCCGGCAGGGCCAGCATGCGGTCGGCATAGGGCGTGCCGGCCTCGCGGGAAACGGCGCGGCCGCTTTTCGGCGAGACGTAGACGAGGTTTTCCCGTCCGCCGGTCGCCGCGCATTCGGTGAGGTCGAGGCCGAAACCGAGGTCGTTCAGCACAGCAAGCTCGAAGCGCACGAAAAGCTCGCCGGCATCGGCCGGGTCGTCGAAGGCATCGAGGATGATGTCCAGCGCATCGAAGAGATGCGGATGGGGGTCGCGCTCGGGCAGCAGGCGCAGCAGCGCGCCCATCGCCTGGACGCCGTAGACGGCGGTCGCCGTCTCCATCAGCTTGGCGGCGCGCAGGCGGATCGGTTCCAGCTTGAACTCGCCGAGATGTTCGTCGAGCCGCGCGCGCCAGACCACGTCCACCCGGTTTCCAGCCTGCAGCACCGGCTGCATCGCCCGCGAACGGCCGGAGCGGACGAGGCCCAGGTGCCTTCCGCGGTCACGGGTCATCAGCTCGGCGATGACGCTCGTCTCGCCGTGGCGCTTGACGCCTATGATGATCGCTTCGTCCTGCCACTGCATGTATCGGTTCAAGCTCCTTTCGAGCCGATTCAACAATAGAGCATAAGTCCTTCGGACTGAATCGGTTTCTGCTGTCGCGCAGTTGCGTCAAAGATGCATATGCCCATGGGCTTGCCTGGAACAAATCGGCCTCCATTTGGATTCCTATGCGAAAATTCGCTAAGCCAATATGACCCCTGGGAGTCCTCATGAAATACGCCCTCCTCGCCGCCGCCTTTCTGACGGCCTCGCCTGCCACCCTTCTCCCCTCGCCCGCCGCCGCGCAATCGCAGCAGCTCGAGCAGGCCTGCATCACCGTCGCCAAAAATTTCCTGCTGGTGCCGTCGATCAAGACGGGCATCGTCCAGTCCTTCCCGGAACTGGATCCGCCGGGCGCCCGGCTCACCTATTCCACCCGCGAGGACGCCAAGCCAACCGATTTCACCAACGAGATCGAGTGCGAGTTCGACAAGGGGCAGCCGCCTTTCCGCCTGCAGCGCTTCTGCATTTCCGACACCTGCTACGGACCCAACGAGCAGGACCAGGACAACCGCCGCCGCTACCAGGAGGTCAAGGCGCTGATGGATCGGCAGAAGTGACGCCCAAGCCTATTTGCCGAGCACGTTGAGCGCCGAGGTGAGATAGCGCGCGGCGAGCATCTGGCGGCGTTTGGTGGCGAGCCCGAGGGCAGCGCGGCAATGGCGCTCCAGAGGATCAGTTGCGGCAACTGCCGCGGACTGGATGGCGACGGTGCCGGAATAGATATACGGAACGCCCTCGGCATCGCGCAGACAACGGCCATTGGCGGTGACGTCGATCCGGCGCCCGTCCGGATGGGTGAGGCGGTAATTTTCCTGGTATGCGCCACCGCCGACGATCGCATCGTGGATCGCCTTTGCGACCCGTTGCCTGTCGCCCTCGTTGATGTAGCGGATGACCCTTTCAATAGGGGCGCCGGCGGCCAGTTCCTCTTCGGAAACACCGAATATGTCGGCGATCACCTGGTCGCCATACACCTTGTTTTCCGGCACGACCCAGCTGTAGAAGCCGAGAGAATTGGGATCATCCGAGCCCGTTTCTTCCTCTTCCGATCCGATGTCCGACATTCATGACTCTCCGCGCCACTTTGTCGATAAATTGGATCGTCGGCTCTACGTTAACAAGTCATTATAATGATGGATAAAAACCGCTAGCTATCTACCTCGTCCGCAGGTGATGCTCGGAGGACTTGACGCCGCCATGCGGCGGCGTAGGCGGATATGGCGTTACTCAGGACTTCGGAAACTCCAGCCCCATTTCGCGGAAACGTTCCGGGTCGTCGCCCCAGTTCTCGCGGACCTTGACGAACAGGAAGAGGTGGACCGGCTGTTCGAGGATCTCGGCCAGTTCCTTGCGGGATGCGGTCGAGATCGCCTTGATGGCGTCGCCGTTCTTGCCGAGCGCGATCTTCTTCTGGCTGTCACGCTCCACGTAGATAACCTGTTCGATGCGCACAGAACCGTCCTTGCGTTCCTCCCACTTCTCCGTCTCGACATGACTGGCGTAGGGGAGTTCCTGGTGGAGGCGCAGGAAGAGTTTTTCGCGGGTGATCTCGGCCGCCAGCTGGCGCATCGGCAGGTCGGAGATCTGGTCCTCGGGATAATACCAGGGGCCTTCCGGCAGGGTTTCAGCGAGATAATCCATCAGGTCGCCGCAGCCGGAACCGGTGGTGGCCGAGACCATGAAGGTGCGCTCGAACGGCACGGCTTCGTTGGCCGCGGCGGTGAGCTTCAGCAGGTCTTCGTGGCGGACGCGGTCGATCTTGTTCAGGACCAGGATCTTCGGCTGGTGGACGTCCTTGAGGCCTTCGAGGATCGCCTCGGCGTCGCCGCGGATACCGCGTTCGCTGTCGATCAGCAGCAGGATCAGGTCGGCATCCTTGGCGCCGCCCCAAGCCGAGGTCACCATGGCGCGGTCGAGCCGGCGGCGCGGCTTGAAGATGCCGGGCGTATCCATGAAGACGATCTGGGCGTTGTTGTGGATGGCAATGCCGCGCACGATGGCGCGCGTCGTCTGCACCTTGTGGCTGACGATCGAGACCTTGGCGCCGACGAGCCGGTTCAGCAGCGTCGATTTGCCGGCATTGGTCGGGCCGATCAGCGCCACGAAGCCGGAATGGGTAGCACCGGCGGATGTCTGGCCGGCTGCGTTCTCTTCACCGGTATTGTTGTCGTTCTCGGTCATGGTGTCCAATTCATTGTTCGGCAGCGGGTTTCTGCCACACGCCTTCGCGTTCGAGCATCTTGGTGGCGGCCACCTGTTCGGCGGCGCGCTTGGAACGGTCGACACCAGTTTCCGGCGCCACGCCGGTTACCTCGACGGTCACCGTGAAACGGGGATCATGATCCGGGCCGGACCGTTCGTCCACCCGGTAGGCGGGCGTCAGGCCGAATTTCGCGTGCGCCCACTCCTGCAGCTCGGTCTTGGCATCGCGCCGGGCGCCGTCTGCGCGGGTGGCGCGGCCTTCCCAGTACCTGATGATGAAGCCGCGGGCGGCTTCCAGCCCGCCATCCAGATAGAGGGCGGCAATCAGGCTTTCGACAACGTCGGCGCGCACGTTCATCATCCGCTTGCCGGTCAGCTTCTTGACGTCGGCGCCGGTACGGATGAACCGATGCAGTTCGAGTTCGTCGGCGACAACGGCGCAGCTATCGGCGCTGACCAGCTGGTTCAGACGCACGGAAAGCTCGCCCTCGGCGGCGGTGCGGAACGTCTTGAACAGCAGTTCGGCGACACAGAGGCCGAGCACGCGGTCGCCCAGGAATTCCAGCCGTTCGTAATTGGCACTCTTGGCCGACCCGGTGCTCGCGTGGGTGAGCGCCCGGTCGAGCCATTGCTTGTCGGCGAATTCATGACCTATGGCTTTTTCAAGCTGGCCGCGTTCCTCCGCCGAAAGCGTCTTGGACTTCATCACCGGACGACCTTGAAAATCCGATCCCAGCGCATGTTCGTCGGCCACTTCCAGATTTCACGGAACGAGGTGTCGTTGCCGAGCGAGAAGAAGATGACGCTGGCGCGGCCGACCAGGTTCTCGGCGGGCACGTAACCGACGTCGAAACGGCTGTCGAGCGAGTTGTCGCGGTTGTCGCCCATGAAGAAATAGTGGCCGGCCGGGACAACGAATTCCTGGGTGTTGTCGCCGCGCGAAACCGGCGAATGGTCGAGCGTGTCATAGGTCACGCCGTTATCCAGCGTTTCGCGGAAGACCGGCACGTCGGTGCCCGGATCGAGGCTGTAATCGGAGGTGAAAGTGCCGTCGCCCTGCTTGGGAACCGGCTTGCTGTTGAGGAGCAGCACGCCGTTGGTAACCTGGACGCGATCGCCCGGCAGGCCGATCAGGCGCTTGATATAATCGATGTCCGGATGGCTCGGCAGGCGGAAAACGATGACGTCGCCGCGCTTGGGTTCGCTGAATTCCAGGATACGGCCGGAGAACAGATTGGGCGAGAACGGCAGCGAATATTTCGAATAACCGTAGGCGAACTTGTTGACGAAGATATAGTCGCCGACGAGCAGCGACGGCATCATCGAGCCGGACGGGATGGTAAAAGGCTGGAACAGCACGGTGCGGATCACCATTGCCAGCAGGAGAGCCTGGATGATGACCTTGATGTTTTCCCAGAGGCTGTTCTGCGACTTGGTCTCGGCTTTGTCGGACACGTTTGACGTCTTTCTGTTCGGCTCGGCTGTTGCCAGCGGTTTTGCGTTCTCTAAACCCTTCGCAAAGCGGCGGCAATGGTCGATTAGGCCGCGAGGCGCGCTTCGATCACCACAAAAGCCTGCGCATAAGGGTATTCGTCGGTGATGGTGATGTGAATAACCGCTTCGTGGCCTGCCGGCATCATGCTCGCGAGACGTTCGGCGGCGCCATTGGTGAGCACCATGGTGGGCCGCCCGCCGGGCAGATTGACGACTCCCATATCCTTCCAGAACACGCCGTGGGCGATGCCGGTGCCGAGTGCCTTGGAGCACGCCTCCTTGGCGGCGAAACGCTTGGCATAGGAGGCCGCCCGGTTCTGGCGGCGGTCGGATTTCGCTCGCTCGATCTCGGTGAAACAGCGATGGGTAAAACGCTCGCCGAACCGTTCGATGGATTTCTCCACGCGTCTTATGTCGATGAGGTCACTGCCCATGCCGATGATCATGAAATCTTCCTCGCGGCGCCCGGCCGGTTCTCGTCAGTCCTATACTGACTTGAGGGCTCCGGCCCGCGCCGTCAAGCGTTCCAGCCGCCGGTTGCGGAAACTGCGCACGCCCAGATAGGTGACGGCATAGAAAACCAGGCCGCACAAAATGCCCGGCGGCAGGGAACCGATCAGCATCGGCTCCAGGATCGGCCGCCAGAGCTGCGAGACGTCGAGATGGTGAAACAACCTGCCGAGATCGAGACTGTCATGGCCGGCGGCGTCGTGGCCAAGCATCGTCTCGCCGAGCTTCCAGGTGAGCGGCCAGATGATCGGACAGGTGATGGGATTGGCAAAGGTGGTGCCGAGTGCCGCGGCGATCATGCTGCCGCCGAAGAGATAGGCGAGCGGGATCGCAAACAGGATGTGGAGGCCGAGAAACGGCGTCCAGGCGCTGACCACGCCGATCGCAAGCCCAGCCGCAACCGCATGCGGCGAACCGCCGATGCGCATCACCTTCAGGCGATAATATGCGAGGACGCGGCGAAAGCCCTTGGGAGGCAGGACGGCACGGCGCAGTCTTTCACGAATTCCAAGCGGTGTACGGCGGCGAAACGGCATCGGGGCGCATCTGGTTCGGCAGCGGGATATTCATCCGGCAGCTGCGGGAATCTTCGGGCGAACAGGCTTTAGCCCAAGCCGAAGATGATGGCGAAAATTGGCCCGCCCTGCACAAGAGCGGCTTTCGCAGAGGTGATCCGGTCACCGGTCGAGGCGACGCGGGAAGACCTGCAGCAGCCGCGCGGCGTCATTTTCCGCGCGAACGGGTGGCTGATCGGAACGTAAGCTTAGAAGGACGACTTGCGGAACATGCCGCGGTCGATCTGGCGCATGCGGTATTCGAGGTCGATCCGGTCGTTTGCTTCGTTCAGGTAAGCGACTTCACGGTCCTGGGTGGTAGGAACGCGGAAAGCGCGGGCGAACTTGCGTACTGAGTCAAACATGATGTCTTCTTTCTTTCTAATATTGCACTGCAGCAATATAAGACGCGGCATCATGTTTTACCAACGCCGCAACTGCCGGGCAGCCCTGCGTCGGAAGCATGGCGGGTTAATGGGGATGCGCAGGAAATAGGCGAGCGCCGAGTTCTCCGGTTCCATCATGCATAGGGAACGTGCGCTTTTGAGCCTATTTGGTATGATCACAGGCATTATTTCGGGCACGGGTGTCGGAATCTCGTTTAGCCGGCCGTCTTCAAGACGGACAAGCCATGGAGGACGACGATGACTATTACTATTACCGCCTTCAAACGATCGCCCGACCGCGGCAAAGGGCTGGCGCGTGACATGCGCGTTCGCTGGGCGCTCGAGGAAGCGGGACAGCCTTACGACGTTCGCCTTGTTTCGTTCAACACGATAAAGGAACCCGCGCATCTGGCACTTCAGCCCTTTGGGCAGATCCCGACCTATGAGGAAGGCGATCTCGCACTCTTCGAGTCGGGAGCGATCGTGCTTCATATCGCGGAACGCCACGGGGGCCTGCTGCCGGACGATGCGAATGCCGGGGCGCGGGCGATCGCATGGATGTTTGCCGCGCTCAACACGGTGGAGCCGCCTATCTTCGACCGCAGCCTTGCCAGGATCCTTGAGCGCGACGAGCCCTGGTATGAAAAGCGTCTGCGCTCCCTCGACGAAACCATCGGGAAACGGCTGGCCGATCTTTCCCGCCACCTTGGCGAGGCTGACTGGCTCGATGGCGAATTCAGCGCCGGCGATCTTCTGATGGTGTCGGTGCTGCTCCGGCTGAAAGCGTCGTCGGATATGCTGGACGATTATCCGAACCTCTCCGCCTATGTCGCCCGCGGCGAAGCGCGGCCCGCATACAAGCGTGCTTTCGCCGCCCAGTTGGCGGTGTTCAAAGCGGCATCGGCCGGCTGACCACGGCCTGCCTCCAGGTTCGAAGCCATCATCCGCGCCTTCTTCTCCGTCGATGGGGCCGATTCTCGCCTGAATCGAGAAAGCTCTATCGGCGGATTGGTGTCTTTCCGACCAGCCTTTTCCTTGGCTAAATCCCCCTCGGGCTCGTCGGGCGTGACGGCCACCGGAAATGAGGAGGATGCCATGAATGATCGCAACGTGTCGGTGAAGGAGATACGCCAGAACGAGAACCGCTTCCTGAGCTCCGATATTTTTGAATCAGGGCAGTATGTCTTCCCCCGTCGCAACGGCGAGGGCGTCCTCAGGGAAGAGGCGCGTGACATTCCGGTCTATCATCGCTGCGACGTGCTGGTCGTGGGTGGGGGACCATCCGGAACCGCCGCAGCGCTCGCCGCCGCGCGAACCGGCGCAGAGGTCGTGGTGCTGGAGCGCTATAATCATCTCGGCGGGCTTTCCACCGGAGGCGTGGTGATCTGGATCGACCGGATGACCGACTGGGACGGGCGGCAGATCATTCGCGGTTTTGCCGAGGAGGTTCTCGGTCGCCTTCCCCCTGAAGCCGTCGCCGGCCCGGACAGGAGCCTGTGGGGGCAGCGGGACGCGGATCTCGCCAAATACTGGCGGCTGCGTACATCGGCTTTCCACGGCATTGTCACCTGGGCGCCCACGATCGACCCTGAAAGACTGAAACTGACCTCGCAGGAAATGCTGATCGAGGCGGGCGTGCGAATCGTCTTCCATTCCTGGGCGGCAACACCGGTGGTCGAGGACGGCGCCGTAAAAGGCGTCATCTTCGAAAGCAAGGAAGGCCGCCAGGGGATCATGGCCAAGGTCGTGGTGGACTGCACCGGCGACGGCGACGTTTTTGCGCGCGCAGGAGCGAGTTTCGAGGCCGATATCGAGGAGGGCGACGTGCACCACTCGATGAATACCGGCTTCATGCTCGGCGGCGTGGACATGACCGCCTGGCTCGCCTTCCGATCAGAGCAGGAACAGGCGTTTGCCGACTTCAACACGCTCGGGCGCGGAGAACTCGGCTTTTTCCAGACGCCGTACGTTTCCTGGCGCAACGACATCGCGCTGTTCCTCGGGCCGCGGCAATCGGGGCTTTCGGCCCTCAACGTCGACGACATGACCGAAGTCGAAATCCGCTCGCATCGGTTCATGCAGTCGCATTGCGAATTTTTCAGGAAGCATGCGCCGGGATTCAACGACGCCTATATGCTGCTCAGCGCGCCGCAGCTCGGCGTCCGGCACACACGGCGGCTCGCCGGTGTCGGCCGGGTCGAGCGCAGCCAGTGGCCGGTCGGTGCCGTTCTGCCGGACGAAATCGGCGTCAGTCCCTCGGTCTCGCCGAAGTTTCCGGTGATCTCAGTACCCTACGGAGCACTCGTGCCGGCAAGGCTGAACGGACTGCTGGCCGCCGGACGTCACATCTCCTGCGATGCGAACAGCCACGGCTTCATGCGTGAAATTCCGCAGTGCTGGCTGACCGGACAGGCGGCGGGCGCTGCGGCGGGTATTGCGGCCAATCGCGGCGTCGCGCCGCGGGACGTGGATATTGCCGAGCTGCAGTCGACCTTGCGCGCTCAAGGCGCCTTCGTGCGGGATGCGAGCGAGGCGGAAACGGTGGGGAGCCAGGCGGAAACGGTGCAGGGCTAATCTCAGCCGAGCTCTTGGGCGAGACCAATGAGAAGCCCTCCAGGCCCGCGGATATAGCAGAGCCGATACACGTCTTGATAATCGACGACTTCGCCTACGAGCTCAGCGCCGCGCGCGCGGAGCCTTTCGAGCCTCTGGTCGATATCGTCCACGGTGAACATGACGCGGAGGTAGCCGAGCGCATTGACCGGGGCGTTCCGGTGATCTTCGACGACAGGCGGCGTGAGGAAGCGGGAGAGTTCAAGCCGGCTGTGGCCATCCGGTGTGCGCATCATGGCAATCTCGACATGCTGGTTACCCAGTCCGGTGACGCGTCCGGCCCATTCTCCCTCGATCGCCGCCCGCCCTTCGAGCTCGAGACCGAGCTCGCGAAAGAAATCAATCGTCTCTGCGAGGTCTTCGACGACGATTCCGACGTTGTCCATTCGCTTGAGGGCCATGTTTCCGATCTCCAATGTGCCGTTTCAACCGACAGGGTCTCGCCCCGTCCAACAAAGGACGTTCAAGACACATCAACACCGACAACCATCGACGGCCAGTTCCCTGGTTTCCACATCAGAGGCTTGAATCGCGGGCACCTTTAAATTTCCGCCCCGTTTCCGAACGGTCTCTCAGTCATACACCCGCTTGACGTTCGCCACGCAGTCGAGATCCTTCATCTGGCTCAACAGCTGATTCAGCTGGCGCAGGTCCCAGACCTCGACTTCCATGGTGATCTCGGAGAAATCGGCGGCGCGGTTGCTGCCCATGGTCAGCGTGCGGATGTTGATGTCGAGATGGGCGATTGTCTGGGTGACGGTCGCGAGTGTGCCCGGCTCGTTCAGCGTGTTGACCTCGATGCGGGCAAGGAAGCGGGACTTGTTGGCTTCGTCCAGATCCCAGCGCACGTCGATCCAGCGTTCCGGCTGGTCGTCGAACCGCTGCAGGGCAGAGGCCTGGATCGGGTAGATGGTGATGCCCTTGTCCTTTTCCATGATCCCGACGATGCGGTCGCCGGGTACTGCGCCGCTCGGCGCGAACCGCACCTGCAGATTGCCCGAAAGGCCGCGGATCGGCAGCGGATCCGGCCCGGCCTCGATTTCCTCCGGCGAGACGCGCCGCTGGTTCGGCAGCTTGAAGATCATGCCCGAGGCGCTGCGCATGTTGAACCAGCCGTCGTCGGTGGCCGGCTTCACCGTGACACGTTCATCCTTGTAATCCGGAAACACCGCGCGCAGCACGTCGAGCGAGGAGAGCTCGCCGCGCCCGACTGCGGCAATCGCGTCCTCGACATCCTTGTGGGCGAGCCGGGGCAGAGCGGGTTTCAGCGTATCGCGGGCAAAGACCTTTCCGGCGCGCTCGAAGGTGCGCTCCAGGATGCGGTGGCCGAGGCCGGCATATTGCTTGCGGATCGCCATCCGGGTGGCGCGGCGGATCGCCGAGCGTGCCTTGCCCGTCACGACGATCTCTTCCCAGGCGGCAGGCGGCACCTGCACGCCGGAGCGGATGATCTCCACCTCGTCGCCGTTGTTGAGCCTCGTCACCAGCGGCATGATCCGGCCGTTGATCTTGGCGCCGACCGTGGTGTTGCCGATATTGGTGTGGACCGCGTAGGCGAAGTCGATCGGGGTGGCGCCGCGCGGCAGCGCGATCAGCTTGCCCTTCGGCGTGAAGCAGAAGACCTGGTCCTGGAACAGTTCGAGCTTGGTGTGTTCCAGGAATTCTTCCGGATTGTCGCCTTCGGCCAATGACTCGATCGTGTGGCGCAGCCAGGAATAGGCGTTGGATTCCTTCGGCAACAGCTCGCCGCCCTTCACCGCCCCTTGGCCGTCCTTGTAGAGCGCATGCGCGGCGATCCCGTATTCGGCGATCTCCTGCATCAGCTGGGTGCGGATCTGCAGCTCGATGCGCTGGCGGGACGGGCCGACGATCGTCGTGTGGATCGAGCGGTAGTCGTTCTGCTTCGGGTTGGAGATATAATCCTTGAAACGGCCCGGCACGACGCGCCACCGCGTATGGACGATGCCGAGCGCGCGATAACAGGACGGGATGTCGCCGACGACGATGCGGAACCCATAGACATCCGAGAGCTGCTCGAAGGAGAGCGACTTCGACTGCATCTTGCGGAACACCGAATAGGGCTTCTTCTGGCGGCCCTTGACGAAGGCGTCCTTGAGGCCGTTGGCGATCAGCAGCTCACGCAGCTCGTCCTCGATCTTCTTGATCAGGCCCTCGTTACGAGCTTCGAGATCGACAAGCCTCTGGGTGACGGTGTCGTAGGCCTCGGGGTTCATGTAGCGGAAGGAGAGTTCTTCCAGCTCGTCGCGCATGTCCTGCATGCCCATGCGGCCGGCAAGCGGCGCATAGATATCCATGGTCTCTTCGGAAATGCGCGCCTTCTGCTCGGCCTTCATGTGCTCGAGCGTGCGCATGTTGTGCAGCCGGTCGGCAAGCTTGACGAGAAGGACGCGGACGTCGTCGGAGATGGCAAGCAGCAGCTTGCGGAGGTTTTCCGCCTGTTTGGCTTTCTTGGAGACGAGGTCGAGGCGCTTCAGCTTGGTGAGGCCTTCGACCAGCCGACCGATATCCTCGCCGAACAGTTCGTCGATCTCGGCACGGGTGGCGGTGGTGTCTTCAATCGTATCGTGCAGCAGGGCCACCGCGATCGTCGACTCGTCGAGATGCATGTCGGTGAGGATGGCTGCCACTTCGAGCGGATGGGAAATATAGGGGTCGCCGCTCGCGCGCTTCTGCTGACCATGCTTCTGCATGGCGTAGACATAGGCCTTGTTGAGCAGAGCTTCGTTGGCTTCGGGCTTGTATTTCTGAACCCGTTCCACCAGCTCGTATTGCCGCATCATCCTGAAAAATGTCCTCGATACCGCTTCAGTGCCTGCGAATGGGCACCGGACGAAAAGAAAATGGCGCGCCAACCGGATAGGTTGGCGCAGCCATCATAAAACATTCAAGCAGATTAGGGCGAGAGAATGAACGAAAACTTGCGAAGCGAACGTTTCGCTTAGTAATCGTCGCTCTTTTCCGGCGGCACGAGGCCTTCGATGCCGGCAAGCAGTTCCTCTTCCGACATCTGGTCGAAGGTAACGGCTTCCGGAGCGTCTTCTTCCTCGTCGCGATCCGAAGCGGTCGATCCGCTTCCGGCAGCGATCAGCGAAGCCGGATCGGGCTCGGGCTCGTCCACTTCGACATGCTTCTGCAGCGAATGGATGAGGTCTTCCTTGAGGTCGTCCGGGGAAAGCGTCTCATCGGCGATTTCGCGAAGAGCGACGACAGGATTTTTGTCATTGTCGCGGTCGATGGTGATCGAAGCGCCCTGCGAGATCTGGCGGGCACGATGGCTCGCGAGCAGGACCAGTTCGAACCTGTTGTCGACTTTGTCAATGCAATCTTCTACTGTGACACGGGCCATTGCCTGTCCTTTGATCGGTGATTTTCGGAATTGATACGCCCGATACAGCCATTGCGCGGCAAATTCAAGTTTTTCCTGAGAATTGACTTTTGACAAGGCGCCCCGCGTCTTCTGGGGGCGCCCGCGAATTTCAACCCCAAGCTGCTTGGATTATTATGAATCGTGCCATAAATGACAGTTATATGAATAGTTCGTAATGTAGTGGATTATTCCGGAGATTTGGTTCGGCTTATATTGACCAGGCCTCCACCTGCCAAGCAGGTTGATAAGAAAAGGGGATGGAGACCACATGTTTGACCCAAGGGAGAAGATTGCTCTCTTCATAGACGGCGCAAATCTTTACGCTGCTTCGAAAAGCCTCGGTTTTGACATCGATTACCGTAAATTGCTCAAGGCTTTTCAGAAGCGCGGTTATCTTCTACGCGCCTATTACTATACCGCGTTGATAGAAGATCAGGAATACTCCTCGATCCGGCCGCTGATCGACTGGCTCGACTACAACGGGTACAAGGTCGTCACCAAGCCCGCCAAAGAGTTTACCGACTCGATGGGCCGCCGCAAGATCAAGGGCAACATGGACATCGAGCTCGCGATCGACGCCATGGAACAGTCGGAAACCGTCGACCATCTCGTGCTGTTTTCCGGCGACGGCGACTTCACCACCCTGGTGGAGGCCCTGCAGCGGAAAGGCCGCAAGGTTTCCGTGGTTTCGACCATGGCGACCCAGCCTCCGATGATCGCCGACGACCTGCGCCGCCAGGCCGACCATTTCATCGACCTCGTGTCGCTCAAGGCGGAAGTCGGCCGCGATCCGTCCGAACGCCCGCCCCGTCCGGCGGAATCGACCGAAACCACCGACGCCTGATCATCCGGCATCCGCACCATTAAAAAGAAGAATAGGCGCCCGTTTTTCGGCGGCGCCTTTTTTCGTTCTGGGCTAGAAAAGATCCATGCTTTTCGAACGCCCTTCCGATGATCTTCTTTACGACGCGCTGGTCGCCCGCGACGCCTCCTATGAAGGTTTTGCCTGGGCGGCGGTGAAGACGACCGGCATTTTCTGCCGCCTCACCTGTCCGGCCCGCAAGCCGAAGCGGGAAAACACCAGTTTCTTCGAGACGATAGCCGAATGCCTGGAGGCCGGCTTCAGGCCCTGCAGCCGTTGCCGACCGATGCTCAAGCTCGGTGAGGCGGATCCGATGGTGACGCGGCTGCTTTCCGCGCTCGATACGGAGCCCTTCCGTCGCTGGAGCGAGGAGGATGTCGTTTCGCTGGGCATCGATCCCTCCACCGCACGACGTGCCTTCAAGCGCCAGTTCGGCATGAGTTTCCTCGAGATCGCGAGGCTCAGGCGGATGGGCAAGGCGGCCGAGACGCTGAGGCAAGGCGCGAGCGTTCTCGATGCGCAGCTCGATGCCGGTTATGAATCCGGCAGCGGCTTCCGCAGCGCGGTGACCAAGCTGTTCGGGGCAGCGCCCGCCAACCTGCGGACCAAGGTGCTGCTCAGGGCGGACTGGATCGAAACGCCGATCGGGCCGATGATGGCGATCGCCGACCAGCATTCGCTGCACCTGCTCGAATTCGCCGAGCGCAAGGCGCTGCCGGCGGAAATCAAGAAACTCCAAAAATTCACCGGCAGCGGCATCGTCATGGGGCGCCATCCGCCGATCGATCAGATCGAAGAGGAGCTGAAGGCCTATTTCGCCGGAGAGGACCGGGGTTTCAAGACGCGGATTTCCGGGCACGGCTCGCCGTTCCAGCGGCAGGTGTGGGAGGCGCTGCGGGCGATCCCGGCCGGGGTGGCGACGACCTATGGAGCGGTCGCGGCCGAGCTCAACCTCCCCTCCTCCACCCGCGCGGTGGCGGGCGCCAATGGCGCCAACCAGATCGCCATCGTCATTCCCTGCCACCGCCTGATCGGCGCCGACGGCAGCCTCACCGGTTACGGCGGCGGGCTGTGGCGCAAGCGCTGGCTGCTGGAGCATGAGCGACGGATGGCAACCAGGAACTGTGGTTAGGTTTGCGGCCCGGCCGCGCCAATCATCAATTAGCGGAACCCGGCTGCTGACTAAAACGGTCAGTCGATGATCTTGTTGAGCCCCTCGGCTGTCAAGCGGGCGAGACCGTCTTTCATCTGCTCGACCTGTTCAGGCGAATGCCCTTGCCATTCGGTTACCTCGCCGATGATCCGCAGCGGATCGCGTGATCGGTAAGACAAGGTCGGATTACCGGGGAACTTCTTGTCGGTTAGATTGGGGTCATCTACGATGGATCCGGTTGGCTCCACGACATAAATGCGTTGCCGTTCGCCGCCGGCTGCAAGTTCGGCTCCCCAAATCGCGGCGCCCAAAGTCCCGGAGAAATAAACCCAGGTAAGTGGATCACCGGCGAAGTTTGATCGATGGCCGACAAGGATCAGATCGCCGGGTTTCAAATCGGCCCGCGTTCCATGGAAGAACGACCGAACGAACATCGTGGCACTGGCTGCCATATATGGGTGCTCCATTTCTGCTTGTCGGTTGGCTTGCGCCTTGGGCGCTCAAAAGCGGCCTAAGCCGAAGCGCTCAAACCGATGCCGGCTCGCGCATCTGAAGCCCTTCCGCCGGAGACCGCTTCGCCTTTCGCGCCCGAAACACCGCCTCGACGATCAAGGACAGCGGCAAGCCGATGAAGAACGGGATGAAGAAATAGATCACCCGGAAAGCGACCAGGGAGCCGATGGAGGCCTGGTCCCCCATGACGTGGCGGACAGTCGCTTCCAGGACGCCGAGGCCGCCCGGCGCATGGGTGATCAATATCGCCAGGTTGGCGAGCACGAAGGCGGTGGCGGCTTTCAGATAACTCACGTCGGCACTGGCGGCCATGACTTCGCGCAGGCAGGCTGAGACCAGCGCGAAATTGATGGTGCCGATCACCACCTGGGCGACGGCGATCTTCAACGTCGGCATCTCGAAGGTCCAGGAACGGATCTTCAGCGGGGTGCGGACGAAGGCTGCGAGCATCAGGTAACCGGCCGTTGCAGCAAGGCAGGCAAAACCGATCGCGATGATCACGCCCTCGCTCAGGCCCAGCACCGAAGCGGCATCCTTCGGATTGAGGACCATGACGATGCCCGACAACATCGCCATGCCGATGCCGACCGTGACGCCCGACAGCAACACGATCTTCGCCACGTCCTCGGTGCTCAGGCCCCAGTGGGCATAATAGCGGTAACGCAGCGCGCCGCTGCTCAAACCGGAAAGACCGACGCTCTGGCCGATCGACAGCGCGATGAACGAGGCAAGCCCGATCTTCGGGTAAGCGAGGTCTTTCCTCACATATCGCACGCCTGCCCAATCGAAGCCCGACAGGCAGAGATAGGAACCGAAGGCGAAAAGGAGCGCCATCAGGAGATTGAAGGTGGGGATGGCGCGGACGGATTCGACGATGTCGGAGACCGAGTATTCGCGAAAGGTGTGATAAAGCAGATAGGCGGCGGCACCGAAGCCGATCACCAACGTGCCATAGGTCAGGATTTTCTTTCGCGTCATCGCCCCGTTGCCCATTGCCCGCTCGCGCTCAGAGATGAAAAACGAACGGGCGAAAGCGGATTTTGTTCCTAAGCCAAGATTTCACAGCCGCTCGATGATGCGCGCAAAGGCAGGATCGTCGGGGTTATATCCGCGCGCGGGGCTGTGGAAGCCCGCCTCGGTCTCGGACAGATCGCTGATGTCTTCGACATGAAACAGGCGCCACCCGGAACCCGTTCCGGCAATCTGCCAGGCGCTGAGGGCAAGCGCGCCCTCGCCGACATAACCAAGGATATGCGGCCGCACCTTGCGCTTCACGCCCTTGTAGCGGAGTTCGACGACCCGCCGCCGCTCGATCGCGCCGATGATGATATCCGGATAGCTTGTCTTCCGCACGGAAACTCCCTGGTATCTCCCTTAACGGCTGGGAGGTACGGAAGTTCACGATCGATATACGGCGAAAATGGCGCGGGAGCTGCGTGGTTGTTCAGTTCGACTTCAACAGCCGCGACTTCTGGCGGTTCCAGTCGCGTTCCTTCTCGGTCTCGCGCTTGTCGTGCAGCTTCTTGCCCTTGGCGAGCGCGAGTTCGAGCTTGGCGCGGCCTTTTTCGTTGAAATAGATCTTCAACGGCACGAGCGTCATGCCTTCGCGGTTGATGCCGGCGCGCAGGCGGCCGATCTCGCGCTTGGAGAGCAGGAGCTTGCGGCGGCGGCGCGGTTCGTGATTGAAACGGTTGGCCTGCAGGTATTCCGGCAGATGGGAATTGATCAGCCAGATTTCGTTGCCCTCGTCGGAGGCGTAGGATTCGGCAATATTGGCCTTGCCTTCACGCAAAGACTTGACCTCGGTCCCGGTCAGGACCAGGCCGGCCTCATAGGTATCCATGATTTCATAATTGTAGCGGGCCTTGCGGTTCTCCGCGACAATCTTGTTGACCGTACGCTGGCTGCCTTTGGGGGCCATGGGTGTATTCCGTTCCGCCCTTATCTGAAAACAAATCCCCGCCCATGGGCTATGAGCGGGGTTACTTGTCTATGTAATGCGGCCGATGCCGAAAGTGAAGCGGCGAGCGCTGACGTCCCTCAGTTCAGGAGGCCGGCGTGGCGTAGCGCGGAATCGATCGCCGCCTCGGTTGCCGGTTCCAGCGTCGAGACCAGCGGCGAGCGGACCGTGCGGTTCATGCCGCGGATCCTGTTGAGACCGTATTTGGCGCCGCAGAGGCCGGGTTCCAGGAAGATCGCCTTGTGCAGCGGCATCAGGCGGTCCTGGTATTCGAGCGCCTTGGCATAATCGCCCGCAAGCGTTGCCGCCTGGAATTCCGCGCACAGCCGTGGCGCCACATTGGCCGTCACCGAGATGCAGCCGACGCCGCCGTGGGCGTTGAAGCCGAGAGCCGTCGCATCTTCCCCCGAGAGCTGCACGAAATCCTTGCCGCAGGTGATGCGCTGTTCCGAGACGCGCTCGATCTTGCCGGTCGCATCCTTGACGCCGACGATGTTCCGGTGCGCCTTCACCAGCGCGCCCATCGTTTCCGGCGACATGTCGATGACCGAACGCGGCGGGATGTTGTAGATGATGATCGGCAGCTTCGTCGCTTGCGCGATCGCCGAGAAATGCGCGATCAGGCCCTTCTGGGTCGGCTTGTTATAATAGGGCGTCACGACGAGCACGGCATCGGCGCCGGCCTTTTCCGCGTGCACGGCAAGCTCCACCGCCTCGCGCGTGTTGTTGGAGCCGGCACCGGCGATAACGGGAACCCGCTTTTTGGCCACTTCGATACAGAGTTCCACGACGCGCTTGTGCTCGTCATGGCTCAGCGTCGGCGATTCACCGGTGGTGCCGACAGGCACCAGACCGCTGCTGCCTTCGACGATCTGCCAATCCACATGCGCGGCAAAAGCCTGCTCATCCACCGCATCATCGGCGGTGAACGGGGTGACCAGCGCGGGCATCGATCCCTTGAACATGCAAAACTCCCAATCGACAGCGTCCATTCTGCTGCCGCAATCCATGACTATGAGGGCTCTCGACAACTTTGGACGGGCCGCGACGCAGCCGACCTTTTTCCCGAAAGCCTTTCAGGTCGCGCACCATAAAGCGACGGGAAAGCGGCGACAAGCGCAAGTGCCAGGGATTTCATATGGAATCTCATATAAGAAACTGCGCATTTTCATAAATGCGGTAAGCTTTCGTTAACGTGGCTGGCGGCTAATAAGGGGACGACTATTTTCGCGAGTTACCGGATGTACAGGCCTGTTCTGATCCTCGCAGCACTGGGGCTCGGCGCTGCGAGCATGCACGCATTTGCCGCATCGCTGCCCGAAAGCATGGCCCCCCTTCCCTATATGAAGCCCGAAAACCCGGTCGCGATCACCATGCCCGCCGCGATGCCGGCGCCGGACGTGACCGGCACGATCCCGAGAACCGACCCGCTGGTGGTGGCACCTGCGCTCAAAGCCGGGCTCGATGCGCTTGCCGGCAACGACATCGCCACCGCCCTTGCCACACGCAACGGTCTTGCCGAAGGTTCGCTCGACCGGCATATCCTCACCTGGGCGATCGCCACGTCCGGCGCGCCGGGCGTGCCATCGGGCGAGATCGCGGCGGCCCAGACGGAACTGAAGGGCTGGCCGGGGCTGAAGGGCCTGCGCGCCAATTCCGAACGCGCGCTTTATCGAGAAAATCCGCCCGCCCCGACCGTGCTTGCGGCCTTCGGCTCGACCCGGCCGGAAACCACCGAGGGCACGCTCATCCTCGCCCGCGCGCTCGTCGCCTCCGGCAAACAGGTCGAGGCCGCCCGGCCGCTTCGGCAGATCTGGCTGTCCGAGCCGCTCGACAAGCCGGCCGAAGACCGTATCCTTGCCGAATTCTCTGGACTTCTCACCACCGCCGACCACAAGGCGCGGATGGACTTCCTGATGTACAAGGGGCGTGCGGCACAGGCGAAGCGTTTTAGCGATCTCGGCAAGGCGCAATCGCTCTACAAGGCCTGGACCGCCGTCATCAGCAATGCCAAGAATGCCGAGGCGCTGCTGAACGGCATCGACGGCTCCCTGAAAGACGATGCCGGTTATCTCTTCGCTCGCGTCGAATATCTTCGGCGGCAGGACAAATACCGGGACGCTGCGGACCTGCTCGAAAAGGCCCCGCGCGACGCGGCAAAACTGGTCAACACGACGGAATGGTGGAACGAGCGGCGCATCGTGGCGCGCGGCCTCGCTGATCAGGGCGAGTTCAAGCTCGCCTACCGGACTGCGGCCAATTATGTCGCCGCCTCCTCCACCGATATCGTCGATGCGGAATTCCACGCCGGCTGGTATGCGTTGCGGGCGCTGCATGAGCCGGCAACCGCCGAGAAACATTTCCGCAAGATCCTCGATACCTCGAACAAGCCGCTTTCGGCGTCGCGCGCCCTCTACTGGCTCGGCCGTGCGGCGGAAGACGGCGGTCCGGGCAGCGCCAAGGAGTTCTTCGCCAAGGCGGCGCATTTCTCCAGCACGTTCTACGGCCAGCTTGCCGCCGCACGGCTCGACCTCAAGTCACTCGACGTCACCTATCCGACCGCGAGCGGGACCGACCGTCAGAATTTCGAAAGCCGCGAAGCCGTCCGGGCGATCGCAAGGCTCGAAGATGCCGGCCATGGCAAACGCGCCGCGGTGCTCTATCGCGCATTGGCGGAAGAAATGACCAGCCCGGGAGAACTGGCGATCCTCGCGGCAAGAGCCGAATCGGAAGACAATCACGCCCTGTCGCTGCAGATCGGCAAAACGGCTTTCAGCCGCGGCATCGATGTGGCCGCACTCGCTTTCCCGATCGGCGTCATCCCGGCCGGCGCCGATATCGCCGGTTCTGGCAAGGCGCTCGCCTATGCGATCGCCCGCCAGGAAAGCGCCTTCAACCCGGGTGCGGTTTCGCCCGCCAATGCCCGCGGGCTGCTGCAGATCCTGCCCGGCACGGCGCAGGGCGTCGCCAAGCGACACGGCCTCACCTATGCGGCCGCGCGGCTGACCACGGATGCGGGCTACAATGCGACACTCGGCGCGCATTACCTCGGCGAGCAGATCGACACGTTCGGCGGCTCCTACATCCTCACCTTCATCGCCTACAACGCCGGCCCGAAGCGGGTGCCCGAATGGATCACCCGCTACGGCGACCCGCGCGGCAAGTCCCTCGACGAGGTGGTCGACTGGATCGAGCGCATCCCCTTCCCCGAAACCCGCAATTACGTGCAGCGGGTGATGGAGAACTATCAGGTCTACAAGACGAGGCTTGGGCAGAAGGCGGATATAGAAGCGGATCTGCGCTTCGGGCGGCGGTAGCAGGCTGCGGCTTGGCCGAGTCTGGTCTTTTCCTCGTCCTGCTTGAGCGGCGGTGGGGCACTGCGCGCTCACTGGCGATGGCAACTATCCGCATCCCATAGAGCCACTACCCAACATCAGACTGAGCCGCGCCACTCGACTTCCACCGGCACCGGGACTGACCCGCTATAACACCCGCTGCAGTTCGACCTTTCTCAAAGCAAAAAGCCCGGCACGAGGCCGGGCTTCTAAATTCAATCCGATCAAATCAGATCAGAAGTCGCGCTGCAGGCGGACGATACCCTGTACCGTACCGTCTTCGTCGCCAACTTCCTGATAGTTGACGGCAACCTTGGCAGCGAAGTTTTCAACGATCTGGTAGTTGACGGTTACGCCAGCGCCCCAGGCGTCGTCGCCAAAGAAGTCGCCGTCCGCATCAGCCTCGGTATTCCAGATGTACTGGGCTTCCGGAATGATTTCGAGCTTGTCGGTCGCCTTGAAAGCATAAGCAACAGCGACAGCTGCTTCACCGGCATCGTTGCCGGTTCCGTAGTAGGCGTTGTCACCCGACGACCAGACACCGGAGAGGTAGAAGGTGCCCGGACCAACGGCCACGGAGCCGATCGCACGGATCGCGCCGTTTTCGGCGCTGAAGTCATAAGAACCGAGCAGTTCGAGCTTGGCCGGGCCGATCGCGGCCTGAATGACAGCTTCGATACCGACGTTCTGACCGCCGAGGCCGCGAAGACGCGACAGTTCGTCAACCTGGATGCCAGCCGTGAAGGCCGAGCCGGTATAGGTGTAGGAGATCGACTGCAGACGGTTCGAACCGAGGTTGTCGAGCTCGCCCGGAAGGTCGTTGGCATCCCACCAGTTCAACCAGCGACCAACGCGGAAACCACCGAGCTGGATATAGGCTTCGTTGATGTACGTAGAATTCTCCGTACCCGTTACGCCGGTGCCGTTCGTGTCGTACGGAGCGCCCTGGTTGGCTTCGAAGCGAACCGAAGCAACCGAGGTCAGCGTGCCGAGTTCGGTGTCGGACTTGGCCGTGAAGTCGAGCTGAGCGCGGCTATACGAATCCCAGTCGCCGCCGTTGAGAGCGTTCACGTCATCGCCAAAGCCGACTTCGAAACGGACATAACCGCCGATCTTGAGGCAGGTTTCAGAACCCGGGATGTAGAAGTAACCAGTGCCGAACGCGTCGCAGACACGAACGTATTCCATAGGCTCCGGTTCGGCAGCGACGATGGCGTCGGCAGCCTGAGCACCGGAAACTGCCGCGAGAGCCGCTGCAGAACCGAGAAGAAGGCTCTTAATGTTCACTTTATTGACCTCCAGATCAATTTCTCTGAATGCTGATTCATGCCCGCCCTAATACTGGCAAACACGGAAAGGCCGCATAAGCAGCCATATCCCCCGGTCGTATCTCCCCATGCGGCGGCCTTCAGGCCACTCTTTTTATGGAAAAACTCCCCCGGCGAACCGGGGGAGTTCCGTGATGATTAGAACGTGCGATCGAGACGGACGAAGCCATCCCAGAATTCTTCAGCAGCGCCCGAAGTTTCGTTGTAGTTCGCAGTAACCTTGGCAGTGAAGCCCGGAACGATCGTGTAGTCGACCGTTACGCCAGCACGCCAAGCATCGTCGCCCGTGTACTCGCCGTCAGCATCGACTTCCGAGTTCCAGACGTAGGTACCGCCGGGAGTGATCGTCAGCTTGTCGGAGACCTTGAAAGCGTACGAAGCAGCGAGAGCCCATTCACCACGGTTGTAGTAGGCGTTGTCGAAGTTCGCATCACCTACGCCGCTCGACCATACGGCGAGAGCCTGCAGGGTGCCCGGGCCGACCGGAGCCGAGATGAGGGCGCGAACTGCACCGTTTTCAGCGCTGAAGTCATAAGCACCGAGAAGGTCGAACGCTACAGAGCCGAACTTGGCAGTAACGATAGCTTCGATACCAACGTTCTGGCCACCGAGACCAGCAAGGCGCGACAGTTCGTCAACCTGGACGCCAGCGGTGAAGGCAGAGCCCGTGTAGAAATAGCCAACGGACTGCATGCGGGTGTTCCGGGTACCGGAGTTCCAATCGGACTCGCCGTTGATACCCTTATCCCAAGGGTTGTAGTAACGACCAACCTTGAAGCCGCCGAGCTGGATGTAGGCTTCGTTGATGTAAGCCGAGTTGCCAGCGCCCGTAATGCCGGAGCCGTTCGAGTCATACGGAGCGTCCTGGTTGGCTTCGATACGAACCGAAGCAACCGAGGTCAGCGTACCAAGTTCGGTGTCAGACTTCGCGGTGAAGTCGAGCTGAACGCGGCTGAAAGTATCCCAGTCCTGATCGTTCAGGGCGTTAACGTCCTGGCCGATATCAGCCTGGAAACGGACGTAACCGCCGATCTTGAGGCAGGTTTCGGTGCCCGGGATGTAGAAGTAGCCGGTGCCGAAAGCGTCGCAAACGCGAACGTATTCCATGGGCTCCGGTTCAGCAGCTACGATGGCGTCAGCTGCCTGAGCGCCGGAGACTGCTGCGAGGGCAGCAGCGGAGCCGAGAAGAAGGCTCTTGATGTTCATTTTTGACCTCCAGTCAAAGTTTCGTATGGGTCTGGGTTCTTTTGGCTGAAGGACAGCGTTCCCTGCCCCATCCCCGTCGATTGCTAGAAGAAGGACGATCCACCGCCTCGCTTCCGGATTTGAAAATACAAGACGGGGAGGGTCATGCAATCTGGAACTTCAACCGGACGCCATTCCGGCACCCGCTTCCCAGAAGTCTGTTGCCGAAAGGACACAAAGCCGGGGACGGCCATAGGTGGTATTTTACGCTTTGTTAAGAAAGAGCTTATCTCGCAGCCACTTAGCGCCTCGGGAAAGCTCCGGAGGGGAATCACCTCGACCGTCACGGGGCGCGACTGCGCGGTCCTGCGAGCAATACGCAAAGGTCGATCAGAATGGGATTGGATTTGAGGATTGGGCCGGCGTTTCGAGCCTGGAATGGCGGAGAAGATGGGATTCGAACCCACGATACCCTCTCGGGTATACTCCCTTAGCAGGGGAGCGCCTTCGACCACTCGGCCACCTCTCCGGTCGGGCCTGATTATTGGGAAACGATATCGATGGCAAGGTCTTTTATGGAAATGTCATGCGATTCCCACCGGTCACGACACGCGAATCGCAACAAGTGATTCCATTCCCGTAGCTGCAGTGATTCTCAGTAGCCCGAACGCTGCTTGCCGACGCCGCCGCCACGGCCGTAGCGGCCGGCCAGCGACCGCAGCGCGCCGGAAAACTCGGTGACATCGGCGCCGACGGCCACGAAGCTCGCGCCGAGATCGAGATAATGGCGGTTCAGGGTTTCGCTGAACGTCAGGATGCCGGCCGCCTTGCCGGATTTCAGGATCGTGCCGATCGCCTTCTCGATCACCTCCTGGACCTCAGGGGCCTCCATGCGACCGAGATAACCCATGTCGGCCGAAAGATCGGCCGGGCCGATGAAGACGCCGTCGACACCGTCCACTGCGGCGATGTTCTCCAGGTCGCGGATCGAGGCCATGGTCTCGGCCTGGACGATCAGGCAGATTTCGTCGGCGGCCGTCTCGGCATAGTCGGGAATGGAGTTGAAGCCGGAGGCGCGGGCGACGGCGGCACCGACGCCGCGCACGCCGCGTGGCGGATAACGCACGGCCCGGACGAGTTCCCTCGCCTGCTCGGCCGAATCGACCATCGGCACGAGCAACGTGCGGGCGCCGATATCGAGCATCTGCTTGATGAGCCAGGTCTCGCCGACCGGCGGCCGCACGACCACTTCGGAGGGCGAGGTGGCAAGCGCCTGTAACTGCGCCAGAATGCTGCGCAGGTCGTTGGGGCCGTGCTCGCCGTCGATCACCAGCCAGTCGAAACCGGCATGGCCGGCGATCTCGGCGGTCAGCGCCTCGCCCATGTTCAGCCAGAGGCCGATCTGCGGCTGGCGGGCCTTCAGCGCCGCCTTGAAGTGATTCTTCGGAGACGGCATGGCGTTTCCCTTCAGGAGAGGAGCTGTTTCAGGTCGGCGGCCGGATCGGCGAGGATGGCGCGGCTCGGTTCGATGCCGGTATCGAGCAGTTTCTTGCCGCTCACATAGGCCTTGGCATCGTTGATTGCGTCGACGGCGATGAACCGGCCCTCGCGGAAATACCAGATCGACAGGCTTCCCTCGCGGGCGCCCTTGCGCACCAGCGTCTCGTCATACCCCATGTTGAAGCCGGCGATCTGCAGCTTCACATCATACTGGTCGGACCAGAACCAGGGCTTTGCGTCATAGGGCGCCGAGCCACCGGCAAGAATGGCTGCGGCGGCTTCCGCCTGGTCGACGGCGTTCTGTACCGATTCGAGACGGATGCGCTCGCCCTTCCAGGGCAGCATGGCGCAGTCGCCCATGGCGAATATGGACGGATCGGAGGTGCGGGCGAATTCGTCGACGATCACGCCGTTGCCAACTGCGAGGCCGCATTCCTGCGCCAGTTCGTCGTTCGGCTTGACGCCGATGCCGACGATGACGAAATCGACCTCGATAGTGCTGCCGTCGGAGAGTTCAGCGGCGCGCACGTGTTTCCCTTCCGGGCCGCCTCCACCTACCAGGCGGTGCAGGCCGGTCTTTTCGCGGATGACTACGCCGTGGCTGTCGTGAATGGCGCGCATCACGTCGGCGGTCTCTTCTGCTGCGACGCGCTGAAGGATGCGGTCGGCCATTTCGATCAACGTCACTTCGAGGCCGAGATGGCGGGCGACGGCGGCCGCTTCGAGGCCGATATAACCGCCGCCTATAATAAGGAGCCGGCGGCCCGGCTTCATCTCGCCGGCGAGCAAGTCGGCATCGCGCTTGTCGCGCACGGTGAAGACGCCGTCGAGATCGCCGCCGACACTTGCCGGCAGCGTGCGCGGCGTCGAGCCGGTGGCGAGCGCCAGAGTGTCGTATTCAAGCACGGCACCGTCTTGCATACGGACGAACTTTGCCTTGCGGTCGATCTCCTCGACATAGGTCGAGAGCAGAAGCTCGACATCGTTTTCGGCAAACCAGCTTTCGGGCCGGAAGGTCAGCCGCTCGAACTCCATTTCGCCGAGCAGATATTTCTTGGAGAGCGGCGGGCGCTGATAAGGGATCACGTTTTCCGAACCGATAATCGTAATCGGCCGCGCATCCTTCAAGGCCCGGAGTTTTGCAGCGAGCGCGAAACCCGCCTGGCCCGCGCCAATTATCACCAACCTGCCCGTCACGTCTCGCTCCCACACCGATCATGGTTTCGTTGATAGCACCACTAATCCGATCGCAAGGGGTATCCCCGCGACACTGGTCCGTCAACAACGCGACATGGCCGATTACGCGCAATGAGTTCGCAGCTGTCCCATACGGAAAGGAAAAACCGCCTCTACAGCGTTAAAACCGGGATTTGTCTCCAATATCCCCGTCGATCCGTCGCATTTTATCATTCCGTTTCAGAATGTGTCAGCGCAGGAGGAATATAGTCACAGAGTAGGAATGAAAACGGGAGGGTGTCATGCCCTTGACTATGGACCAGGACACCAGAAAAGACGGCCCGCGCGACCGGGCCTTCGAAAAGTTCACGATCGACCGCCCCGGCAAGGTCATCCTTGTCGGCCATCATCTCAGCACCAAAACCAGCTTCCGCTGCCTGATCCGCAGCATCTCGCTCTACGGTGCGGAGATCGAGGTCGGCCCGACCCTGCCGATGCCCAACAACTTCTTCCTCGAAATCCTCGGCATCCATGACGACATCGGATGCACGGTGATCCGCCGCGAGGAAGAGAAGGTCACCGTCGGCTTCAACATGCTGATCGACGCCGAGTTTCTGCATCACGTGATCCGGCTGAGCTTCGAGACGAGTCATTGACGGGCAGATAGTCTCGCGGCCGGGAGGCCTTTTCCTCCCCGCCGCTCATGGCCGCCGCTCGCCAGCCGCGACAGCAACGGCACGGCCCACAGCAGCCCGGCCCATTCGGCACCCTCGAGGGGATCGGCCATCGGATGCCGCGGCCCGTTCAGGCAGCACCTGTCCTTTCCCTTGTTCAGCTGTTCCCAAAGTCTCACCCAGTTGAGAAGCATGGCAGTCACTCCATCTATGATGCGGTGCCATCGAGCTAGCGATTTGCCGCGCGGCTTGTAGACGCGCCGGCGAAAGCCGCTTTTCATCCATGAACGATGGGAAGATCACCGGTGAAACGATAGGGTGCCTGATATGACGGATGCGGGCTGGGACGATCTCAAACTGTTTCTGCATGTGGCGAGCGAAGGGGGCTTGAGCGGTGCCGCCGCCCGCACGGGCCTCAGTGCCCCGACGATCGGCCGGCGGATGCTAGCGCTCGAGCGGGCAACCGGCCGGAGCCTGTTCGTGCGCAGCCATCAGGGCTACCGGCTGGCGCCGGATGGAGAAACGCTGCTCGAACACGTCCGCGCCATGCAAAGAACCGCCGACAGCATCGCCGACTGGAACGGACAAGCCTTTGCCATGCCGATCGTCTCTATCGGCGCCGATGCCTGGCTTTCCGGTTACATCGGCGATCACACGCCGGAGATCAGGGGCAGAGAGGACCGGTTCCGGCTCTGCTGCAAGTCTTTGCACAAGGGCGTCGATTTCACCTATCGCGAGGCGGATATCGGGATCGTCGCCCGGAGGCCGGAATCGGGCAATGTAGCGATCCGCCGATCGGTCGTTGTCGCACACTCTATATATAGGGCGAGCGCGCTGGCCGAAGACGAGACCATGCCCTGGGTTTCGCTCGGTACCGACAACTCCCATTCCGCGGCCGATAAATGGGTGTTCCAGCATCACGAAGCCGATATTCGCACCTGGACCAATTCGCCGGATATCCTTCCGAGGCTGATTGCCAGCGGCAACGGCCGGGGTGTGCTGCCGTGCTTCATCGGTGATTCCGTTCCCGGCCTGGTGCGCGAGGGCGGCATCATCGCAGAGCTTACCTATACAATGTGGATCGTCGCCAATGACGACGACCGGCACCGACCGGAAGTGCGTCAGGTCATCGAAAGGCTCGACGCGCTTTTCAAACGGGAGGTGAAAAGATTTAGCGGCGATCAAGCCTAATCGAGCCCAACCAGACTTGCATGCCGGTGAATCGATCCTATTGTGTGCCGGTTTTAAAGAACCGGAACTGAAATCCATGCCTGCATTCTCGCGCTTTACACCGCTGATCAGCGCCCTTCCCGCCACCGTCCCCTTCGTCGGACCCGAGGCCATCGAGCGCAATCGCGGCCTCATGGTGAAGGCACGCATCGGCGCCAATGAAAACGGCTTCGGCCCTGCGCCTTCCGTCATCGAAGCGATCAGCGCTGCGGCGGCAAGCACCTGGAAATATGCAGATCCGGAAAATTTCGAACTGAAGCAGGCGCTCGCCGCGCATCTGCGCTGTCAGATCAACAACATTGCCGTCGGCGAAGGCATAGACAGCCTGCTCGGGCTGATCGTCCGGATGGTGATCGAGCCGGGCATGCCGGTCGTCACCTCGTTCGGCGCCTATCCGACGTTCAACTTCCATGTGGCCGGCCATGGCGGCCGGCTGGTGACGGTGCCTTACGTCGACGACCGCGAAAACCTCGATGGGCTGTTGGAAGCCGTTCGCCGCGAAAGCGCGCCGCTGGTCTATTTCGCCAATCCCGACAATCCGATGGGAAGCTGGTGGGATGCCGACAGCATCGTCGCTTTTGCCAAAGCGCTGCCGGAAACCTGCCTGATGATTCTCGACGAAGCCTATTGCGAGACCGGCCCGGCCGGCGCGACGCCTGATATCGCCGCCCTGATCGACAGGCCGAATATCATCCGCACCCGGACCTTCTCGAAGGCCTACGGCATGGCCGGCTCGCGAGTGGGTTATGCGATCTCGACGCCCGGCACTGCCGAGGCCTTCGACAAGATCCGCAATCACTTCGGCATGAACCGGATCGGCATCGCCTCGGCACTCGCGGCGCTGAAAGACCAGGCCTACCTCTCTCAGGTGATTGGGCAGATCAAGGCCTCGCGGGACCGGATCGCGGCCATCGCTGAAACCAACGGCCTGAAGCCGCTGGCGTCCGCCACCAATTTCGTGGCGATCGATTGCGGCCGCGACGGCGCCTATGCGCGCTCGATCGTCGATGGGCTGATGGAGCACGGGGTTTTCATCCGCATGCCGGGTGTCGCGCAGCTCAACCGCTGCATCCGCGTCAGCACAGGCCCGGAATCGGACATGGCGCTGTTCGAAGAAGCGCTGCCGAAGGTACTGAAGAGCCTTTAGGCTATACGAAAAACGACCGCGCCGGCCTTGTTCCTGCCGGTCGCGGTCTCAATTTCCGACGATCGTCCCCGTCCAGACCGACCGTCCTGTTTCCCGATCCCCTCTTGGGTGCTGTCTTTTGGATTGTTCTCCCGCCGGCCCTCTTGCGGGGCCGGTCAATTCGTCGACCACGGCGCTCCCTGAAGGCGCTCAGTGCATGGTCATCCATTCGCGAGCGGCGCGGAGTGCCGCGGCCAGCTGCATCTTGCTCATCGTCTGAGCGAGGTCGGCGCGCAATTCGGCGGCGCGATCGGAGCCCTTGATCGCGGCGATGTTGAGCCATTTGTGTGCGGAGATCAGATCGACGTCGCAACCACGACCGGTCGCATACATCAAGCCCATTTCGCAGAAAGTGTCGGCGCGGGTTTCGCCACCCATGGTGGCCATTCCGGAATTGTTCATTTCAAAGCGTGCCATCGGTTTGATCCCTGTTAAAGCCTGTTGTTCGTCGTCTGCCCTGTTTTTTGCCCTTTCGGGCTCCATCCGGATCACCGTCTTGAAGCGGCTGTTTTGATCCTTCCGGCCGGCGGTTTTTTCCGCTCGTTTGATGACTTCACTATGCGCCCAACCTTCCAAAAGACGCCTAAAAAGCATGATTAATTCAACGAAAACAAAGTTCAAACGCTTCGTAAATTTGAGTTTTTGTTAAACATGGGATGCCTTGCATTTTAAGGAATTCGCGGAGATTTTTACGAAAAGTTTAGGAAGCGATTTAAACCGATCGCTAACTACGAATACGGTTCGGTTCGGTGAACCTGTCTCCAGGGCTGTGGAAAACCCGGCCTTCCCGAGCGCTGAAATTCCGCCATATCGGGCCAAACCCATATTTACCTTTACGTGTGCGTAAGATAAATTTCGGCACGAGTTCGTCCGGAGGGGTGCGAACTGAAGGAAACCGCGCCGTCTGTCTGCTCTCGAAGAGCTCAGCGGCGGAAGCGAAGGAGGAGAACAATCATGATGCGCAGACTGATGCTTGTTGCAGTGCTGACACTTGCCGCGACCGGAGCCCGAGCCGCAGAGCCGATCGAAGGCAATTGGAAGACCGCCAGCGGCGAGACCGCGGTGATCGGCAAATGCGGTACCGCCTATTGCGTGACGCTGAAGACCGGCAAACATTCGGGCAAGCAGATCGGCAAGCTCTCCGGCAAGGACGGCGAATATAGCGGCGAGATCACCGATCCCGCGGAGGACAAGACCTATAGCGGATCCGGATCGGTCAGCGGCAATTCGCTCAAGATGAAAGGCTGCGTCCTCGCCATCCTTTGCAAGTCGCAGACGTGGACGCGCCTCTAAGCCGATCGTCCAAATATCGTCCCCTATAAGAAGTGCAGCGATGGCCGCGCCGGCAACGGCACGGCCGTTTTTCGTTTCCAACCGTCAAGAGGTGCCCTAATATTTTGCTGCGCCGCATCAAGAAAAGGCAATTTGGTCACGCAAACGGCATCGATTCTGGGCGTAAAAATCCGCAAAATTTCGATGTCACAGTTTTGTGAAAAGCTTGAATACCCCTTGAACACGATTTACGCCACATAAAAGCCATGAAAATGACATGGTCGCCGGAAAATTACACGTAACCGGTGTAAATGCTTTCAGAACCACATATCATGCTGATTTTGCTGGTTAATTATCTTAACGAATTGTAACTTAATCGATTTATTCGTGGCTTTTTCCGTGAAATAGCTGCTCTATGCGCTTTTTGCGTGCATTTTCCCCGAGCGCTTTTCGTTGTCAACGTTTCGTTGACAGCAGTCGCCGAAATGGGGGGCTTCCGGATCGAACCGATCGGTCCGATATCAGCATCGCAAACAGAAATTCACTCTGGTTCGGCCCAAGACCGAACCGAACATAACTCAAGGATAAAGACAATGACCAAGATCACTTCCGCTATCGCCGCAGCCCTTATCGCTTCGGCCTCGTTCGCTTCCGTCGCCCTCGCTGAAGGCGACTATTACGAAGGCGCCTCCAAGGCTTCCGCTACCGTCGACCATGTTCAGACCGGCAGCATTGCTCAGGATCAACAGAACCAGGTCCCGGCTCCGATCGGCCGCGGCGACTACTACGAAGGCGCAAACCGCCCGAACTAATCGCAGCTCATTCAAGATACCGAAACAATTTCCGCAGGCCAGGTCGCAAACTTTGAAGCCTCGGAACACTCTGAAGGGACTACCACAATGACCAGGATCACTTCCGCTATCGCCGCAGCCCTTATCGCTTCGGCTTCCTTCGCCACCGCCGCTCTTGCTGAAGGCAACTATTACGAAGGCGTCACCCCGCCGTCGGCTGGCCAGCAGCACCCGGCAACACATCAGAAGGCCCAGGGTTCGGCCAGCTACGGCTATACGGGCTCGGTCTCCAACGCTCAGGGTTCGAACCAGTCCTTCGATGGCACGGTCACCCTGGATCGTGGCGACTATTATGAAGGCGCAAACCGGCCGAACTAATCGCCGTTCATTGAAGACACCGAAACAATCTCCGCAGGCCAGGTCGCAAACTAAGAGCCGCGGGTAACTCTGAAGGGACTACCACCATGACCAAGATCACTTCCGCTATCGCCGCAGCCCTTATCGCTTCGGCCTCCTTCGCTTCCGTCGCTCTTGCTGAAGGCGACTATTACGAAGGCGCCTCCAAGGCTTCCGCTACCGTCGATCATGTTCAGACCGGCAGCATCGGCCAGAAAGCTGAAGCCCAGAATGCCGACGTCAACAGCGGCGACTATTTCGACGGCGCCAACCGCCCGAACTAATCGCAGCTCATTCAAGATACCGAAACAATCTCCGCAGGCCAGGTCGCAAACTTTGAAGCCGCGGGTAACTCTGAAGGGACTACCACCATGACCAAGATCACTTCCGCTGTCGCCGCAGCCCTTATCGCTTCGGCTTCCTTCGCTTCCGTCGCCCTCGCTGAAGGCGACTATTACGAAGGCGCCTCCAAGGCTTCCGCTACCGTCGATCATGTTCAGACCGGCAGCATCGGCCAGAAGGCTGACACCCAGAAGGCCGACGTCAACAGCGGCGACTATTTCGACGGCGCCAACCGCCCGAACTAATCGCAGCTCATTCAAGATAACCGAAACAATTTCCGCAGGCCGGGTCGCAACTTTGACGCCGCGGAACACTCTGAAAGGACTACCACAATGACCAGGATCACTTCCGCTATCGCCGCAGCCTTCATCGCTTCGGCCTCTTTCGCCACCGCCGCTCTCGCCGATGAAGGCGACTATTACGAAGGCGCACAGCCCACCCAGCAGGCTCGGTCCGTCCATGGCGCTCGCGTCGACAGCTTCGGCTATACCGGTTCGATCGCTCGCGCCAAGGGTTCCGACCAGTCGAACCAGTCGTTCGACGGCACCGTCACCCTGAACCGTGGCGACTATTACGAAGGCGCAGTTCGCCCGAACTAACCGCCTCCTATTCAAGATACCGAACATATGTCCGCAGGACGGGTCGCAAACTCACTGCCGCGGGCAACTCTGAAAGGCATAAGACAATGACAAAGATGACTTCCGCCCTCGCCGCAGCCCTGATCGCTTCGGTTTCGTTCGCCGGTGCAGTACTTGCTGAAGGCGACTATTACCAGGGCGCCGAGAAGACCGGGCCTGCCACAGCCATCGATCGCCTGAACACCGGCAGCATCGATCGTCAGGACGGCAAGCTTCCGTTCAACAATGGCGGTGGCCGCGATAACCGTGCTTCCGATCTGGACAGCGGCGACTACTACAACGGCGTCAACCGCCCGAACTAATTTCGAAGTTCGTTCGCCATCGATAGCCGCACAGAGCCTTGCCCGGTGCGGGATCAAACAGACAGCAAATATATGGAAAAATGAAATACCAGCCGCGCGAGCGGCTGGTATTCGCAGTTCATTCAAGACACCGATTGGAAAGACGGGTCGCAATCGTCTTTCCGGTGCGTGATGGCCGGACTCTGAAACCCGCCATCGAGTTCAAGATTAAGTGAAGCTTTTCCACGAATCAATCACGTTGATGCTCTTCTTCGTGAGATTTCCTGCATTTGGCCCTGTGCCGCCCGTTTTCTGCAATATCAAAGGCTTTTTGCCGAGCAGAAAAAACCGCTGGTTGGCACCTCCGCTCCATTTCTATTGGAACGATCCTCGCCTCCAGGGATTTGTATCTCGGACGGAGCGATGAACCTATCGCTTCGCGCCATAAGACCAGATGGAAAGGACAGGAAAATGAAAGCCTATCTGACTTCCGGTACTGCCGCTCTTATCATTTCGGCCGGTTTCGCCGGTGCCGCCGCTGCTCAAAACGCGGTTTATTCGGACCCGAACGGCCTGCCTCACTCGCCGCCGACTATTCAGCAGGATCGCGGCCAGGATCGCAGTAGCGGCGTGGACACCATGTCGACCGGCAGCATCTATCCGAGCACCGGCTACATGTACAACAATAACACGAGCGGCAACGCCGATCTCGATGGTGGACAGGACGAAGGCGACTACTACGACGGTACTCTGCGTCCGCATAATTAAGCAGTTGCTTCAAGATACCGCATCTCGCGCAGGTCGCAGCCAATGCGCGGGATGACCTCTCCACCGACAGACCAATTTCAAGCCGGCCCTCGTGGCCGGCTTTTTCGTGCCGGCAGCGTTCTGCGGGTGCCTATGCCGCGGTAAGGGGGCGCGGATGTTGCCGCGGGCGGCGTCATCGATTCGGTGGGCACCCGATCCCTTCGACGTTAACCATTCTGAACCCTGGATGAAACTCTCTCTCAGGACGCATTCAGCCGCACGCCTTTATTCTGCCGTCATTGGCTTTGGGGAGAGAACCATGACCATCCTTGCACGCCGCCTGACAATAGTAACTCTGATCATGACGATTTTTGCATTCGCCTTTGCCGCACTCGTGGCCGCCCCGGCGCGCAACGATCTGCGCGTGCATCTCGGCACCGGCGTGCCTTGCTATCATCCCGCCACGCCAAATTGCGTCGCGGCACTTTGAAAAAGTTCAGGTGTTCAAGCGGCGGGAGCCTTTCAACGTCGTTTGATTGTTATTGAGTTCTCTCTATAATAGCGCATGAACACACGAATCTTTTCCTTGACCCCGCTTTCCTTCATCAGCCCCAGCCCGGTAGAGCCGCGCGCCTTCGACAATCCGGTCGAGGCGGTCGATGCCCTGACCGAACTCTACGAACGCAATACGAAATTCCTGATCGACGCGTTCGGGGCGCTTGCCGATGGTGCGGCCGTGACCGGCCGCTACCGTGCCTGCTATCCGCAGGTCAGCATCGAAACGACCTCCTTCGGCCACGCCGACTCGCGCCTCTCCTACGGCCATGTCTCGTCGCCCGGCGTCTATACGACGACGATCACCCGCCCGAAGCTGTTCCGGCATTACCTGAAAGAGCAGCTCGGCCTCCTGATGCGCAACCACAGCGTTCCGGTGACGATCTCGGAATCGACGACACCGATCCCGCTGCATTTCGCCTTCAGCGAAGGCGCGCATGTGGAGGCATCGGCGACCAGTTCGCTGGCCGACATCTCGTTGCGCGACCTCTTCGACACGCCGGATCTCAACAACACCGACGACCTGATCGCCAACGGCGAATACGAGCAGGTGCCCGGAGAGCCGGCGCCGCTTGCGCCGTTCACCGCCCAGCGCATCGACTATTCGCTGGCCCGGCTCAGCCACTATACCGCGACCAGCGCCGATCACTTCCAGAACTTCGTGCTGTTCACAAACTACCAGTTCTACATCGACGAATTCGCGGCCTGGGCCCGTGAGATGATGGCAAAGGGCGGCGACGGCTACACGGCCTTCGTGGAGCCCGGCAATATCGTTACGCTTGCAGGCAGCGACAGGCCGGAAACCGATGCGGTCGTCCGCCTGCCGCAGATGCCTGCCTATCATCTGAAGAAGAAGGGCCATGCGGGCATCACGCTCGTCAATATCGGCGTCGGGCCTTCGAACGCCAAGACGATCACCGACCATATCGCCGTACTGCGACCGCATGCCTGGCTAATGGTTGGCCATTGCGCCGGCCTGCGCAACAGCCAGCGCCTCGGCGACTATGTGCTGGCCCATGCCTATGTGCGCGAGGACCACGTGCTCGACGACGACCTGCCGGTATGGATCCCGATCCCGGCACTTGCCGAAGTGCAGCAGGCGCTCGAAAGCGCCGTCGAGGAGGTCACCGGCTACCAGGGCTTCGAGCTGAAGCGGATCATGCGCACCGGCACCGTTGCGACGATCGACAACCGCAACTGGGAACTGCGCGACCAGCGCGGACCGGTGAAGCGGCTCTCCCAGTCAAGGGCAATCGCGCTGGACATGGAATCGGCGACGATCGCCGCCAACGGTTTCCGCTTCCGCGTGCCCTACGGGACACTGCTCTGCGTCTCCGACCGGCCGCTTCATGGCGAACTGAAACTGCCCGGCATGGCGACCGCCTTCTACCGCACCCAGGTCAGCCAGCACCTGCAGATCGGCATCCGCGCCGTGCAGAAACTCGCGGCCATGCCGACCGAGACACTGCATTCGCGCAAGCTGAGAAGCTTTTATGAGACGGCGTTTCAGTGACAGCGCCATAATTTAGGACTATATTCTGGACTCTCAGGAGGGTTCCCGATGCGCATGTCCTTAAATATCGACGACGACCTCTTGAACGAGGCGAAGGAAATCACCGGCTTGCCGATCACGGCAACCGTAGAGGAGATCCTTCAACATCTGGTCACGAACGAACGCCGACGCCGCGCTTTCAAGGAGCTTGAAGGCATGGGCTGGGATGGCCCTCATCACAGCCGGCCGACCTTCGAGACCCTGGCATCCGAATTTCGAGCCCTAACCGCCAATCGCGACCACACGCCTTCCCAAATGTTGATGCGCGAAGGACGCCAAGAACGGTGACGACCTTCGTCGTCGACGCAAGCGTCGTCATCAAATGGGTCATCCAGGAGACAGGGACTTCCGAGGCGCTGTCCCTTCTCGACGGCAATGCGCTGATTGCCCCGGATCTGATCCTTGTCGAATGCGCCAACATCCTCTGGAAGAAGGTACGGCGGAAAGAGCTTTCCGCCGTAGAGGCACTTTTCGGCGCCCGGCTCATCGAGGGCTCGGACCTGCAATTGCGAGAAATGCTACCGCTCTTGAACGCCAGTCTCGAACTCGCGATCGAACTCGATCATCCGGCTTATGACTGCATCTATCTGGCCCTTGCGCTGAAGGAAAATCTTCGCTTCGTCACTGCAGATGAAAGCCTCGTTCGGAAGCTGCGGCAAAGCGCCGACAAGAGATTTCGTGACGCGGCGATATCGCTGAGCGAATTAGCTTAACGATCGCGCGCCGGCCTCGCCACCAGCAATGACAGTGCCGTCCCGACCAGCGACGAGACGATCACCAGCAGATGCGTGTTGACCGCCGCCTGGCCGAGTTCCGCCAGGGGCAGTCCGGCCGTGCCGGCGCCGAAGGCGATGGCGCCGGCGGTGATGCCGGCGGGATAGGTGCCGACGCCGGCCGGTGCATGCATGGGGAGCACGGAAGAGAGTTCGCCGCCGAGCGCGCCGCCGAAGCTTGCGGCGATGGACAGCCCGCCGAGCAGGTCGAGGACCCAGGCGAGGACGGCGATCTTGGTGAACCAGTTGATCAGTGTCGCGCCCCAGGCGCGGGCGAAGGCTTTTGCATCGAGCGGCAGGCCGGCTTCGACCTCCTCGAGCAGTTTTTTCGCCTTGTCCGGCAGAACCTTGGCTGCAAGCCGGAAGGCCGGGCCGCGCAGCGCGAAGGCGATTGCCGGCAGGATCAGGAAGGCGAGCCAGAGCGTCCAGGCCCAGAGCTTTCCTGTCTGCAGCGCCAGACCCGTGCCGGCGGCGGCGAGCAGCGCATGCAGGTCGAAGAGCCGCATGACCAACAGCGCCGCGGTGCTGCGCGCAACGCCCAGGCCGAACTCGCGCTTCATCAGCAGCGGAAAGCTTGCTTCACCGGTGCGAAAGGGCAGCATGATGTTGAGAAGGTTATGGACCTGGACGAGCCTCAGCAGCGTGCCGAAATGGCCGCCGGTCTCGGCCGGGAAATAGTCGTAGATGCGCCAGGTGCGCAGGACATAAGTGCCGAGCAGCAGTGCGAGCGCTATCGCCGCAGAGCCCCAGCCGGCGCCGCTCCACAGGGACACGACGCTCTGCCAGCCCCAGACCCACTGGATGAACGTGGCGTACAGCAAGATGATCGCCACCGTCCCGAGCGTCATCGCGTGGCGAATTATCCACGCCCGGCGACTGGCAACCGGAGAATTCTTCATATAGTAGGGTGCCCCATGTGAAATTTCGGGTTTCGGCCATTGTCAGAGGCCTTTCCAGCCCGTGGTTTAGGAGAAACGCAAGGTGCGTACAACAGCAGAGTCGGTGACGGACCGCATCGAGACGGCCGAGCCGATCGAACTGTCCCTCGTCGTGCCCCTCTTCAATGAAGAAGAAAGCGTGCGCCCGCTGATCGAACGGATCTGCGCGGCGATGGCCGGCTACGCGGCGAGCTGGGAACTCATCCTCGTCGACGACGGCAGCACGGACGCGACGATCGCCAATGCCCGCGAAGCGCTCAATCGCCCCGGCCTCGACCTGAAGATCGTCGCGCTGCAGCGCAATTTCGGCCAGACGGCCGCGATGCAGGCCGGCATCAACCAGGCGAACGGCCGGTTGATCGCGACGCTCGACGGCGACCTGCAGAACGACCCGAAGGACATTCCCGGCATGGTGGCCGAGCTGGAGCGGCGCGAGCTGGACCTGCTGGTCGGCTGGCGCAAGAACCGTCAGGACGGGCTGCTGCTGCGCAAGGTGCCCTCCTTCATCGCCAACCGGTTGATCGGCCGCATCACCGGCGTGCGGCTGCACGACTATGGCTGTTCCTTGAAGATCTATCGCGGCACGGTGATCAAGCAGGTCAAGCTGATGGGCGAGATGCACCGCTTCATTCCGGCCTGGGTTGCCGGCGTGGTGCCGAGCTCGCGGATCGGCGAAATGCCGGTGACCCACCATGCGCGCCAGCACGGCGTTTCCAAATACGGGATTTCCCGCACATTCCGGGTGATCCTCGATCTGCTATCGGTGATGTTCTTCATGCGCTTCAAGGCGCGGCCGGGACATTTCTTCGGCTCGCTCGGCCTCGGGCTGGGGGCGCTGTCGGCGATCATCCTCTTTTACCTGTTCATCGACAAGTTCATCATGGGCAACGACATCGGCACCCGGCCGCTGTTCCTCATCGGCGTCATGCTGTTCCTGTCGGCGGTGCAGATGATCACCACCGGCATTATCGCGGAAATGATCGCCCGCACCTATTATCGCGATGACAACTCGCTCAGCTACATCGTCAGGGAAGTCTATGAGGGCGATGCGGCGCATCAGTGACGCGCTTGCCCGCCGTCCCGACCTCGTCCTCTGGCTGATCGCTGCATATTATGTGCTGGCAATCACCCTCAGGGTGCTGCGCTCGGAGGCGCTCGAAAGCGACGAGGCGGAACAGCTCTACCAGTCGCAGTTCCTGCTGATGGGCTACGGCCGTCAGCCGCCGTTCTACAACTGGCTGCAATACGGGGTTGTCCACCTGATCGGTCCGTCGGTCCTTGCGGTCGCGCTGGTCAAGAACCTGCTGCTGTTCCTCACCTGTGCGGTCTATGGGCTTGCGGCCCGGGTGCTGCTGAAGGACCCGCGGCTTGTCGCCATCGCCATGATCGGCGTGATCGCCATGCCGGCGGTCAGCGTCATGTCGCAAAGGGACCTGACGCATGCGATCGCCACACTGTTTGCCGTCGCACTGTTCTTTTATGGCTTCCTCAAGACGCTGACGCGGCCAACCCCTTGGACCTACCTGCTCACTGGCATCGCGGTCGGGTTCGGGCTGATCGCCAAGTATAATTTCGTCATCGTGCCCGTCGCGGCGATCCTCGCCATCCTGCCGGAACCGGAGCTTCGCAAGCGCATTCTCGACTGGCGGATGATCCCGGCACTTGCCGTCACAGCGGTGATCTGCCTGCCGCACGGGCTTTGGGTACTCGGAAACCTGGGCGAAGCGACGGCCGGGACGATCAAGGCGATGCGCGAGGACGCGTCGGGCAACCCCATTCTCGACCGGCTGTCCGGTATAGCCACGCTTCTGGCAGCGGTATTGACTGGCGGGCTGCCGGTGCTCGCCTTTTTCCTGATCGCCTTCCGGCGGCCGCTCATCGATGCCTGGCAGGCGACGAACCAATGGACGCGGGTGATCGGCCGGACGCTCGTCATCTGCCTGATCGCCGTCGGACTGATCGGGCTCGGTTTCGGCGCCACCAGCATCAGCGAGAAATGGCTGTCGCCGTTCCTGGTTCTGCTGCCCCTCTATCTCTGCCTGAAGCTCGAGGCGGCCAAGGCGGATACGCGCCGCAGCATCCCGCGGCTGCTGTTTCCGGTGGCGGTGCTGGCGCTCGGCTTCGTCGTCTATATCGCGCTCGGCAATGTCATCGGCCCGATGTTCGGCGATTATACCAAGGAAAACCTGCCGTCCGGGCCGTTCATCGAACAGGTGGTGGCGGAGCATGCCGGCGCCAAGCCGGCCTATGTGATGACCGACGATCCCTATCTTGCCGGAAGCGCCCGGCTGGAACTGCCGCAGGCCCGCGTGCTGCTGCAAAGTTTCGGGCAGACGCCGCCACTCGGCGAGGCGGAGAGAAACCAGCCGGGGCTGATCGTCTGGCAGGGGAGCGGGGAAACGCTCGATGCTCTCAAGCCATATCTGCAGGCGAACGGGGTCGCGGCGGAAGGCTTGGCGCCGGCGATCAAGGTCGTGCCTTATCTCTTCTCGGGTGGACGGGACAGTGTCATGTTCGGTTATGCATGGGTGGAGCCCGCGAAATAGGACAAGGACTACTCGGTTACGCTGTCCCGCAAATGATCGAGCGCCGCCCGCAGCTTCTCGATTACCTCATCCACTTCCGAACGGCTGATGGTCAGCGCTGGCGAAGCAAGCATGCGGTCGCCAGTGGCGCGTAGGATGAGGCCGTTCTCGACACAGTGGTTGCGCACTAGCGTGCCTATATCGTCGGGCTTTGCATAACGGCGGCGGGTGTCCTTGTCGGCTGCAAGCTGCAGGCCGCCGATCAGGCCGGTGCTTTCGGCCTGGCCGACCACCGCGTGATCCTCAAGGCTTTTCCAGGCGGCGGAAAAATAGGGGCCGATATCGTCGCGAACGCGCTCGACCAGACCCTCCTCCTCGATGATGCGGATGTTTTCCAGCGCAGCGGCAGCCGCAACGGGGTGACCGGAATAGGTGAAGCCGTGGTAGAAATCGCCTAACTCCTCGACCATCACGTCGGCGACTCGGTCGCTGACCAGCACGCCGCCGATCGGCAGATAGCCGGAGGACAGGCCCTTGGCGATCGGCGCCAGATCCGGCTCGAAGCCGTAATATTGGTGGCCGAACCAATGTCCAAGGCGGCCGAAACCGCAGATCACCTCGTCGGAAACGAGCAGGATGTTGCGCGCCTTGCAGATGCGGGCGATCTCCGGCCAGTAGGTCTCCGGCGGAATGATAACGCCCCCTGCCCCCTGGATCGGCTCGGCGACGAAGGCAGCGACCCGGTGCTCGCCGAGTTCGTCGATCTTGGCCTCCAGCTCGCGCGCGACCTTCAGGCCGAATTCGGCAGGTGTCAGATCGCCGCCCTCGGCATACCAATAGGGCTGGTTGATGTGGTGGATGCCTTCGATCGGCAGGTTGCCCTGTTCGTGCATCAGCTTCATGCCGCCGAGCGAGGCGCCGGCGACCGTCGAGCCGTGATAGGCGTTCTTGCGGGCGATGACCAAGGTCTTCTCCGGCTTGCCCAAGGCCTTCCAGTAGAGCCGCGCCATGCGGAACCAGGTGTCGGTCGCCTCCGAGCCGGAATTGGTGAAGAAGACGCGCTTCAGCCTTTCGCCGGTATGGGAGGCGATCTTCTGGGCGAGCAATGCCGCCGGCGCCGTCGTGGTGCCGAAGAAGGTGTTGTAATAGGGCAGTTCCTGCATCTGGGCATAAGCAGCGTCGGCGATCGATTTGCGGCCGTAACCGACATTGACGCACCAGAGGCCGGCAAAGGCGTCGAGATATTTCTTGCCCGTCGAGTCGTAGATATGGACGCCTTCCGCGCGCTGGATGACCCGCGCACCCTTGGCGTTCAGCTGCTTCATGTCCGAGAACGGGTGCAGGTGATGGGCGGCATCGATGGCGGCGAGATTGGAAAGCGGCGGCATATCGGTCATGACTGTCTCTCTGCCTCAGATTGTGCCGTCAATTCTTATCGGTTACGAACAGAGTTCCGCAACTCCCGTCAAAAGACATTCCTCATGGCTTCCAATCCTGCATCGCCCCGCATCGAAATCCTGCTCGTCGGCATGAACGGCGACCTGCGCGGCAAGCAGATCCCAATCGAGGCTGAAAAGAAGGTCTGGGACGGTACGGTGCGCCTGCCCTCCTCCACCCAGTCGCTGGATATCTGGGGCTACGACAATGACGAGATTACCGGGCTTTCCATGTCGATCGGCGATCCCGATGGCCTGTGCGTTCCTGACAAGCGTAGCCTTGCGCCGATGCCATGGGCGCCGGAAGGGTCGAAGCAGGTTCTCTCGACCATGAACGAATTCGACGGCACGCCTTCCTTCATGGATCCCCGCGCCATCCTCGCGGCCCTTCTCAAGCGTTTCGACGAACGCGGGCTGACGCCGGTCGTGGCGACCGAACTCGAATTCTACGTGATCGAGGACGACTGGCGCGAGACCGGCAGGCCGCGCCCGCCGGCCAGCCTCATGTATCGCGGTGAGCCGAACGGCTTCCAGCTCTACGACATGAGGGCCGTCGATGCGCTCGACGACTATCTGCAGACGGTGCGGGCCTGGGCGAAACTCCAAGACCTGCCGGCGGATGCGACGACCGCGGAATTCGGCCCGGGCCAGTTCGAGATCAATCTCCTGCACCGCGCCGATGCGCTGGCGGCCGCCGACGACTGCATCTACCTGAAGCGTATCGCCGAACAGGCGGCCAGGAAGCATGGTCTCAAATCCACCTGCATGGCAAAACCCTATGCGGAGCATGCGGGCTCCGGTCTGCATGTGCATGCGAGCATCGTCGACCGAGACGGCAACAATGTGCTCGATGCCAAGGGTGGCGATCCGGTGCGGCTCAAATCCGTCTGCGCTGGAATGTTGAAGACGATGCGCGATGCACAGCTGATCTTCGCGCCGTTTGCCAATTCCTACCGCCGCTTCCAGCCGGGTTCGTTCGCGCCGGTCGATATCGACTGGGGCTACGGTCATCGGGGGACTGCGGTGCGCATTCCGGACGCCCAAGGGCCAGCCGCCCGCGTCGAACACCGCGTCGCCGGCGCCGACGTCAATCCGTACCTGCTGCTCACCGCCATTCTCGGCGGCATGCTTTTAGGATTGGACGAAACGCTCGATCCGGGCCCTGCGACCGAACCCGGAAAGGAGCCGCCGGCCGGTACAAACAAGCTGACGCACGACTTCCTGACGGCGGTCGAGGAGTTTTCTGCCTCGCCTTTCATCGCCGACGTTTTTGGGGCACGATACCAGAAGCTTTACGGCGATACGAAGCGCAAGGAGGCGATCACCTATCTGCGCACGGTCTCGGATTTCGACTACCAGACCTATCTGCCGCGGATTTAGGACCGAGGCCTATTCATCTTTCATCCATGCTGCGTAGAGAATATCCTTCACGTCCACGAAAATAAATACATCGCCCGGTTTGAAGTCGAATGCATCGCTCCAGGCGGCGATATATGAACCGAGTTCCATGCCGAGTTCACGCAAGGCCGTCTCATCGCCGGTCTTGGCAGCGTTGATCTCTTCTTCCTTCATCGCGTTCATGAGGTCGCTATAGGTGCTGTTCCCCTCGCTGTCGGGAATGAAGACGATGATGCCGCTCTTGTCCTGTCACTTCACCGAAAGCTCGATCTCGTCTTCGGTGAAACGCTCGCGGTTCTTGACGATCATCTGAGGAAGCACGATTGCGAAGAGGTTTTCGCGCGAAATAGCACCGTCATGGGCCTCCTGCTGCTGTTTCACCAGCTGCATGAATTCCCATCCCCTTTCGGAGATCACCTGCTTCAGCGTCTGCTTGACGGTCAGGTCGGTGACCTTGAATTGATCCGAGTCGATAAACTCCATCGCCTCGGCGGCCAGTTCGCCCTTGGCATCCAGTTCCATGAATGCGACGCTGATCGCAAAGGCGGCCTTCAGCGTCTCTTCAGCGGGCTCTCCGGTAATACCGTTTGCCACCTTGACGAGATCGGCTTTCTTTTCCTTGTCTTCGTCAGTTTCGGCAGGCTGGGCGTTCGCCTGCTGAAGGATCAGCAGAGCCCCAGGTTGAACAGCGGAGATGGAAGTCATGCCGGTCCTCGTCCGCGGCGCACCTCCCTTGATGGGCATTGCCGCGATTTGTCGGGCACTTCATGGCCAGACCAACCAATGATTCTATCAGTGGTTGAAAATCTGATGCTCCCTAATTAACGAGATCTGAACAAGCGGATGCGAGAGGTTGTATTGCAGGATTGGAACTCGCTCAGATCCCGCTGCCGTCCCGTTCCTGCGGTTGTTTGACCAAGCGCATTGGCCGCACACGATCGATGTTTAAGTGAATGTTTCAACCTATCTTAAATTCATGGCGGCTAAAGAAGTTCGATATTTGAAGTCTTGCGGCACATTCGATGCGTATTGTTATCGCCAAGTCACTCTTTACCGGACTTTTGTCCCTGCTCGCATCTCTGGCGCTATCGTTTGCCTTCGTTCCGATGCTGGGCGGGGAAGTCGCCGGTGCGGGCCTGGTGATGACCATCGTTTGCCCGCTTGCTATCTCCATTCCTGCCTCGGCCGTGCTTTTCAGTCAGTCAGAACGCGTTCGACGTGCGGAAGCCGTGGCCTCCGACGCACTCGCGAAACTGGCCGCCGCCTACGAGGAGCTTCATTGGCAGTCCCGCCGGGACGGGCTGACCGGGCTGTTGAACCGCAGCGCCTTCGTGGAGGAACTGCAGGCCTTCAGCCGGGAGGGCGTAACCGGAGCCCTCATTTTTCTGGATCTCGATCATTTCAAATCGATCAACGATCGCTACGGTCATGCAACCGGTGACGAGGTCCTTCGCCGCACCGGTCAGGTACTCGCCACACATGACGGGCAATTCACTATAGCGGGCCGCCTCGGGGGCGAAGAATTTGCGCTCTTTCAGAGTGGCCTGACGGTCGACGAGATGTTGAGGTGGTGCGAGGATATCCGTGAACTCATCGAAGGCCTGGATGTGCGCTCCGCCTCACGATCGCGTGTGCCGGTATCGGCCAGCATCGGAGCCATCCACTGCGCTTCGGGCTTCGATCCTCATGAATGCCTCAGAGCCGCCGACGTAAACCTGTACGAGGCAAAATCGCTCGGGCGAAATCGGGTGGTTTCATCCATCTGAAGCGTCGGTAGAACGGTTCGGTACCGCAGCGAGCCCGCTCAGATGCCGCTGCCGTCCCGTTCCTGTGTCACGCGTTCCTGCGGCTGGTTGCCCAGTACTGTCAGCTCGCCCGCATGGATCTTCAGGAGCACGTCGCGGTCCATGGGCAGCAATTCCCCATCGATGACGCAGCGGATATCGTGGCGCTCGCGGGGGAAGTGCAGTTCCAGTTCGGTCGCCGTCATCGCCGTGACGGCGGCGTTCTCCTTCAGCCGGCCGCGCATGATATCGAAAGTCAGCCGCGCCACGCCCGCCGGCGTCAGCGGATCGGCGACATAGAAGCCGAGATGGCCGCCGGTCAAGCTGTCGGCGAACATCAGTGGATCGCGGCCGAATTCGTTGTTGGAGACGGAAATCGCAGAGACCTTGCGGTGCCCGATCTTGCCGCCGGCGTTGAACTCCACCTCGAATTCCGGCGGATTGAACATGACGCCGATCGCTGCCCGCGTGCTTGCGCGTATCTTGCCCAGCCGCGAGGCGAAGGTCATCGAATTGCGGTAGCGCACCATGCGCGCATGCATGCCGGCAGAAAACTGGTGGACGAAGCTTTTGCCGTTGGCGCTGGCGATGTCGATGTTTTCCGGCGTGCCGTCGGCCAGCGCATCCAGCACCTGCCAGATATCGAGCGGCAGTCTCAGCGAGCGGGCGAAAAGGTTCATGGTGCCGGCCGGCACGACGCCGAGCGTGAGGCCGCTTTTCCAGGCAATGCCGGCGGCCGCGGAGATGGTCCCGTCCCCGCCACCGGCGATCAGCCCTTCGACGCCGGTCGTCGAGGCCGCCTTTTCCATGGTCGAGACCACGTCCTTGCCGGACACCACATGGCATTCGATCTCGTGACCGGCCGCCTTGAACGTCTCGGCTGCTCGAGCACAATAGGCGTCCATATCGGTTGTTCGGAAGGTACCGCCATCGCGGTTGAAGACGGCAAAAAGGTTCATTTGATCTCGCTTGCAGAGGAGCGGATTTGGCGCGGGACAACGGCCCATCAGAGAAATGGTTGCGACCGGGAGTTTTATCAACAAGCGCGCCGTCGCTTCAGGAAAAAACTCACAATCCCGTGAGGACAGGCCTGAATAAATGGCGGATACTACCGCAACGCACAACGCCATGTTAGCCTGAAGGCCGGTCACTTCGATGACCCACTCACCTCCAGAGCGGGTGGATGCCTCCCACATCCTACCCGCGTCTTTTTCCAGCAGATTCAACATTATGACCGATACTGCCGCCGATTTTCAATCCGCACGGGACCGTTCGGAAGCCCAGGATTTTGATGGTGCACCCGCTCTTTCGCGGCTCGCCGTCATCCTGATCGAGATCGCATTGGCGGTCGGAGGCTTCGGCATCGGCACCGGCGAATTTGCCATCATGGGCCTGTTGCCGGATGTCGCTTCCACCTATCAGGTCAGCATTCCGATGGCGGGCTACGTGATCAGCGCCTATGCTCTCGGCGTCGTCATCGGTGCGCCGATCATCGCGGTCGCCGCTGCCCGGATGACGCGGCGGTCGCTGCTGCTGATTCTGATGACGGTGTTCGCGCTCGGCAACATCTCGAGCGCCATGGCGCCGGACTTCTGGAGCTTTACCGCGCTGCGGTTCATCACCGGCCTGCCGCATGGCGCCTATTTCGGCGTCGCGGCTCTCGTGGCTGCCTCGATGGTGCCGCCCAACAAACGCGCCCGCGCCGTCGGCCGGGTGATGCTCGGCCTCACCGTCGCGACCCTGGTCGGCACACCGATCGCCACCTTCATGGGACAAATGCTCAACTGGCGCGCCGCCTTCTTCCTGGTCGGGGGCATCGGCGTCGTGACGGTAGCATTGCTCTGGTATTTCCAGCCGCGCGACGCAGTGCATGAGGGCGCCAGCATTTGGCGCGAGCTCAGCGCCTTCGGTCGCGCGCAGGTATGGCTGACGCTCGGCATCGCGGCGGTCGGTTTCGGCGGCATGTTCTCGGTGTTCAGCTACATCGCCTCGACCACGACGGTGACGGCCGGAATGTCGGTCAGCATGGTGGCGATCGTGCTGACGCTGTTCGGCATCGGCATGAATGTGGGCAATATTGTCGGCTCACGGCTGGCCGATCTGTCGCTCAAGGGCACGATCGGCGGCGTGATGCTGTTCAACATCGTCGTCATGGGCGCCTTCGGGCTGTGGGCGCAATATCCGGTCGTGCTCTGCCTCTGCGTCTTCCTGATCGGCTGCGGCTTCGCTGCTGGCCCTGCGCTGCAGACGCGGCTGATGGACGTCGCCGCCGACGCGCAGACGCTTGCCGCCGCCTCCAACCATTCGGCCTTCAACATCGCCAATGCGCTGGGCGCCTGGCTCGGCGGGCTGGTGATCGCCTGGGGCTGGGGGTTTGCCGCGACTGGCTATGTGGGAGCCGTGCTATCGCTGTTCGGCTTCGGGGTGTTCGCGGTCTCGGCGGCGCTCGACCGAAAGATCGCGGTTGCCTGATCAGGCGGCCTTGGATGGCTTTTCAGCCTCCGGCATGACCATGTACTTTTTGCCGCCTTCGCAGATGACGTGTTCCTTGCCCCACAGGCGGAGGGCGGCGATGACCGGTTCCAGGCTGCGGCCGATCGGCGTCAGCGCATAATCGACGCGCGGCGGCACGACAGGAAATACGGTGCGCGACAGCAGACCCGCCTCCTCCAGTTCCCGCAGCTGCTTGGTCAGCATGCGCTGTGTGACCGCCGGAATGCGGCGGCGCAGTTCGTTGAAGCGCAGCGTGCCGTCTTCCAGAAGATGATGGAGGATGACGCCTTTCCATTTTCCGTCGAGGAAACTCAGGGTCGATTCCACCGGGCAGCCAGGGAAATTGTCGGTCAGCTTGGCACGGGGTTTCGACATGGTCAGCGTCCTTTCACGGTATACTTTTCGGCACTATAGACCAAAAATGTGCATTCTTGCGCTCATTGAACATAGGCGCCATCTAGTCTCCGGACAACAGGACACAAACCAAGGAGACGTTCCATGCGCGCCGTCGGCTTCAATATGCCCCAGCCAATCACCGCCGAAACCTCGCTGATCGACATCGATCTGCCCATGCCGGAAGCGGCGAGCCGCGACCTGCTCGTCGAGATCAAGGCTGTCTCGGTCAATCCGGTCGATACCAAGGTGCGCCGCTCGGCCGCGGTCGAACCCGGCCAGCACCGGATCCTCGGTTATGACGCTGCCGGCGTGGTGAAGGCGGTCGGCCCGGGCGTCAAACTCTTCAAGCCGGGCGACGAGGTCTATTATGCCGGCGTGATCAACCGGCCAGGCACCAATGCGGAATTCCATCTGGTCGACGAGCGCATCGTCGGCTTCAAGCCGAAGACCCTGAGCTTCGAGGAAGCAGCCGCCCTGCCGCTGACGGCGATCACCGCCTATGAGACACTGTTCCACCGCATGAAGGTACAGGACAAGGTGGCGGGTGCCTGGAACGCGGTGCTGGTCATCGGCGGCGCCGGCGGCGTCGGCTCGATCGCCATCCAGCTGCTGCGCGAACTCTCCGACGTGACGGTGATCGGCACCGGCTCTCGACCGGAAACACAAGCCTGGATCAAGGAACTCGGCGCCCACCATGTGCTCGACCATTCGAAGCCCATGGCGTCGCAACTCGCCCAGATGGCGATCGGCGCGCCCGCCTTCGTCTTCTCCACGACCCACACGGAAAACCATCTCAAGGACATCCTGGAGCTGATCGCCCCGCAGGGCCGGCTGGCGCTGATCGACGATCCGAAGGAACCGATGGACCTGCGCGCCTTCAAGAGCAAGGCGCTGTCGGTGCATTGGGAAATGATGTTCGCCCGTGCCGTCTTCCAGACCGCGGACATGATCGAGCAGCACAAGCTCTTGAACCACGTCGCCGAACTGGTCGATGCCAAAAAGATCCGAACGACGCTTGCCGAAACGCTGGGACCGATCAACGCCGCTAATCTGAAGAAAGCGCATGCGATGGTCGAAAGCAACCGAACCAAGGGCAAGCTGGTGCTTTCGGGCTTCTGACGAGGCCCTGTGAGAAGAAACAAAGAAAGCCCGCCATGGCTGAAACGGCGGGCTTTCTTAGCGGCCTGGCGGTGGATCAGGCCTGGATGACGACGACCTTGGCGCCGACATTGACGCGGCTGTAGAGATCGACGACGTCATGGTTCATCATGCGGATGCAGCCGCTCGACATGGCAAGCCCGATCGATTGCGGCTGGTTGGTGCCGTGGATGCGGAAATGCGTGTCGTTACCGCCGCGATAGAGATACATGGCGCGGGCGCCGAGCGGATTGTTCGGGCCGCCAGGCATGCCGCCTGCGAGTTTCCGGTATCGCTCCTCGCGGCGCTGCATGTTTGCGGTCGGGGTCCAGGTCGGCCATTCGGCCTTGCGGCCGACATAGGCATTGCCGGCAAGCGCCAGTCCGGCCCGGCCGACACCAACGCCATACCGGATCGCGCGGCCGTTGCCGAGGATATAATAGGCGCGGCGGGCCGGCGTATCGACGACCACGGTGCCGGCGGCATACGGGCTGACATAGGCGACTTCGGTGCGGCGCAGCTCCGGCTTGATGTTTTCGACCGGCACGGTCTTCAGCGGAAACTGTTCGTTCGGCAGCGCTGCGTAATTCGTCTGATCGTTGATGGTGGAAGCGCAACCGGCAAGCAGAAGCGGCAGACCCGCAAGAAAGCCGCGACGGGAAATCGACATGAATGTGTCCTTGGTGCGTCGAGAGAATGACGCTGACCTTAAGAATATTATGGTTAATGAAGTGCTAAACGGGCGATTGCCGCAGTCATCACGAACGCGTTAGGAGGGCGCTGATGTAGAGAGGCCACATTGCCATGTGTGAGATGGGAAATGCATCATCTGATGTGGGCGACCGGGAGGCTAGGATATGCGCACGACCATAACCGTCGACGAAAAATTACTTGCAGAGGCCAAGGAATTCAGCGGGATCGAAAATACCTTCGACGTGATCAAAAGAGCCCTCACGCTTCTCGTCCAGCACGAGGCAGCGCAGAGGTTGATCATGCTTGGAGGCAGCGCGCCGGATCTGGAAGATCCGCCACGCCGACGCTGGAACCCGGATGGCACTTGGGAGGATAATCCGGAGTGATCTGCTTGGGGCCTCGCTCTGGCGAACTCCGCGACAGGCACGAGCCTCACATATTCGGATAGACCGGCCCTTCGCCGCCCTGCGGGGGGACCCAGTTGATGTTCTGGTTGGGATCCTTGATGTCGCAGGTCTTGCAGTGGACGCAGTTCTGGGCGTTGATCACGTAGACTTGGCTGCCGTCCTTCTCCACCCACTCGTAGACGCCGGCTGGACAGTAGCGCGTCGAGGGACCGCCATAGACTTCCAGTTCAGAGCGCTTCTGCAGGTCCATGTCCCTCACCTGCAGATGGACCGGCTGGTCTTCCTCGTGGTTGGTGTTCGACAGGAAGACCGAGGACAGGCGGTCGAAGGTAAGCACGCCGTCCGGCTTCGGGTAGTCGATCTTCTTGTACCGGGCTGCCGGTTCGAGGCTCTGCGCGTCGGTCTTGCCGTGTCTCAGCGTGCCGAAGAAGGAGAAGCCGAACAGCGTGTTGGTCCACATGTCGAGACCGCCGAGCGCGACGCCCAAGCCGGTGCCGAGCTTCGACCAGAGCGGCTTGACATTGCGCACCCGTTTAAGGTCCGTGCCGATCGGCGTCGAGCGCCATTCGTTTTCGATCTCGACGACCTCGTCATTGGCACGACCGGCTGCGATTGCCCTGGCGATGTTGTCGGCGGCCAGAAGGCCGGACAGGACGGCGTTGTGGCTGCCCTTGATGCGCGGCACGTTGACGAGGCCGGCGGAACAGCCGATCAGCGCACCGCCCGGGAACGTCAGTTTCGGCACCGACTGGTACCCGCCCTCGGTGATGGCGCGGGCGCCGTAGGAGAGGCGCTTCGCGCCCTCGAAGGTTCCGCGGATCGCCTGGTGGGTCTTGAAGCGCTGGAACTCTTCGAACGGGTAGAGATACGGGTTCTTGTAGTTCAGGTGTACCACGAAGCCGACGGCGACGAGATTGTCTTCCAGGTGATAGAGGAACGAGCCACCGCCGGTCGACAAGCCGAGCGGCCAGCCAAACGAGTGCTGCACCAGGCCCGGACGATGGTTTTCCGGCTTCACCTGCCAGAGTTCCTTGAGGCCGATGCCGTATTTCTGGGGCTCGCGATCCTTCTGCAGGTCGAACCGCAGGATCAACTGCTTGGCGAGCGATCCGCGCACGCCCTCGCCGATCAGCGTGTACTTGCCGTGCAGCTCCATGCCGCGGGTAAAGGCCGGGCCGGGCTCGCCGTTGCGCTCGACGCCCATGTCGCCGGTCGCCACGCCCTTGACCGCGCCGTTCTCGTCATAGAGCACTTCGGTGGCGGCAAAGCCCGGATAGATCTCGACGCCGAGCGCTTCCGCCTTTTCGGCGAGCCAGCGACAGACGTTTCCGAGCGACACGATGTAGTTGCCGTGATTGTTCATCAGCGGCGGCATCATGAAGTTCGGAAGCCGGATCGAGCCTGCCGGGCCTAAAAACAGGAAATGGTCGGCGGTGACCGGCTGCTTGAACGGGTGGCCTGCCTCCTCGCGCCAGCCGGGCAGCAGCGCATCGATGCCCGAGGGATCGACGACCGCGCCGGACAGGACATGGGCGCCGACTTCCGAACCCTTTTCGAGCACCACGACGGTCAGGTCCGGATTGACCTGCTTCAGGCGGATCGCGGCTGAAAGCCCCGCAGGACCCGCGCCGACGATCACCACGTCGAATTCCATGCTCTCGCGTTCTGGCAGTTCTTGCTCGCTCATATCCAACTCCGCTCGCCGGCCCCTTCCGGCTTTATTCAGGCAACCTGTTTGACAAAACCGCCCCGGCTTGTCGAGGCGGGAAAACGTCCTCCGCCTTGTCATTCGCGCAAATGGCGTTTCGGTTTTCTCATATTACGTTTACGTACACGTCAGTTATAGGCACCGAACCGCAGAAAGCAAGATCGACCTTTCGCGCCCGCCTGCCGCTGCTATAAAGGCCCGACAACCGATCACAGGAATTGGGGAAGGAATAAAATCATGGATCTCGGTCTCAACGGCAAACGCGCTCTCGTGCTTGCCTCGTCGCGCGGGCTTGGCCTCGGTATCGCCAAGGCGCTTGCTAGCGAAGGCGCCCACGTTCTCCTCGTCGGCCGCTCCGGCGAGCGGCTGGCGGACAATTGCAAGGCAATCAATGCCGAAGGCAAGGGTAAGGCGGACTGGGTCTGGGGCGACCTTTCCGAGGAGAATTTCGTCGAGGCGATGAAGGCGGCCGTCAAGGAGAAGCTCGGCGGCATAGACATCTTGGTCAACAATACCGGCGGGCCGACGCCGGGCACGACAGAAGACATGACCCCCGACAAGCTCGACATCTTCTTCCAGTCCATGGTGCTGCGCGTCATCACGCTCACCAACGCCCTCCTGCCGCAGATGAAGGAACAGGGTTTCGGCCGCATCCTGACCGTCGCCTCCTCCGGCGTCTTCGAGCCGATCGCCAATCTGGCGCTGTCGAACACGCTGCGCTCGGCGCTGGTCGGCTGGAACAAGACCATCGCGACCGAAGTGGCGGGGTTTGGCATTACCTGCAACATGCTGCTTCCCGGCCGCATTCATACCGACCGCATCGACGAACTCGACGGCGCCAATGCCAAGCGTACCGGCAAGTCGGTGGAAGAAATCCGCTCCGCCTCGCTGAAGACCATTCCCGCCGGCCGGCTCGGCAAGGTCGAGGAATTCGCAGCCGCCGGCGCCTTCCTCTGCTCGGTCCCGGCAAGTTATGTCACCGGCACGATGCTCCGGGTCGACGGTGGCGCGTCGCGCTCGATCTGAGGTTTCCGAAAGAGGGCTAAATCCAGGTCGTTAAACATTAAATCGAATTGGGGTGCCGCTGTTGGCGGTATCTCAATTCGCCTGAGTTAAGAGGCAAGCCGGCCCCCAAAATTAAAGGATCGCCGGCATGATCGAAAGTGTTTCGGGGGCGACCGAGGCTACCCCGCCCAGTGTACCCTCCGCCGCGCCTCACGTCGCGGCGCCTTCCGCTGCCTCCTCGGCAGCCTCGATCTCGGCGACACTTGCGGCCGGACAGGTCGCGACCTATGCGGGCACCTGGGAAGCAGCAACCCGGCACGCAGCCGAGACCTCGGCGATCTCCGGCCGATCGGGAAACATGCATGCGCGAAGCCTGGAGGCCGTGGACGATGTCGTGGTCCGCAATCTTCTCGACAGCCTGTCGCCTTCGAGCCGAATCGCCGGCAGTTTCTTCCTCGCCGACGGCGAAGAACCGGCACCACGCTCGCTGATCGCCACCTATTACGAAGACGTGTGACCGGAGACGTTTCCGGACGACCCGACATCACGCAAACGCGTATCGCGGGAGCACCCGCCCACGCCTATGATCTCCAGACCCTGCCCTCGGAGATTCTTCCATGAAATTCACTCGACTTGCGCTTTCGGTCATCGGCGTCCTGATGGTGGTGATCGGCCTCATCTGGATCGGCCAGGGCACCGGCGCCTTCCCCTATCCCGCCAGCAGTTTCATGATCAACCAGACGCCCTGGATCATCAGGGGCGCCGGCGTCGCGATCATCGGGCTTGCCGTCATCTGGGGCGCCCGGCGGTTCCTACGCTAGTCCGGTTGGGCGCGCTTCTCCTGCGCAGCCAAAAGGCGAAGAAGATTAACTCCAGTTCATCTAAGCCCTTCATTACAAACCTTTAATCCGCTTTCACCGGTTCGTGAGCCGGCCGGTAAAAACTTGTCTTTTTTGCGCCGCAATAGGGGCGGTTCGATGGGCCGATACCATCGAGCACAACCACAGGCGAGCGGTCACCCATGAAGAAGATCTGGATTTTTGCCGGCATTCTTGTCGTTGCCGGCGTTGCGGGCTGGGAGTTCCGCGATCGGCTTCCCTTTCTTTCATCCCTCAGCCAGCAGGCCTCGGCCGTACCCGGCGAAGGCCAGCCGCAGGGCGCGCGCCGGCGCGGCGCAGGCGGTCCACCGCCGGCGGTCAGGACCGTCGCCGCCACCCGCACCGCCCTGCCGATGGACGTCACCGCCTCGGGCGCGGCCAATGCGGACGAGAATACCACGATCGCCGCCCAGCAACCGGGTATCGTGGTCAGCATCGCGGCAACCGACGGCGCCTTCGTCAAGAGCGGCGACCTGATCGCCAAGCTCGACGACCGCACGGCCAAGGCCGCGCTCGACAAGGACAAGGCGTTTCTCGTTCGCGACCAGGCGACGCTGACCCAGGCCCAAACGGCTCTTTCCCGCGCCAACGACTTGCTGCACGGCAATGCCGGCACCCAGCAGACCGTCGATCAGGCGAAGGCCGCCCAGGATACCGCCGCCGCCACGGTGCAGAGCGACAATGCGGCGATCGCGGCCGATCAGATCGACCTCGATCATACCGATATCCGCGCGCCTTTCGACGGCAGGCTCGGCGATATCGGCATCAGCACCGGCGCCTATCTCAGCGCCGGATCGGCGGTGGTGACGATCGCCAAATACGATCCGATCTACGTGAAATTCCACCTTCCCGAAGCCTATCTCGGCCAGCTCAAGCAGGGTTCAACGGCGAAGGCGGTAGCGGTCGATGCCGTACCGCAGCGCGGCGGCACTTCGGCCAAGGGAACCTTGAGCTTCTTCGACAACTCGGTCGATCCGGCTTCGGGCACGATCCTTGCCAAGGCGCGGTTCGACAATCCGTCCGGAATGCTGTGGCCGGGGCAATCGCTGAATGTCACCGTGCATTTTGAGAGCGACGACACGGACATCGTGGTGCCGACGGTGGCGGTCAATCCGGGCGTCGACAGCCCGTTCGTCTACGCGATTGGCGACGACAGTAAGGTGCACGTGACGCCGGTGAAGGTGGCGCGCTCCAACGGTCCCGACACGGCGATTGCCAGTGGGTTGACCGAAGGCGCGCATGTGGTGGTCGAGGGCCAGGTGCAGCTCGTCGACGGCGCCACTGTCGTCGAGCAGTTCGGCAACGGCCAGAAGACGACTGACGCCAAGGGCAATGACCAGCCAGTCGAAGTGGGGGCAGCGCAATGATCCCGCAGTTCTGCATCCGCCGCCCGGTCGCCACCACGCTGCTTGCCATCGGCGCCGTGCTCGCCGGCCTTGCCGGCTATCAGCTGCTGCCGGTCGCCGCCCTGCCGCAGGTCGATTTCCCGACCATCAACGTCTCGGCGCAGCTGACCGGCGCTTCGCCGCAGACGATGGCGACGGCGGTGTCGACGCCGCTGATCAAGCAGTTCGAGACGATCCCCGGGATCAGCGAGATCAGCGCCACCAACTCGCTCGGCAATACCTCGATCGTGCTGCAGTTCGATCTCAACCGCGATATCGACGCGGCGGCGGCCGACGTGCAGGCGGCGATCTCGCATGCGACCCGGCAGCTGCCGGACAACATGACGACGCCGCCGAGCTACCGCAAGACCAACCCGGCCGATGCGCCGGTCCTGCTCCTGTCGATCCGCAGCGATACGATGCCGCGCAGCAAGATCGACGAGATCGCCGAGGACGTGCTCTCCCCCTCGCTCTCCACGCTTCCCGGCGTCGCGGAAGTGTCGATCTTCGGCGCCCAGACCTATGCGGTGCGCGTCGAGGTCGATCCCAACAAGCTGCAGGCGCGCAATCTCGGCGTCGACAACGTCACCAATGCCATCTCCACCGCCAACAGCCAGGCTCCGGTCGGTTCGCTCGAGAACAACAGCCAGCGGCTGACCATCAATGCCGATACCCAGCGCACCAATGCCGACCAGTTCCGTTCGCTGGTGATCGCCAGCCCGAACGGCGCCCCCGTCCATCTCGGCGACGTCGCCAAAGTTCAGGACAGCGTTGCGAACCTTGACGCGGGAAGCTGGTATGACGGCAACCAGTCGATCATCCTCGCCATCCAGCGCCAGCCGGATGCCAATACGGTCGATGTCGTCGATGCGGTGCGCGCCAAGCTGCCCGGACTGTCCGCCGAGCTGCCGGCCGCCGTGTCGATCAACGTCATGAACGATTCGTCGACGGCGATCCGCGCCTCGATATCGGACGTGCAATTCACGCTGATGCTGACGATCGGCCTCGTCGTGCTGGTCATCTATCTCTTCCTCGGCCGGATCACCGCCACCCTCGTTCCGGGGCTTGCCGTGCCGCTGTCGCTGATCACCACGTTCGGCGCCATGTATGTGCTCGGCTACAGTATCGACAACATCTCGCTGCTCGGACTGACGCTTGCGGTCGGCCTGGTGGTGGATGACGCGATCGTCATGCTGGAAAACATCATGCGGCATGTCGAGGACGGCATGGCGCCGATGCAGGCGGCCTTGCAAGGGGCCGGCGAAGTCAGCTCGACGATCATTTCCATGTCGGTGTCGCTGATCGCGGTGTTCATCCCGATCCTCCTGATGGGCGGGGTGGTCGGGCGGCTGTTCAACGAATTCGGCATGGTGGTGGCGCTCGCCATCGTCGCCTCGGCGGTCGTCTCGCTGACGGTGACGCCGATGCTCGGTTCGCGTCTATCCGGCGCCGAACACCACCCGGGCCTGATGGTGCGTGTCTTCGACGCCGGCTTCAGCCGCACCCTCAACGGCTATGACCGGGCGGTCGGCTGGTGCCTTCGGAACCGCGCGATCATCCTTCTCGTCTTCCTCGCCTCGGTCGGCGCCTCGGTCTATCTGTTCTGGACGCTGCCGACGAGCTTCTTTCCGCAGGAGGATATCGGCCGGCTGACGATCTCGACGCAGGCCCGCGAGGACATTTCCTATCCGGCGATGCGCGACCTGCAGGCGCAGGTGGCCGCCGCCGTGCAGAAGAACCCGGCGGTCAACCACGTCACCTCGATCGTCGGCAGCAACGGCCGCAGCTCGCTCAACAACGGCACGATCTGGGTGGAGCTAAAGGATCGGGACCAGCGTCCGCCGCTCGACCGGACGCTGCGCGAACTCCGGCAGGCGACATCCGGCTTCGCCGGCATGAAGACCTTCATCACGCCGCAGCAGAGCCTGCGCTTCGGCGGCCGCGCGACGGCCAGCCAGTACCAGCTCGTCGTGCAGGCGCTGAATGCCTCGCAGACCAGCGAATGGTCGGACAAGATCCAGACCGCGATGCGCGCCGACCGGGCACATTTCACCGACGTCACCTCCGACGCCCAGAACGACGCGATCGAGGCCAATATCAAGGTTGATCCCGAAAAGGCTGCCTCGTTCGGGATTACCGACGACGAGTTGCGCAAGACGCTGCAGATGGCCTTCGGCGGTTATACGGCCGCGGAAATCCAGTCGACCGGCGACAGCTACGACGTCATCACCGAGTTCGACAATACCCAGCAATGGAACGACCAGATGCTGCAAGGTGTCAGGGTGCTGTCCTCGAACGGCGCGCTGGTGCCGCTCTCGAATTTCGCGACGGTCGTGCGCCAGACCGCACCGGTCACCATCAACCAGACCGGCCAGCTGGTCTCGACGACCGTGTCGTTCAACCTGCCGGCCGGCGTCTCGCTCTCCGATGCGACGGCGGCAGTCGACCAGATCAAAGCAAACCTGCAGATGCCGAACGACGTGTTCACCTCCTATGGCGGCACCGCGCAGATCTTTCAGCAGAGCCAGGGCAACACGCCGATGCTGATTCTGGCTGCGGTACTCACCATCTATGTGGTGCTCGGCGTGCTCTACGAGAGCTTCATCCACCCGCTGACGATCCTGTCGGGCCTGCCGGCAGCAGCCTTCGGGGCGTTGCTGGCGCTGAAACTGTTCGGTTTCGACCTGTCGATCATCGCGCTGATCGGGCTTCTGATGCTGATCGGCATCGTCAAGAAGAACGCAATCATGATGATCGACGTGGCGGTGGAGACGATGCGCTCGAAGGGGGAAACGGCGGCGGTCGCAATCCACGAGGCTTGCGTGCGGCGCTTCCGGCCGATCATGATGACGACCTTCTGCGCCCTGCTCGGCGCGCTGCCGATCGCGCTCGGCACCGGTGCCTCCTCGGAACTGCGCCAGCCGCTGGGCATCGCTGTCGTCGGCGGGCTGATCGTTTCCCAGGCGCTGACGCTGTTCATCACGCCCGTCATCTTCGTGGAGATGGATCGGTTCGGCCGCTTCCTCGGGAAGCTTTGGACGAAGAAGGACAGGGACCTGCACGAGGCGAACGACGACGCGCCGAGGTCGATTGCGGCGGAGTGACGCCCTCTGCCCGCCGCCTGAACGGGCTGGCGGGCAGGCGTCAATGCAGGTAACCTTAATCGATAACCTGAACAACGGACTCCGTTTGCATTAGCCACCTCTAAAGCTTCTTATAGGTCGTGCAGCGTAGTACTGCGTACGCGCTGCGGCGGTCGGGCTTGGGGGTCGCCCGGCCGCTTTCAGTTTCAGGCAAGGGGCTGGAAAATCAGAAACTTTCCGCCAGTTTCGGGAAATCCCTGATCAGCCCATCCCGCACCACGAAGCTGATCGGCTCGTTCGGGTAGCGCTTGGTATCGACCAGCAGCCTGGCGAAAATGACCCGCCGTTCGTCCTTCATTGCCCAGCCGACGAACCAGCCGAGCGGGCGGGCGTAATCCACATTGCCGGCCTTGTCGCGCAGCCAGCCGGAACCGGTCTTGCCCTGGATGTCCCAGCCGTCGCCCGCCTCGAAATGCGGCACGATCGCCAGCGTCATGTCGACCGCATGTTCGGAGATCGGCAGGCCACCATTCAGGAACCGGCGCAGGAACTGGACCTGCTGGTCGGCCGAAATCTTCAGGGACGACATCAGCCAGGATTCGGTCAGGCCGTCGGTATTGCCTGGGCCGCCGGAGATATCGCGGTTGCCGTAGCCGAAGCGCTGGATGTAGTCGGCGAACTTGGGCTTGCCGAGCTTGCGGGCAATTTCCTGCGAATACCAGACGATCGATTCCTTCTCCCAGATCAGCGGATCGACATCCTTCTTCACCCGCTCCGGTCCCTTGAACTTCGCCTGGTATTTCCAGAGCGGGTTCTGGGCGTCGGTGAGGATGCCAGCATCATAGCCCATCATGGCCAAAGGCAGTTTGAAGGTCGACTGGGGATAAAAGCCCTGATCGCAGGTGCCCTCGCGGTAAAGCGCATCGCCGCTCTCCTCATCGATGATGACGGTGCAGCGGATCGGATCGGCGGCGCCAGCGGAGGTGCAATCGAGAAAAGTCGCGGTAATTCCGAGGGAAAATGCCAGAAGGAAAGAATTTCTGAAAGCCATTGCGGTGCTCCAAATGGGGTGACACGGCTTTTCTAGGTCGGCTTGTAAGCCCTAATCAAACGATGATATCTGCGGTCAGGCATGAATGAAATTAGGGCATGGCCATGGTTCGACCATATTTGCCGCTGAACGCGCTGCGGGCCTTCGAGGCGGCCGCCCGGCATCTCTCCTTCACCCGTGCGTCGATCGAACTCTGCGTCACCCAGGCCGCCGTCAGCCATCAGGTAAAGCTCCTCGAACAGCGGCTCGGCGTGATCCTGTTCCGCCGCCTGCCGCGCGGGCTGATGATCACCGAGGAAGGGTTGGCGCTGCTGCCGGCGCTGCAGGACAGTTTCGACCGCATGGCAGCCATGCTGGAGCGCTTCGAAGACGGGCATGTGCGCGAGGTGCTGAAGCTCGGTGCGGTCGGCACGCTGGCGGTCGGCTGGCTGCTGCCGCGGCTTTCCGACTTCCGGGAAAAATACCCATTCATCGACCTGAGGCTCTCGACCAACAACAACCGCGTCGACATAGCCGCCGAGGGCCTCGACTACACGATCAAGTTCGGCAACGGCGCCTGGCACGATATCGAGGCGGATCCGCTGTTCGAGGCGCCGCTGTCCGTCCTCTGCATTCCAGCGATCGCCCGCCAACTCAAGACACCGGAAGACGTGGCGCACCAGGTCCTGCTGCGTTCCTACCGCGCCGACGAATGGCCGGGCTGGTTCGAGGCGGCCCATGTCGCCCCGCCACAGATCCGCGGGCTGGTCTTCGACAGTTCCGTGCTGATGGTCGAGGCGGCGATGCAAGGGGCTGGCGTGGCGCTCGCCCCTCCCCTGATGTTCTCCCGCCAGCTTGCCGCGGGCATGATTGAGCAGCCATTTCCAATCTATATTTCCAAGGGCAGCTACTGGCTGACCCGGCTCAAATCCCGCACCGTGACGCCGGCCATGGAAATGTTCAGGAATTGGCTGTCGCAACAGGCGGCGGAGACGCGCCGGCAGCTGGAAATCTAGGGTCTTCGGGGTTGCCATCCCGCCTGCCTTGTGCGATCACCCGCCCTCTCAAAAATTCCGGGGCGCCAGAAGCGCCCTTTTCGCATTCGGAACCTGCCGGCGCATTGCCGGGGGTTCCGGTTCAATGATCTTCGATGGGTAAAAGGAGCACGGCGATGGCACGGGCGCTCGGGCTTGATTTCGGCACGACCAATACGGTTCTGGCACTGGCCGATGGCGGCAGCACAACGCATTCGATGCGTTTTTCCAGCGCCGCCGGCGAGAGCGATTCGATGCGCACGGCGCTCTCCTTCATGAAGGATCCGGTGATGGGGGCGCAGGCGCTGAAGGTCGAGGCCGGACAGGCGGCGATCCGCCAGTTCATCGACAATCCCGGCGACTGTCGATTCCTGCAGTCGATCAAGACGTTTGCGGCAAGCGCGCTGTTCCAGGGCACGCTGGTGTTTGCCCGCCGGCACGTCTTCGAGGACCTGATGGAGATCTTCCTGAAGCGCCTGAAGATCTATGCCGAGGACAACTGGCCGACCGACGTGTCGCGGGTGATCGCCGGACGGCCGGTGCATTTCGCCGGTGCCAATCCGGATCCGAAGCTGGCGACCGAGCGCTACAACGAGGCGCTGACGCGGCTTGGCTTTCCGGAAATCCACTATGTCTACGAACCGGTCGCGGCCGCCTATTACTTTGCCCAGACGCTGAAGAGCGACGCCACCGTTCTCGTCGCCGACTTCGGCGGCGGCACGACCGACTATTCGCTGATCCGCTTCGAAACCAAGGCTGGCAAGCTGACCGCCACCCCGATCGGGCATTCGGGCGTCGGGGTTGCGGGCGACCATTTCGACTACCGGATGATCGACAACCTGGTGTCCCCGGAAATCGGCAAGGGCAGCAAGTTCAAGAGTTTCGACAAGGTGCTGGACGTGCCGGCCGGCTATTACGTCAATTTCGGCCGCTGGAACCAGCTGTCGATATTCAAGGCCACGCGCGAATTCGCCGACCTGAAATCGCTGGTGCGCTCGGCGCTGGAGCCGGAAAAGCTCGAACTGTTCGTCGATCTCGTCGACCATGACGAAGGTTACCCGCTCTACCAGGCGATTTCGGCGACCAAGATGGCGCTGTCGGGAGCCGAGGAAGCGGAATTCAACTTCGCGCCGCTTGGGCGTGCCGGCCGGAAAATGGTGAAGCGCACCGATTTCGAAGGCTGGATCGCCGAGGACCTCGGCCGCATCGAAGGTGCGCTCGACGAGGTGCTGCAAAAGACCGGCACCGCGCCTTCAGAGATCGACAAGGTGTTCCTGACCGGCGGCACCTCCTTCGTGCCGGCCGTGCGGCGGATCTTCACGCAGCGATTCGACGCCGGCAAGATCGAGACTGGCGGCGAACTGCTGTCGATCGCCCACGGCCTGGCGCTGATCGGCGAGAGCGACAATGTCGCGCAATGGGCGGCTTGAGGGTACAGCTGGCTGATCTCCCCCCTTGCGGGGCAGATTAACGGGAGACTGCCGCGCCGCCGCCGTCCACATGCCATCGCCCGTTCGAGCCCAAAACCGGTTCCCTCTCGCACGCGACATGCTGTAGTGTGAATCAGATGAACCTCGTCAAAGACATGGACGCTCCCGAGCTCGCCGCCCTTCTGCATTTCTATGCGGATGCGGGCGTGGAGTGGCTTGTCGAGGATGAGCCGGTGGACCGGTTCGCGCAGTTTGCGGCCCAGAAGGCGGCGCAGGCCGATGCCAGAGCGCCCGCGTCAGCCCGGCAACAGCAGCCGACGAACCATGAGCAGGCGCCGACCTCCCAGGCAGCCGCGGCAACGCCGAAACGCACAGCTCCGACGGCGCGCGCGTCAGCACCTCCACCCGCCTCCGCGCCCGTATCGGTACCGGACGAACAGGCGGTCGCCTCGGCACGGTTTGCGGCCGAAAGCGCCCGTTCGCTCGACGAACTCAGAACCGCGCTGGAAGCCTTCAACGGCTGCAACCTGAAGAACGGCGCGCGCAACACGGTGTTTGCGAGCGGCAACCCCGCTTCCGGCATCATGGTGATCGGCCCGATGCCAAATGCGGACGACGACCGCGACGGCATTCCCTTCTCGGGGCGGCAGGGGCAGTTGCTCGACCGCATGCTCGGCGCGATCGGGCTTTCCCGCGACAACGTTCTGCTGACCAATGTCATCCCCTGGCGGCCGCCGGGGAACCGCATGCCGTCGCAGGCCGAGATGGATATCTGCCGGCCGTTCCTCGAGCGTCAGGTGGCGCTCGCGGAGCCGAAACTCCTGCTGCTCCTCGGCAACTTCCCGGCCCGTTTCTTCTTCGGCGGCAACGGGACGATCCATTCGATGCGCGGCGAATGGCGGGACATCGGTTTCGGCGGCGTGACGCTTTCGGCGATCGCCACCCTGCATCCGCAGGAACTGCTTGCGGCCCCGGCCAACAAGGCGCTCGCCTGGCAAGACCTTTTGATGTTCAAAATGCGTTTGTCGGCGCAGTGATTGCCCGCATTTCAGGCAGATTGAACCCTAATTCGGGTAAAGTTACGGAAATATGAAAAATGCCATGCAACCGGCGCATGGCAGTGCAGCGTTTTGCTGCATTGCAGAATCGATGCTGCATTGCAATATTAGGCCTGTGTCTTGGGAGGAATTCTAGGTTTAAGGAACCAAGGCCAATGACGACCCGCTTCCGCCCGATCCATTCGGGTTTCGAAACTCTTCGCATCGCCGGCCTGTCGCCGCGCTCGACGAAGGGCTATCACCATTTCGGCTCCGCGACGAACGAGCAGCTTACCTCCTGCGCCATGGCGCGCCCGGTCGGCGTCACTCGTCCGGCTTCGGTCTTCGCCGATTTCCGCGAACGTTGATCGCGCGACCCAAGGAAGCATCAGCCATGACGGCCATTTTCCACCCGATCCGCACCCTGCGCGAGAACTTTTCTCACATCGGCGCTGCCGTGAACGCCTCGCGCGAATATAGCCGCGCCGGTGCTGTCCGTGCGTCTACCGAAGCGGCCAACCCGGTCGCTGCGGCCATCCCGCTTTAAGCATCCGACTTTCTCAAGTCCCGGGGCTCAAGTCCGGGGGTCAAGCTCCGGGCGGCGAAGCCTTACGCGCCGCCTTCCGCTCGAGCCCCAATTGATGCTCGCGGTAAATGATGAAAATCCCCGCCGATACCGTGATCGCCGTCCCGACCAGCATGGCCGCCGTCGGCACATCCCCGAACAGAACATAGGCGATGCAGATCCCGAGAAGGATCGAGGTGTATTCGAACGGCGCGACCGTCGACACATCCGCATTGCGGTAGCTTTCGGTCAACAAAATCTGGCCGACGCCGCCGCAGAACCCGGAACCGATCAGGAAAAGCTTTTCCGGCATCGTCAGCTCTGCCCAGCCGAAGGGCAGGCTGAGCAGTGAAAACAGCGCACCGGACAGCGAGAAATAGAGCACGATCGTCGCCGTCTTCTCGGTGCGCACGAGCTGGCGCGTCTGGATCATCGCAAAGCCCGCCAGCACCGCCGAGAGGATGACGGAGGCGGCGCCCATCGCCTGCTCCGAGCCCATTCCGCCCTGTTCGAACATGGTGAGCTTCGGCCAGGAGATGATCACCACCCCGACCATGCCGACCATGACCGCGCTCCAGCGGTAGATACGCACCGTCTCCTTCAGGAAGATCGCGGCAAAGACGACCGCCAGGAGCGGCGAGGAATAACCGATCGCGATCGCATCCGGCATCGGCAGGTGCACCAGGCCGTAAAAACCGAAAACCATCGAGAGAATGCCGAGAAAGCCGCGTTTCACATGGCCGGTCAGGCTGTTCGTGTGGAAGGCGCCGCGCAACTCGCCCTGGAAGGCGAGATAGACCATGATCGGCACGAGCGCGAAGGCGGAACGATAGAAGGTGATCTGCCCGGCCGGGATATCGGGACCTGCGGATTTGATACAGGTCTGCATCATCACGAAGATCACCACGGAGGTGACTTTGAACATGATCCCGCGCAGGGGATTCAGGGCATCGGCGGCCATCAACAACTCATGGGGATTCTTGGGGGATTTTCGGTGGAAATCCAGTCCGCACGGACAGGGCGTTTTGGAGAGGCGATCGGGGAAGATTCAGTTTGACGGCAAAGTAACGGAAAAGTGCCGTGAGGGGGATCAAAACTGATGATAGGTCGATCAATATCCGTGACCTTGTGAAAGATTGCGCGAAATACAGCGGATCAAAATCACGCTTTATTTTAGCCAAAGTTTCAACAATCGTTTAGCATTGCGTGCAATTATCCGCGCGGCGACGGGTGTGTGTGCCAGTTCGACGGGAGTGCTGCAAAGCTCCCGACACCAATTTGAAGAGCCGGTTCAGGAAGCAACATGCGAACAGATACGGGCCAGATCGTTCATCTGGCAGATTACCGCCCCACCGACTTCGTCCTGGAACGCGTCGATCTGACCTTCGAGCTCGACCCAACCAACACCAAGGTTGATGCGCGGCTGATCTTCCATCGGCGCGATGGTGTCGACCCTTCGGCGCCGCTGGTGCTGGATGGCGACGAACTGGCGTTGTCCGGACTGCTGCTCGACCAGAACGAAGTGCCCGCGGCGCAATACGATGCGACGCCGGAAAGCCTGACGATCCGCGACCTGCCGGCCGACGTTCCCTTCGAAATCACCGTCACCACCTTCATCAATCCGGAAGCCAACACCCAGCTGATGGGTCTCTATCGGACCAACGGCATCTACTGCACCCAATGCGAGGCGGAAGGCTTCCGCCGCATCACCTATTTCCCGGACCGGCCGGACGTGCTGGCGCCATATACGATCACCATCATCGGCGACAAGGCCGCCAACCCGGTCATGCTGTCGAACGGCAACTTCCTGGGCGGCGCCGGTTACGACGAGGGCCGCGCGTTTGCCGCCTGGTTCGACCCGCATCCGAAGCCGAGCTATCTCTTCGCGCTGGTCGCCGGCGATCTCGGGGTTGTCGAGGACACGTTCGTCACCATGTCCGAGCGCGAGGTGACGCTGAAGATTTATGTAGAGCATGGCAAGGAGGCACGCGCGGCTTATGCCATGGACGCGCTGAAGCGCTCGATGAAGTGGGACGAGGAGCGGTTCGGCCGCGAATACGACCTCGACATCTTCATGATCGTCGCCGTGTCCGACTTCAACATGGGGGCGATGGAGAACAAGGGCCTCAACGTCTTCAACGACAAATACGTGCTGGCCGACTCGGAAACCGCGACCGACCAGGACTACGCCAATATCGAGGCGATCATCGCCCACGAGTATTTCCACAACTGGACCGGCAACCGCATCACCTGCCGCGACTGGTTCCAGCTTTGCCTCAAGGAAGGCCTGACGGTCTATCGCGACCACGAATTCTCCGCCGACCAGCGTTCGCGCGCGGTGAAGCGCATCGCCGAGGTGCGGCACCTGAAATCAGAGCAGTTCCCGGAAGACGCAGGTCCGCTCGCGCATCCGGTCCGCCCGACCAAATACCGCGAGATCAACAACTTCTACACGACCACGGTCTACGAAAAGGGTTCGGAAGTCACCCGCATGATCGCCACGCTTCTCGGCCGTGACGACTTCAAGGCGGGCATGGACCTCTATTTCGAGCGCCACGACGGGCAGGCCGCGACGGTCGAGGATTTCGTCAAGTCGTTCGAGGATGCGAGCGGACGCGACCTTACGCAGTTCTCGCTCTGGTATCACCAGGCCGGCACGCCTCTGGTCACGGTGTCGAGCGACTACGACCAGGCAAGCGGCACCTTCAAGCTGTCGCTCGAGCAGATGATCCCGGCGACCCCCGGCCAGACGGCCAAGGAGCCGATGCACATCCCGCTCTCCTTCGCGCTCATCCTCGACAACGGCTCGGCGGCAGTGCCGACCAAGGTCGCGGGCGGCGAAGTCACCGGCGACGTCCTGCATTTGACCGAGCGCCGGCAGACCTTCGCCTTCTCGGGCATTTCCTCCCGTCCTGTCCTGTCGCTCAACCGTTCGTTCTCGGCACCGATCAACCTGCATCTCGACCAGACGCCGGCCGATCTTGCCCATATCGCCCGCCACGACGCCGACCTCTTCGCCCGCTGGCAGGCGCTGACCGATCTTGCCCTGCCGAACCTGATGCAGGCGGCGCGCAACGCGCGTGACGGCAAGAAAATCACCTGCGACCCGTCTTTCGTCGCGGCCCTTCTGGAAGCCGCAGGCGACGAGACTTTGGAACCCGCCTTCCGCGCCCAGGCGCTGACGTTGCCGAGCGAGGCCGACATCGCCCGCGAACTCGGCGGCAACAACGACCCCGATGCGATCCATGCCGGCCGCCACGCCATTCTTTCGGAGATCGCCAAGGCCGGAACCAGGACTTTCCTGCGCCTGTTCGAGGACATGAAAGTCAAGGGCGCCTTTACGCCGGATGCGGCAAGCGCCGGCAAGCGCTCGCTGCGCAACACCGCCCTGTCCTACCTCACCTACGCGGAAGGAACGCCAGCCCGCGCGGCCGGAGCCTTCGCATCCGCCGACAACATGACCGATCTCGCCCAGGCTCTCGCGGTGCTCGCCCATCGTTTCCCGGACGCGCCGGAAACGACAGACGCGCTCGCCACGTTCCTCGCGCGCTTCGACGGCAATGCTCTTGTCGTCGACAAGTGGTTCTCGACCCAAGCGACCATTCCCGGCGCGGGCGCGCTTGCCCGCGTCAGGGCGCTGATGGAAAACCCGCGCTTCATCGCCAGCAATCCGAACCGGGTGCGCTCGCTGATCGGTACGTTCGCCTTCGGCAATCCGACCGGCTTCAACCGCGCCGATGGCGAAGGTTACCGGTTCCTGGCCGAGCAGATCCTGGCGATCGATCCGCGCAATCCGCAGCTCGCGGCCCGGATCCTGACCTCGATGCGTTCGTGGCGGTCGCTGGAACCCCAGCGCGCCGACCATGCCCGCGCGGCGTTGACCACGATCGAACAGGCTGCAACGCTTTCGACCGACGTGCGAGACATCGTCGAGCGGATGCTGAAAAGCTGAGCCTGAGGCGCCGGCTTCAAGCGCCGGCGCATTTTTCCAGGAAGCGGGAAACCAGCGAGCGGCAATAGTCGGTCGTCAGCTCGCGGTCACCGAACAGGATGTGGTAAATGATCGGCGCGACGACGACGTCGATCGCTTCGCTCACGTCGAAGGCTTTCTCGCCGCGCGTCAGGGCGCGCTCGCGCAAGGTCTCCAGGTGATCATAGGTGAACTGGCAGCAGCGGCCCGCTGCGGCGCCTTCCATGCTGCCAAGCACATCCGCCAGCATCGAGCGTCCGACCTTCGACGACATCTCCTCCGCATATTGAAGAATGAAGGTTTCGAGGTCGGAGCCCATCGCGCCGGTATCTTCCGGGTCGGCGACCGGCCGCATGCGCGCGACCGCGACATCCGCCAGGAGTTCCGACAGATCCCCCCAGCGGCGATAGATGGTCGACGGCGTCACGCCGGATTTTTCCGCAATCATCGGCACGGTGATCTCGCCGCGATCCATGGTCTTCAGCAGATCCTGAACCGTGCGGTGCACCTCCGACTGTATGCGGGCACTGCGCCCACCCTGGCGCACCATTTCCCTGGCCAATCTGTTCTCCTTGCCGGCACGTGCCGGAGATATAAAATTCCTTAATGCAAAGATATTGCATTAATCCAGCAATGCAACTATATCCGGCTAACGCTAAAAATTTGCGTTAAGGTGAACCGCCATGAGCAGCATCCTCCCCTCGCCCAATTCCCCGTCAGCTTTCCGGATGACGGTCTACAGTTTCATATTCGCGGTGCTGATCTCCGCGACCAGCAGCGCGCCGACGCCGCTCTACCATCTCTACCAAGAGCTCTTCCATCTCTCTCCGGCGATGATCACCCTGATCTTCGGTTCCTACTCTTTCGCGCTGCTCGCGGCGCTTTTGACCGTCGGCGGGCTTTCTGACTATCTCGGGCGCCGCCCGCTGATCCTGCTGGCACTGATCATCAACGCCGCGGCGCTGATCGTCTTCATGCTGGCTGAATCGGGCACGATGCTGCTCGTCGGCCGTATCGTCCAAGGTTTCGCGACCGGCATCGCCTTCCCGACCTTCGGGGCGACCATCCTCGATACCGACAAGCGCAGAGGGCCGACACTCAACAGCATCACCGCCTTCCTCGGCCTGATGGTCGGCACGCTTGCCGGCGGCACGCTCGTCGCCTTCGCACCCGCTCCGACGCACCTCATCTATGCGCTTCTTTTCATCGTGACGGTGGCCGGCATCATCGCGCTTGCCTTCATGCCGGAGACCATCACCGGACGGCCGGGTGCGCTCGCCGCCATGCGTCCGCATATCAGCGTGCCGCCGCGGGCCCGCGCGACGCTGCTCAAGGTCACGCCGGTCAATGTCGCCGGCTGGGCGCTCGGCGGCTTCTATCTGTCGCTGATGCCGACGCTGGTTGCGGTTGCGACCGGCATTACCTCGCCCTTCGTCGGCGGTACGGTGGTCGCGACGCTGATGCTGAGCGCCACCGCCTCGGTCTTCCTGTTCCGCGCATGGACGCCGCAGCGGGTTCTCTCGACCGGCACGACCGCGCTGATGATCGGCGTCCTGATCACCCTCTCCGGCGTACACCTGCAGGCGGTCTGGCTTCTCTTCCTCGGCACGGCGGTGGCCGGTCTCGGGTTCGGATCGATCTTCTCGAACATTCTGAAGATCGTCCTGCCGCTTGCCGAGAGCCACGAACGGGCCGGCCTGTTCGCAGCCTTCCTGGTCGAGAGCTACCTCGCCTTTTCGATCCCGGCCATTGTCGCCGGACTGATCGCGCCGTCGCTTGGCCTCTCCAATACCGCGTATGTCTATGGCGGTGCAATCATCACGCTGGCGGTGATTTCGATCGCGGCCACCCGCACCAACCTTTCCGAAAGCCCGGCCGTCTCCTGAGACGGCCGGTTTGCCGCCCCCGCGGGACTCTTCCGATTCGCAATTGAATCAAATCGTTAAAAAAATCTTAGCAAGCCTCTGGACACGAAGAATCACTAATGATTCATTAAGGCAGATTCGGGCGAGCGGCGCGCCGAATCACCATGAGGGACACCATGAAAACCATGTCGGACGTGCAGCGGGTAACCGCGGCCGAGGGGCGGCTGCGTCTAAAATTTCCAAGCCTTGGAAATTTGCGGCGGGTCATCCCGGATGAGGCCCGACTCTCCGTCAAGCCCATCGCGCGGCAGATGCCGCGGGTGGAACTCGTTCTCAAGCGTTCGATCCCTCTTCTTATCATCGCCTTCCTCACCGTCGTTGCCGCATCGCGCATTCTCGGCATCGTCTCCGAATACACGCGGATGGAAGATGCCGCACGGCAGGCGACCGCGCTGATGGCGGCCACCGCGAGTGCTGCCTTCTCAGGCGACGCAACGGCACTCATCGGTCGGGACCGCGCCGCCGCGGAAAAACGCCTTGGTACCTTTCTGCCGCAGGAACGCTTGGAGGCCGAGGCCTTCTTCCTCTTCGTCGACGAAACCGGCCGGATCTTCGGCGGGACCAAGCAGGCCGCCAGCTATGTCGGCAGGCGCCTGACCTCCGTCCTGCCGGAAACCGCGGCGCTGCGGCGGTTCGGCGACGAGAGCGGTGTGATCGAGACCTATTTCGGCGAAGTTCCGCACTATGCGGCCATCGAGATGGTCGGCAGCGAAGGCGCGCTGATCGTGGCGGCCTATTCGCTGGAGAGCATCAATCTGGCATGGCGCCACGACGTGTCCCTCAACGTCACGCTCTTCACCGGCATTTCGGCGATCCTGCTGGTCATCCTCTACGCCTATTACATGCAGGTGAAACGCGCCCGAGAGGCTGACGAAACCTTCGTCGAATCCAATCTGCGCATCGAGACGGCGCTGTCGCGTGGCCGTTGCGGGCTGTGGGATTTCGACGTCAGCAACCGGCGCCTGTTCTGGTCGGGTTCGATGTACGAGATGCTCGGCCTGCCGCCTGCCGGCAACGTGATCTCGTTTACCGACGCGGCACGAATGATGCATCCGACCGACGGCAATATCTACGCGCTCGCCCGCGCCATCAGCCGCGGAAATGCCAAGCAGGTCGACCAGGTTTTTCGCATGCGCCATGCGGCCGGCCACTATGTCTGGATGCGCGCCCGCGCCCAGCTGGTGAAGACCAGCCAGGGGCGCACCCACGTCATCGGCATCGCCATGGACGTCACTGAGCAGCACCGCCTCGCCCAGCGTTACGCCGAGGCCGACCAGCGTCTTGCGGACGCGATCGAATGCACGTCCGAAGCCTTCGTGCTCTGGGACAAGAACGACCGCCTGGTGATGTGCAACACCCATTTCCAGCAGGCTTACGGCCTGCCGGACAGCGTGCTGGTGCCCGGCACCGAGCGTCACGCCGTCAACGCCGCCGCCGCGCGCCCGGTCATCGAGCGCCGCGTCGCCGATCCGGACGGCAGCGGCCTTTCGCGCACCACGGAAGTGCAGCTCGCCGACGAGCGCTGGCTGCAGATCAACGAGCGCCGCACCCGTGATGGCGGCCTGGTCTCGGTCGGCACCGACATCACGCTGCTGAAGCGCCACCAGGAGCGGCTGCGCGACAGCGAGCGCCGGCTGATGGCAACGATCGGCGACCTCTCCTCCTCGCAGAAGAAACTGGAGCGCCAGAAGTCCGAGCTTTCGATCGCCAACGCCAATTATCAGGCGGAAAAGGACCGTGCGGAGGCCGCCAACAAGGCCAAGTCGGAATTCCTCGCCAATATGTCGCATGAACTCAGGACCCCGCTCAACGCCATCCTCGGTTTCTCGGAAATCCTGACGAACGGCATGTTCGGACCGCTCGGCTCGCCGAAATATTCGGAATATTCCAAGGACATCCACGACAGCGGCAAACATCTCCTCAACGTCATCAACGACATTCTCGACATGTCGAAGATCGAGGCCGGCCACATGCGCATCCAGTGCGAGGCGGTCGACCTGAAGCCGCTGATCGAGGAAAGCCTCCGCCTCACCTCGATCTCGGCCCAGGACAAGCAGATCGCCATCCATCAGCGCCTCTGCGACAGCCTCCACATGGTGGCCGATCGCCGCGCACTGAAGCAGGTGATGCTCAACATCCTCTCCAACGCGGTCAAGTTCACCAACCACGGCGGCAGGATCGAACTGCGTGCCCGCAAGATGGAAAAAGGGGTGCTGCTGACGATCGCTGATACCGGCATCGGCATTCCGCTGGAAGCGCTCAACAAGATCGGCCAGCCGTTCGAGCAGGTGCAGAGCCAGTATGCCAAGAGCAAGGGCGGCTCGGGATTGGGACTTGCCATTTCCCGCTCGCTGATCGGCCTGCACGGCGGCAAGATGCGGATCCGTTCACGGGTCGGCGAAGGCACCGTCGTCTCGCTGCTGATCCCTGACCAGCCGATGCTGGTCGGCCGCAAGCGAGTGGCCTGAGGTCGACCGCGAAACCAGATGAGGGGCGGAGGCGCCCTCACTTCCGGACGACCGACTGGAATATTCCCCGCACCGCCTTCGAAAGCCGCTTTACCTCGCCCTCCAGCGTGCGGATATCCGGGCAATCCCCTGCCCGGCAGACGCGCTCGACGAGCCCTGCGGGCGCCTCGCCCGGATCGAACGGTCCGTCGACGCAGAGCCGGACGATCTGCGAAAGCTCGGTGAAAAGCCGTAACGCCTCGACGCAGATATCGAGATCGGCCGGCTTCATCAGCTTTTCGCCGAGCGCCTTCAGGGCTTCTTCCGTGCTGAAACCATAGGTATCGAGCGTCATGCCCCTGGCCGGCGCTATCAGCCGCAGATACTGGGCGATGAACTCGATATCGATCAGGCCGCCGGGAATGAGCTTGAAATCCCAGATATCGCGCGGCGGCTTTTCCTTCTCGATCAGCTCGCGCATCTCGGCCACGTCTTTGGCGACGTTGGCGATATCGGGCTTGGTCGACAGCACTTCGCGGATCAGGCCTTTCGCCTCGTCGACAAGGCTTTCCTCGCCGCAGATCAGCCGGGCGCGGGTGAGCGCCATGTGTTCCCAGGTCCAGGCCTCCTGGCGCTGGTATTTTCCGAAGGCGTTGATGCGGGTGGCAACCGGCCCCTTGTTGCCCGACGGCCTCAAGCGCAGGTCGACCTCGAAGATCACGCCCTCGGCCATCGGCGCCGAAAGCGCTGCGACCAGCCGCTGCGTCAGGCGGGTAAAATAGCGGCTGGAATCGAGCGGCTTGTTGCCTTCGCTTTCCGGCGCCTCGCTATCGTAATCGTAGAGAAGGATGAGATCGACGTCGGAACCGGCAGTCAGTTCGAAACTGCCGAGCTTGCCCATGCCCATGACGGCGACGCGGCCGCCCGGATAAAGGCCATGGGCGCTGCGGATCTCCGCCGTCACCGCCTTGAGCGCCGCATCGATCAGGAGGTCAGCGAGATGGGTGAAGGCACGTGCCGCCTGGGCACCCGAGATCGCCCCGGTTAGCAGCCGGATGCCGATCAGGAAACGCTGCTCGGCCGCAAAGATGCGCAGCCGGTCGAGCTTTTCCTCGTAGTGCCGGCCGGCGGTCAAGAATGCCTCCAGGCGATAGGAGAGATAGTCGCGGGTCGGCAATTCGGCCATCAGGCCGGGATCCAGCATGCCGTCGAAGACATGCGGCTTGGAGGCGATAATATCGGCAAGCCGCGGCGCCGAGGACATGATCGTGACGATGAGCGCCAGCAGCGGCGGATTGTTACCGATCAGCGAGAAGAGCTGGATGCCGGCCGGCAGACCCTTCAGAAAACTGTCGAACCGTAGCAGCGCCTCGTCGGCACGCTTGCTCTCGCCGAACGCCGTCAGCAGCGCCGGCATCAGCTCGGTCAGCCGCTCGCGCGCCTCGGCCGATTGGGTGGCGCGGTAGCGGCCATAATGCCAGGTGCGGATGACGCGGGAAATATCGGCCGGGCGTTCGAAGCCGAGCGAGGCGAGCGTCTTCAACGTGCCCGGATCGTCCTGCTGGCCGGTGAAGACAAGATTGCCGTCGCCGCCGGACAGTTTTGCCTCCTGTTCGAACAGCCGGGCATACCGTTTTTCGACAGTCTTCAGCACATGTTCCAGCCTGGCGGAAAAGCTGGCGGTATCGGCAAAGCCAAGCATGAAGGCGATACGCTTCAGTTCGGGCTCGGTTTGCGGCAGGTTATGGGTCTGTTCGTCGTGGACCATCTGGATGCGGTGTTCGACATCGCGCAGGAACCAGTAGGCCTCGGTCAATTCGGCGGCGATATCAGGCGCGATCCACCGCGCCTCGGCGAGCGCCTTCAGCGCCGCTTCCGTTTCGCGCGCCCGCAGGGGCGGCATGCGGCCGCCGGCGATCAGCTGCTGGGTCTGGGCGAAGAACTCGATCTCGCGGATGCCGCCACGGCCGAGCTTGACGTCATGGCCCTTCACGGCGATCGCGCCGTGGCCCTTGTGCACGTGGATCTGCCGCTTGATCGAATGGATGTCGGCGATCGCCGCATAATCGAGATATTTGCGAAACACGAAGGGCGTCAGCAGCCGCATGAAGTTTTCGCCGGCGGCAATGTCGCCTGCGATCGGCCGCGCCTTGATGAAGGCCGCCCGCTCCCAATTCTGGCCGCGGCCCTCGTAGTAGATCAGCGCCGCATCGAGCGAGACGGCGAGCGGCGTCGAGCCGGGATCCGGGCGCAGGCGCAGGTCGGTGCGGAACACGTAGCCGTCTGCCGTGCGTTCCTGCAGGATGCGGATCAGCCGCCGCATCATCCGGCCGTAGACTTCCGACCCGTCGAGCGGATCGGCAAGGATGCCCGTTTCAGGGTCGAAGAAGACGACGATATCGATATCGGAGGAATAGTTGAGCTCGCGGCCGCCGAGCTTGCCCATGCCGAGTACGATCAGGCCCGAGTCCATGCTCGGTTCTTCGAGGTCGGCGAGCTTCAGTTTGCCGCTCTCATGACCGGCGACCAGAAGGTGGTCGATCGCCGCCGCGACGGAGGCTTCCGCAAACAGGCTAAGCCAGCGCGTCGTGTCCCTGGCGGAAAAGATACGGGCGAGATCGGCAAGCGCCACGAGGAAGCTCAAGGCCCGCTTGCCGGCACGCAGCGCGCCCATCACCTCGTTTTCGGATGGCGCCTTGCCGTCCGTCTTCTGCCAGGCCCGGCGGGCCGTATCCACCAGACGCTCCAGCGTCGGCTCCAGCGGCTCGGTGATTGCGATCGTCAAAAGCCTTGGCGTGATGACCGCGGTATCGCGCAGGTAAGGCGAGAGGGTAAAGGCAGCGACGATGAAATCCTTAAGCGCGCTGTCCTTGCCAAGCAGTTGCGCGACCGAAGGCTCGGACTTGCCGATATCCTTCAAGGCCGCCATCGCCGCCTTGGTTTCCGTCTGGTTCAGCGGGCGGATCACCTCCGCCTTCACCGTATCGAGCCGATTTCCGGTCTCCGACACTGGCACCTCCCGTGATTCTTCCCTGGCGAAACTTAGGGCTTCGGCACGGGAAAGACCATGGTGACCGTCAACCCCGGCGCCGTGGCATTCGTCTCGTCGGTGGCGGAGAGTTCCAGCGCGCCGCCATGCAGCTCCATTACCGCCTCGACCAGCGAGAGGCCGAGGCCGGTGCCAGGTTTGGAGCGGCTTTCGTCCAGGCGAAAGAACCGCTTGGTCACTTCGCCCCGCTTGTTGGCCGGGATGCCGGGGCCGTTGTCGCAGACGGAGAGCCTGAGCGTGCCGTCGCTCCTGGCAAGCTTCACGCCGATCTTCGGCGTCTGGCTTCCCTCGGAAGCATATTTGATCGCATTGTCGAGGAGATTGAAGATCGCCTGCCCGATGAGCTCCCGGTTGCCGGTAACCACGAGACCCGGTTCGAGTTCGGTGGTGAGCGACAGGCCGGCCTCCTCTGCCGCCGGCTCGTAGAGTTCGGCGCTGTCGGCGGAGATCGCCGACAGATCGACATCGGACATTTCCGCGGCGATCGAGCCCGCCTCGACACGGGAGATCATCAGCAGCGCGTTGAAGGTGCGGATAAGCTGGTCGGATTCGGCGATGATGCCTTCGAGGGCCGTCCGGCGCACGTCCGCACGATCCTCGCCCAGCGCATCGGCTGCCTTGTTGCGCAATCTCGTCAGCGGCGTCTTCAGGTCGTGGGCGATGTTGTCGGAAACCTGGCGCAGACCCTCGTTCAGCTTCTCGATGCGTCCGAGCATGGCGTTCAGCGAATCCGACAGCCGATCGAATTCGTCGCCGGACTTGCCGACCGGCAGGCGCTGCGAAAGGTCGCCGGCCATGATCTTCTGGCTCGCCGCCGACATGCGGTCGATGCGTTTCAACGCGTTGCGGCCGATGCCGAACCAGATCACCAGCGCTCCGACGCCCATGATGGCCAATGCCACCATCAGCGCCCGGCGCACGATGCCGCGGAACCGGCTCGGGTCGCCGAGATCGCGGCCGACCAGCAGCCGCAGACCGTTGTCGAGGCGGATGACGTTGGCGGTCGCCAGATGCCGGCCGCGGCGGTCCACTTCCGTATAGGGTTCATAGGTGAAGGGAATGTCCGTCCAGCCCTGTTCGTCGAGCACGCCGGGCTGCACCGCGGCGACGTTGCCGGCAAGCATTTCGCCGTTTGGCCCCGCGATCACATAGAGGTTGGCGCCCGGCTGGCGGGCTCGCCGCTCCATCATCCGCAGGAGAAGGCTGACGCCGCCCCGTTCATAGGCGCGCTGTATCTCCTGCACTTCCTCCTGCAGCGACTGGCGCGTCTGCTGCGCCAGCAGCCGTTCGGACATCGCCGTCACGTAAATGACCAGGAAGGCCGCACACAAGGCGAAGAGCAGGATATAGAGCGCCGACAGCCGCACGGCCGTCGAGCGGAACATCAGGCGGACGCGTGCCAGCAACTCGGCTTACCCCTCGTCCTTGATCATGTAACCGGCGCCGCGGATCGTCTTCAGAAGCGGCTTTTCGAAATCCTTCTCGATCTTCGATCTCAGCCGCGAGACATGCACGTCGATGACATTGGTCTGGGGATCGAAGTGATAGTCCCAGACGTTTTCGAGCAGCATGGTTCGGGTCACCACCTGGCCGGCATTCTTCATCAGATATTCGAGCAGGCGGAATTCGCGCGGCTGCAGCAGCACTTCCTTGCCGGCGCGCTTCACTTCGTGCGACAGCCGATCAAGCTCCAGGTCGCCGACCCGGTAGACCATGTCCTGTTCCGGCGTGCCCTTGCGGCGGCCGAGCACTTCGACGCGGGCGAGAAGCTCGGAGAAGGCGTAGGGCTTCGGCAGATAGTCGTCGCCGCCGGCGCGCAGGCCGGTCACGCGGTCGTCCACCTGGCCGAGCGCCGAAAGGATCAGCACAGGCGCATTGATGCCGCGCTTTCTCAGTTCGCTGATGACGGACAGCCCGTCGCGGCGCGGCAGCATGCGGTCGATGACCATCACGTCGTAGGAATTCTCGGTTCCCATGAACAGACCGCTCTCGCCGTCGCTTGCATGGTCGACCACTATCCCGGCCTCGCGAAAGGCCTTGGTCATGTAGGCTGCCGCCTCCAAGTCGTCTTCTATCACCAGAATCTTCATGTGCGGGACAATAGCGTCCGCGCCTGTCTTTGCACTACGGGAATCTGCGGTGCCGGCAGAATATCGGGTATCCGTCTCCATCACTCGCTCCATGGAAAGAAGAAGGGCGCCGACCGTTGCCGGCGGCGCCCTGACCTTGCGACCTGTTTGAGAAATCAGCCTTCGTTGATCGGCAGGGCGACGAAGCGGCTGGTGTTGTTTTCACCGGCCACCTGGAACAGCGCGCGGGTGCGGCCGTCCTTGCGGGCCTGGTCGAGAACCTTGCCGACATCGGCGGCGCTGGTGACCTTGCGGTTGTTGACCGAGACGATCTTTTCCCCGGTCTTCAGGCCGCGGGCAGCGGCTTCGCTATCCGGATCGACGTCGGTGACCGAGAGACCGGAACCGTCCTCGGCCGGAGCGACAGTGATACCGAGGCTGGCAAGCGCCTTGTCGCTGGAGGGCGCCGGAGCGTCGGGCTGCTTCGGCGTGGCCGCGGCGGCTTCGTCGCTCTGGAGATTGCCGAGCGTGACCGGGATCTTCTGCGCCTTGCCGTCGCGCCACAGGTCAACATCGACCTTGGTGTTGGGGCCGAAGGCGGCAACGCGCTTGGCGAGGTCACGGGCATCCTTGATCGGCTGACCGTTGACGGCGGTGATGACGTCGCCTTCCTTGATGCCGGCCTTCTGGCCCGGCGAGCCTTCCTGCGGAGCGACGACGAGGGCGCCGGTCGCTTCCTTGAGGCCAAGCGAGTCGGCGATATCCTGGGTGACCGGCTGGATCTGCACGCCGAGCCAGCCGCGATCGACCTTGCCGTCCTTCATCAGGTCGGCAACGACGTCCTTGGCGGTGGAAGACGGGATCGCAAAGGCGATGCCGACATTGCCGCCCGACGGCGAGAAGATCGCGGTGTTGATGCCCACCACTTCGCCGGAGAGGTTGAAGGTCGGGCCGCCGGAATTGCCGCGGTTCACGGCCGCATCAACCTGGATATAATCGTCATAGGGGCCGGAGCCGATGTCGCGGCCGCGAGCCGAAACGATGCCTGCGGTGACCGTGCCGCCAAGGCCGAACGGGTTGCCGACGGCAACCACCCAGTCGCCGACGCGGACCTTCGAGTCATCTGCGAAGTTGACATAGGTGAACTTGCGGCTGGTGGCGTCGACCTTGAGGACTGCGAGATCGGTACGGCTGTCCTTGCCGACCAGCTTGGCTTCGAGTTCCGTGCCGTCGTTCAAAACGACCGTGTAGGCGGAACCATCCGAAACGACGTGATTGTTGGTAACGACATAGCCGTCTTCGGAGATGAAGAACCCGGAGCCCTGTGCCGCCGGGCGCAGGCGGTGAGGACGGTTGCTATCCGGCCCCCGCGGGCCATTGCGGTCGGCGCGATCCTGGTTGCGGTTGTTGCGGTCGCCCGGAGCACCGGGAGCGCCCGGCACCTGGCCGCCGAATTCACGGAAGAACCGCTTCAGCGGATGGTCATCGGGAAGCTGGTCGAAGCCGCGGCCGCCGAAACTGAACGAACTGGTGTCATCGGAAACGGGCTGGGCGTCGGACTGGACGCGCACGGAAACGACGGCAGGGGAAACGGCCGAAACGACATCGGCAAAGCTCGGGGCCTGCGGTGCGGTGACGCTGACCGGAGCAGCAAGGGACTGCGTGACCTGAGCCGGGATGCCGCTCGAGAGCATGACCGCGGCAAGACCAGCAACCGTGGTGGTCTTCAAGACGGTCTTCAGAGAGGGACGTCCGATATTGCGCATGTTTTAAGCTACCTTCTTCTCTTCAGTCATTTTGGCTGGAGGTCAGCCAGGCGGTGGATGACAAGAGATATAGGCGCTCGCAGGTTAACTGCAGGTGGCGGACGAATGAAATATTGGTAATGTTTGGGGTGGTCTGTTTCGGCCGCCTATTTTTTTAAAAGCTCTTCGATGCGCGCCTGTTCCTCGGCGGAGAGCGCCGCAACCGCGCGTTGGCTGGGCCGCGTGCGGACAAAAACCAGGATCGCCACGCCACCGACCAGCAGTAGCAGGACGGGAGTGGCCCACAGGATCATCGTCTTGGCGCTGAGCCGCGGCTTCAGGAGGACGAACTCGCCGTAGCGGGACACGACGTAGTCTATCACCTGATCGTCCGTGTCGCCGTTCGCCAGCCGCTCGCGCACCAGCACCCGCAGGTCGCGGGCAAGCTCCGCATTGGAGTCGTCGATCGACTGGTTCTGGCACACCATGCAGCGCAACTGCGCCGAAAGATTTCGGGCGCGCTGCTCGAGCACGGGGTTGGAGAGCACCTCGTCGGGGTTGACGGCAAAGGCCGGGAGGGGGGCGAGGAAGACAAGAAAAAGCAGAAGGAACGAGAAAAGTCCCCTTCTGGCCTGCCGGCCATCTCCCCCACAAGGGGGGAGAAAACTCGTGGCGACGCCTCGAATCCATCTCAAGGGTACAATGGAGCGGGGAAGCCCCTCCCCCTTGTGGGGGAGATGGCCGGCAGGCCAGAAGGGGAC